>JANQOA010000187.1 GCA_028279305.1 Pseudomonadales bacterium
CAACTAAGTCGTTCCGGGCCGCCGCAAGTACATCCCTGTAGGCTGTGGCGGCGACATCCTGTCGCCGACACCCCGAAACAACTTAGTTACCCGTCCACCAGCCTGGTGTGTAGATACCCCGGTGGAGTTTTCGCTACATTCAGGCAGTTGCAGTTTCCTGGTGCACCTGCCGGGACGAGAGCCGGCCAACGTGCGTTGATACCCGGGTCTAGCGGAACCTCACTGCAGGCTGTTATTCCAGTGTGTTCGTTCAACGCCTGGGTGTAGCAAAACTCCAGCGCTGGGAACGTGTTTTTTGGCTGCGGATACGGGAGGGCTGCGTGTGAATAGCAGAGTTTCAGGACCGTCGCCGACAGGAAGTCGGCGCCGGAGCCTACAGGGATGTATTTACGGCGATCCTGAAACTCGCCTGCTATTTACAAAGCAGCCCGGGCAGAACTGAACACCCAATAGAACACACTCCAAAAGTCAACCACCCTACTCAACTCTCATTTGAAATCGAATCTCAAACCCGGGCGCACCTCCGCCGCTATCTCCCGCCATCACCCCTTTGGGGTTCAGTTCCACGTAGTTTATTTTCGGCACCGTGGCATCAAACCCCAAGGCGTCAACCACCGGGGTGATAAAGGTAGCACCGCCGTCGTTGGAGAATTGAATGTCGTCGCCGCCGTCACCCAGCCCGCCAAAAGTGAAGCTGAGGCCGCTGGCCGGGGTGCCGTCCTCAAAGGTGAACGGATTCGGCGGCACGCCGAAGTAAAAGCGCAGGTCCGGCGGCAGGCTGTCCTGCAGCACCACGCTGTCCGCCGCCATGGCATCAGCACCCTGGTTGGCCACCCGGATGACATATTCCACTACCGCATCGGGGATGGCTTTTGGGTTGCTGGCACTGATGGCATCAGAAATCACTTCCACCTCCTTCTCCAACAGTACGTTGGCGCCAACCACCTGGAAACCGGCCTGGGCGCTGTGGCTGACCGTGCCTTCAGTACCCTCATCCGCACTTACATCCACGGTCCAGTTACCGTCCGGACCGCTCAGCGGTATGGTGTAGGCTATTTCATAGGTGGCGGTGTCCGCGCCGCTGTCCTGCACCTGGGGCATGGCACCGGCTGCAGCGGTTGCCGCCAACGCATCGGTTATGCTGTAGTTTACGGCGCTGATGTCCGCTGTGCCGAAAGGGTCGCTGACCACCGTCCGCACATAAACATCCTGGCCCCGGGACAGCGCCGTCACGGGTGTGCCGCCGGGGAATGGCGCATCATAAAAAGTCAGGCTGTCTACGTTGATCACCGTTGTAGACGGCAATTCGGTCCGTGACGTATCCGGGCTGCTGTCGCTGAAGGGATAAACAAAAATGGCCTGGCCGGTACTGCTGCCGCCGACCTGGTTGTCCACCGCCAGGGTGATGCTCGCGCCTGCCGGTATGGTTATGGGGCCGCCGCCAAGAGGATTACAACTGCCATCCGTCTGCGGCACGTTGAAGGTAAAGGTCCGCGTCTGGGTGTTACTGAGGCCGGCGGCGCCGCTGCTGGACAACACCGCGTCCACGCAGCCGATGGGAGTAGCCAACCCGCCAAGATCATAAGCCAGGCTGACCCGTACGTTACGGTTGGCGGTGTTGTTATTGCGCCGCATCTGCAGAACCACCGGCACGGCGCTGCCGTCCAGGCTGAGATCAGCCTGCAGCACCGGGGTCAGCGCCCACACCCGGTTGTTGTCCTGACGGCGGATGCGTACCCGCGCCGGGCTGCCGGGCGCCGCCAGCGGTATCCGGCTGAGTGTCATGGGCAGTACCGGGTTGTTCTGGGAACCCTGAATGTCACCCATATACAGGTTCTTCACCCCGCTGGCCGGCGGAATGCTGCCGATGCTTACATCGCTGGAACTCACCGTGGTTACGGTTCCGCCGTCCCGGGGGTTGGTAACGTCCGCGCTGTTTGTGACAACGTCTCCGGCCACGGCGCTGTTGACAATGTCCGCTTCAAATACGATATCCACCGTAGCCCCCGCGCCGACTGCAAGATCATCAATCTGCAAAGTCGTGGCGCTTGAATTGTCCGTGCCGCCGCCGGCGTTGATGACATTGAGGTTGGTCAACAAGCCGTCCAACACATCCTGCACACTCACGCCGCTGGCGTCTGCGCCGGCGCTCTCGGTCACGCTGACGGTAAAACGCAATGTATCGCCGGGCTGCGCCGGCACCCCGTTTACATCCACCACCGTTTTGGTTGAGGTGGAGAGATCCGGCGCTACAATGTTGATATTATCGGTGCTGCTGTTGTTGCCGCTGATGGGGTCGAATAACCCGCCGCTCACGGTAGCCGTATTGCTGATGCCGGCGGACGGCCCGTCGCTGACATCCACCACCACGTTTACCGCCGCCAGGGCGCTGCCGGCCGCCAGCGGGCCCGGATGACTGCAGGTCACCACCTGCAGCGCTGCTGCACAGTTCCAGCCGGCGTCCGTGCTGTTAAAAGAACTAAAGGCAAGGCGCGCGGGCAGAGTATCGGAAATCTGCACAGCCCCCGTGGCGTTGCTCGGGCCGTTGTTGCTGACCGTCAGGTTGAAAGTGTGGCTGCCGCCCGGGTAAAAGTCTCCGCTGTGACTCTTGGTCAGCGCCAGATCCACCGCCGGTGTATTTGTGACTGATATCACCTCCGCACTCAGCAACACCAGATCACCGCCGGACGAATAGGTAGTCTGCGCGCTGCTGTCACCGGCCCGCAGGTAAGGGCTGAGGTCGTATACGTCAAGGTCTACGCCGTATTCGTTGGCGGCCCCATTAACATTAACGGTGGAATTAAATTGATTGTTGGTTGGGTTCAGCGCATCAGTGAGGTTCACCGGCGGGGTGGAAACGCCGTCAAACAGCAGGTTTTCCGCCACGCCGCCAAAAACGGCGGAGTTTTCAACGTCACCTTCCCAGCTGAGAATACCGATGCGGCCGTCTACCGGTGATGCGGGTACTATAAAATTGGAAGGGTTCAGCACTATCTGACTGCCGCGGAAAGCCTGCAGCCCGTCAAAAATGTTAAGTACCCGCAGCGGCTCGCTGGGATTGGAATACACCACTATCAATCCCCAGCCGGATAACACCGCCTGGCTGGTACAGTAGGAACCACCGCCGCCCAGGTTGGTATTGGTTACCGTCAGATCAGCAAAACTATACAGGCCGTTGCCGCTCACCCGGCCGGTGACATCGGCAAAACCGGAAAAGAAATCCAGGCTGATGGCGCCAATGGTGTAGTTTTCAGTGAACGTACGGTCCGCGCTGATGCCGCTGCCGTTAAAGGTCACGTTATTGTCCGGCGTAGGACCGGAGCCGGCCCAGTAAAGGAACGCCGCAACCACGGTTGAGCCGCCTGGAATGCCGCTCAAGGTTGCGGTGTCGGAGTTATTGACCGCGCAGGCATCCCCTGAATTTGGCTGGCTGCGCAAGGTGCCGCCGGTAACCGCAAAATCCAGGTTGCCGGCAAATGTAAAACGCGGCGTTGAGCTGATGGGGTCCGCCTGGGCTGCCGCCGTCAGCACAAGCCAGGTCACAGGCAGCAGCCGCTTCAGCACGGCGGCTGTGAACCCGTTGTGACCGTGTGCACCCATGTCAGTCGTCGGCAATCAGTACCAGCGTACCGGTGGTGGAAAGGGTGCCGCCGGTGCCGTTGACCACGCAGGTCCGTGCGCTGGTCTGTTTACCCGGGTCGCCGTGCACACCGTCTTCCGCGGTACCCGAGAGCTGCCGGTAGCCTTCGATCAACAGGGGCATGCCGTACATCCCACTGTGATTAAAAGACAAACCGCCGCCGTTGGTATTAATGGGAAACCTGCCTCCCGGGGCGGCGTGGCCGTCTTTCCACAGAGTATGCCCCTCGCCCCGCGGCGCCAGCCCGAGCATCTCCGCGGTGATGGCGGCGGTGATGGTAAAGGAGTCGTACAGCAGCGCCATTTCCATATCGTCGGGGCCCAGTCCGGCCATGGTATACGCTGCCTGTGCTGAGCGTGATGCGGAAGTGGCGGTAAAGTCTTCCATCTCCAGCATGTTGCTGTGACCCATGCTTTCACCAGCGCCGGCGATCCATACCGGCCGCGTGTGTAACCCTGCCGCCACCCGCGGGCTGGCGATCAGGACCGCGCCGCCGTGATCGGTAACCATACAGCAGTGCAGGATGGTCAGCGGCCAGGCAATCAGCCGCGACTCTTCCACCTGTTGCACCGTTATCGGACCGCCGAACGGATGTTTTTCCTTGGAGTACATGGCCGCCCGGGGATTCAACGTTGCCCAGTCGCGGGTCACTTTGGCAATGTGGGCATAATCCTCCCGGGTGGTGCCGAACCGGTGCATGTGCCTCACCATGGCGTGGGCATAGCTGGCCGGGGCGCCATTCAGGCCGTACGCCATGGTCATCTCCTGCGCCGGGGATACGGCGCCGGCACCGCGGCCGTAATTGCCGCTGCCGCCGCCGCCAATTTTGCTTCGCGAGTGGCCGTTCTCGCCGTGGCTGACCAGCGCAATATCAATGATGCCCGCATGGATCGCCGCCATGGCATGGTGCACATGCATTTCAAAAGAACAGCCGCCTACCGCCGTGGTGTCAATGTATTTGGGCTGTATGCCCAGATGTTCACACAACTCCGACGACCAGCCGGTGGAAAACACACCGTCTATGCTGGAGATGGGCACACCGGTCTGCTCGCTGAGGTTTTTTATCGCCTCGATATGCAGTTGCAGGGCGGTAACGGGTGTTTGCAAAAAACCAATTTCGTTGGCTTCCGCGGCACCAACAATGGCAGCCGCTTTATAGAGTTGTCCCGGCATTCAGGCACCCTCCACAAGCCGCCAGAACGGCACATAGGTGTCTTCATTGGCTTGTTCAAATTCCACCTGCACAGCGGCGCCGATGGGAATGTCTTCGGGTTTGTTCGGGTCGACGCCGCGTAAAACGGTAAGCATGCGGTCGCCTTCTTTCAGATCGATGAAGGCGGTGACATATGGGGCCTCTTCCGCCCACGGGCCGAACGCCAGGTGCTGAACTGCATAGGTATGGATGGTGCCTTCACCGCTGCCTTCAATCCACTCCAGGTTTAACGAATGGCAGAACGGACAGATATGCCGCGGGTACCAGTGCACCCGGTTGCAGTCAACGCAGCGCGGCAACATCAGTTTACCTTGTCTGGCACCCTCCCAGAACGGCCGGGTGTGTGTTCCCTGGTTGGGAACCGGCGTGTTGTAGGCCACGGGCTTACTCCCCTCAAATAAAAGAGCCGTATCTTACCTTATTGAAGCGGCCTTTGACCCCGGCTGCCGGGATCCAGTGCTCACTTCCACCCCCAGCTCAGCGCTTACCCGGCAGTCTGCCGGGCAACGGCCGCCGTTTTAAATAATCCGCCGCCGGGTTAATCTGTAGCCGGGAGATGACAAACACAGGGGTAGGTGACATGACTGATTTGCGGGCTTTCCGGGCGGAGGCGAGAACGTGGTTGCAGGAAAACTGTCCAGCCAGCATGCGCACGGACATGCCGGAGGACGAAATTGTCAACGGCGGCAGTAAGCGGCGCAGTCCGAATCCGGATTCGTACACCTGGCTGGAACGCATGCACAGCCGCGGCTGGACGGTACCGCACTGGCCTGAAGAGTACGGCGGCGCCGGCTTGAGCAAAGAAGAGTACGTGGTGCTGCTGGAGGAAATGTCAGCCATCAACGCGCGCATCCCGCTGACCGGCATGGGGGTGTCGATGATTGGGCCCACCCTGCTCGAATACGGCACCCCCGAACAGAAAGCAGAACACCTGCCGAAAATTGCCAGCGGTGAAGTGCGCTGGTGCCAGGGTTACAGCGAGCCCGGCGCCGGCTCGGATCTGGCCAGCCTGCAGACCAAGGCGGTAGACCAGGGCGACCACTTCCTGATCAACGGCCAGAAAATCTGGACCACCCTGGCACAATTCGCGGATTGGATTTTCTGCCTGGTGCGCACCGACCCGGATGCCCCGAAACACGAAGGCATCAGCTTCCTGCTGGTAGATATGGATCAGCCGGGGGTCACCACCCGGCCCATTCGCCTGATCAGCGGCACCTCTCCATTCTGCGAAACGTTTTTTACCGACGCGGTGGCGCAGAAGAACAATCTGGTACACAAGTTGAACCAGGGCTGGACCGTAGGCAAGCGCCTGCTGCAGCACGAACGTTCGGGCATTCAGGCGCTGGCCCAGGCCGCCACCGGCAGAGCCGCCCAGGCCGCCACCGGCACGCCGATCGCGGACGCCGCCCGCGCCTACGTCGGCATGGCGGACAACAAGCTGGCAGACGCGCCGCTGCGCGCCGAGATCAGCCAATACCGCATCGACGCCAAGGCGCTGGCGCTGACTCAGGCGCGCAGCGTTGAGGAGTCTGAAGGCGGTACCCCGGGTGCAGCCACATCGGTATTCAAATTACGCGGCGCGGACCTGCGCAAACAGCAGCTTGAACTGCAGCTCAAAGTCAGGGGGACTCAGGCACTGGGCTGGGAGGGAGATACATTTTCAGCAGAAGAACTGGATTTAACCCGCACCTGGCTCGGCTCCAAAGCCGGTTCAATTGCCGGTGGTTCCAACGAAGTGCAGATGAATATTATTGCCAAGCGGGTGCTGGGCCTGCCGGACTAGCGTAACAAGTGCCCGAACATCGTGTGCAGGGATTTGCTGAGGTCGCGGCCCATAAATGTGAGGGATTTCATCGGCGCGCTGCGCGCCTCCCCCTTCGCTGATTTGCCCTGACTCATCTTGGCGTGCTGGTTAAGCAATAAAGACGCCATGCCGTGCACACCCGACCAGACCACCCCGCCCAGATGCGCCAGGTCCTCATCCAGGCTGTTGGCGTCAATGAGTTCCTGCAGCACCTCCAGTACCTGGCCGTAACAGTCACCGGACGCCTCGTGCAGCATATCGTATTCGGAAAAGTCGCCGAGTACCGACCCGAACATCAGCTGATAAGCCATGGGGTTATCAATTGCAAACTGCACGTAGGCGCAGCCCATGGCAATAAACCTTTGTTGTACATCCTCCTGCCCGTCCAGCGCTTCACGTATATATTCGCGCAAATTGTTGAAGCCGCGGGTTGCCAGCGCCGCCAGTAAACACTTTTTCGTCGGAAAGTGCCTGTATGGGGCTGTCTGTGAAACGCCGGCCTCCCGCGCCAGGGCACGCAGGCTGAGTTTTTCCGTGCCGTGCTCACTGATATGCGTCAGCGCCAGCGACATCAGTACATCCGGCAGTTCTCCATGATGATACGTCTCGCGGGCTTTGGCGGTTGGACTGGTCATAACAATTTCATATTTGAAACAGATGTCATTATTGCTCCCCTCAGCATTAAAGCCTACCGGTTTAATGGCGTTCACACCACTTTGAGGTTTTTTTCACCCCCGCCCCGCTAACTTGTCCGACATAAGTTGACAACGCACACATAAATGTTGACATCGAACACATAAAGCCTATTATCAGGCCTTAAAGTGTTCATCGTCAACATCGTTAAGATTAAAAATACGGAGCAATCATGCACGCAAGATCAATTCGCCGGAATGCAGCACGCGGTTGGTGGCGGTACGTGCTGGCCGCTGTAGTGCTCATAAGCCTGCAACTCTGCGCCCTGTTTGCAGTTCAGGCCCATGCGGACATCAACGTGGCTTATGTCACCGTTGAAGCCTCCAGCAACTACGCCTCCCAGCGCACCTACGCCGGCAGGGTAATGGCCGCGCGTACCGCCCGGCTGGGCTTTAAGCGGGGCGGGGAACTGGCGCAGGTGCTGGTGGACATCGGCAGCGCAGTATCCGCGGGACAGGTGTTGGCGCACCTGGACAGCACTACGCTGCAGGCCAATGTCAGCCAGGCGCAGGCAGACGTGGCTTTTGCCCAGGCCAATCTGGCGGCGGTTGAGGCGGAAACCCAACTGGCGAAGAATACCGAACAGCGCTTCCGCAAACTGCTGCAGCAGGGCCATACGCCGAAACAGACCTACGACGAGGCGCACCTGAGCTTACGCGCCAAGCTGGCCCAGCTTGGGGTGGCGCGTTCCAGCCTGCA
>JANQOA010000221.1 GCA_028279305.1 Pseudomonadales bacterium
CGGCAGGAAGCTTCACCCAATGTGCTGCTGGAAGCCATGGCCTGCGGTACCGCGGTGGTGGCCACCGGCGTGGGTGACGTGGCCCGTATTCTGGATGACCCGCAGCGGGTGGCCGCGCTGGATGACGCTGCTGACATGCAGGCAAAGTTGAGCCTGGTGCTGGCGGACCCGCGGCAATGGCAGGCCCGGGACCGGCAGCGGGTGACTGCTGAGTATCCCCTGCAGGGCTGTATGCAGGCTTATGTGGACGTATACAGAGAGTTAGCCGCCTAAGTGAAAATTCTTTACGTGGTTAACGACGCCAATTTCTTTTTAAGCCACCGGCTGCCATTGGGGCTGACCGCATTGCAGCAGGGCCATGAAGTGGTGGTGGCCGCGGCGCCCGATACCGGTGAAGGGGGCCTGGCCGGGCATGGTTTGCGCTACGTGCCGGTGCCCATGTCGCGCAGCGGCTTTAATCCGGTTGACGAGTTGACCACCTACCAGCGCCTGAAAGAACTTTACCGCCGGGAACAGCCGGATCTGGTGCATCACGTGACCATCAAACCGGTCCTGTACGGTTCAGCGGCGGCACGCCGCATCGGGGTGGCGGCGGTGGTGAACGCGGTGCCCGGCATGGGCTTCATGTTCACCCGGCGGGGCTTTCGCGCCGCGGTGCTGCGTACGCTGATCAACAGCATGTACCGTTTTGCCCTGCGGCACCCGAACATGCGTGTGATCTTTCAGAACTCGGAAGACATGCGCGGTTTTATCGGCCATGCCATTGTGCACCGCGAGCGCGCGGTGCTGATCCGCGGCTCCGGCGTGGTCCTGGATGCATTCACCCCGGAGGCAGCGCCGCCGCCGCCGATCACGTTTCTCATGGTGGCGCGCATGTTGCGTGATAAAGGCGTGTACGAATTTGCCCGGGCTGCCGCCCAGGTGCAGGCGGCGCATCCCCAGTGGCGTTTTCTCATGGCCGGTGACGTGGATCAGGGTAACCCCAGTTCCCTGACCACCGCCGAGTTGCAGGCCATGCAGGCTGAATACGGGGTGGAATGGCTCGGCCACGTGCAGGATGTGGCAGCCCTGATGCAGCAGGTGCACGTGGTCTGCCTGCCAACCTACCGCGAGGGGCTGCCGAAAACCCTGCTGGAAGCATCCGCCGCCGGCCGGCCCATGGTCGGCACCGACATCGCCGGCTGCCGGGAGGTCATTGCCCAGGGTGTAACCGGACTGCTGGTGCCGCCGCGGGTGGTGCAACCGCTGGCGGATGCCATGCGCACCCTCGGCGAGGATGAAGGCATGCGTCAGCGATTCGGACGCGCGGCGCGGGAGAAAGCCGAAGCGGTATTTTCAGTAGACGACGTGGTGGAACATACGTTCCGCGTTTACCGGGAGCTGTGCGGCACATGAACGTTACCCTCAGCGGCGCCGGCGGTTTTATCGGCAGTCATCTGTTACCGGCGCTGCGGCAGCGGGGCTGGCCGGTGCAACTGGCAGCCCGCGGCGGCTTGCCGGACCTTAACGGCTGTGAAGTGATGATTCACCTGGCGGGGCTGGCCCATGCCGGAGCGCGGCAGGCTGACAGCGGGCAGTTGACCCGTGTCAATGCTGAGGAAACCCTGGCGCTGTACAACGCCGCGGTAGCCGCCGGGGTGGGCAAGTTTATCTGGCTGAGTTCCATCAAAGTGCTGGGTGAAAGTGCCGCGCAACCGCTGGCGGTGGACGCCCCGCGGCAGCCGGCGGATGCGTATGCACGCAGCAAAGCCGAGGCGGAATGCCGGCTCAGCCGGGCGCCCGGCGGCGGCACTCAGCTGGCGGTGGTGCGCCCGCCGCTGGTCTACGGGGCCGGTGTAAAAGCCAACTTTCTGCGCTTGATGAAATATGCGCTGTCCGGATTGCCGTTGCCGCTGGCAGGCGCCCGACAACCGCGGGCCTGGCTGGGGGTGAACAACCTGGTGGATCTGCTGGTGACCCTGGCGGCCCCGGCATGTACCGACGCGGCCGGCGTCTGGCATGTGCGGGATGCGGAAGAAACCAGCACCAGCGCCATGATCCGGCAGATTTCCCGTGCCGGCGGTCAACCGGACCGGCAGTGGCCCGTTAATGCTCATGCGGCCTGTGTTCTGGCCGGCTGGCTGGGCGCCGGGGCAACCGCCAACCGCCTGTTTGCGCCACTGCGCCTGGATATGCAGCAGACCAGCGCCAGGCTGGGCTGGCAGCCGCCGTTCAGTCAGGCGCGGGAAATAGCAGAGACAGTGGCATGGTTTCAGACACGTTGATGCTCGCCCTGGGGCTGGGCGCCGGTTTGCTGCTGCAGTGGCTGGTGTTGCTGGCGGCGCGCCGGGCGGGAGTGCTGGCCACCCCCAACGAGCGCAGTTCGCACCAGGTGCCGACTCCGGCAGGCGGCGGGCTGGGCATTATGTTGCTGGTGCTGGGATATGTGTTTTATGTGGCGTTATGGGATATTATCCCCGCCGACAATCCGCTTATGGCGACAGGCCCTTCGAATCTCGCCTGGTGGTGGTTGTTGGGCATCGGCGCGCTGACGGTGGTCGGCGGTTGGGATGACCTTTATGAACTGGGGCCGTGGGTGCGGCTGTTTGCCCAGGTGGCGGCGGTAGCGTTGGTGCTGTGGGGTCTGCAGTTACCCGTAGCGGTGTGGTTGACGGTTTTGCTGTTGGTGGCTTTGTTGTGGTTTGTAAACTTGTTTAATTTCATGGACGGCATCGACGGTATCGCCGCGGCTCAGGTACTGGTGTTCTGCCTGGGGGCGCAGATCCTCAGCGGCGGTGTGCCGGGGTGGTCTGCGCAACTGGTGTGGCTGCTGACCGGCGCCACGCTGGCTTTTCTGGCGTTTAACTGGCCGCCGGCTAAAATATTTATGGGTGATGTGGGCAGCCTGCCGTTGGGACTGTTGATCGGCGGGCTGGTTTTGTACCTGTGGCAGCAGGATTTAGTACCGTTGGTCGGTAGTCTGATACTGCTCGCCGGTTTCTGGTTTGACGCCACATATACCCTGTGTGTGAGAATGTTCTCCGGGCAGGCGTATATCCAGGCACACCGGACGCACCTGTACCAGCGCATTGCCCGGCGTCGAGGACACTTATGGACAACAATGGCGTATTTGATCTTTAGCGCGGCATGGCTGCTGCCCCTGGCTTACACGGCCTCCCACGCCAATAACCCGGATATGACCAGCTACCAGGTGCTGACCCTGTTCGGCGCCAACCCCGCCGCGTGGTGGTGGCTGCTGCTGGCGGTGGCCCCGCTGGCGGCGCTGTGTGTATATTTCAAAGCGGGTCAGCCTGAATGAAGAACCTGTTGGACGAACTCTCAAGGCGCAAGAAGCAGGCCATTGCGGTACTGGCGGATGTCATCATGCTGCCGGTGGCGTTGTGGAGCGCCTTTGCGCTGCGGTTAGGAGAAGTATCCCCTGAGGTTACCCCCTACTGGCCCGCCTTCGTCATCTGCGTCTGTGTTGCGGTGCCGGTGTTCGGCCGCCTCGGCCTGTACCGGCAGGTGATCCGTTACATGGGTAATCACGCCATGCTGGCGGTGCTGGCGGGCTGCACCCTGGCAGCCCTGGCGGTGATGGTGGTGCCTTTTATGCTGCAGCTTAAGGGGTTCCCGCGTTCCGTGCCGATGATTTTCTGGATGCTGGCGCTGCTGTACGTCAGCGGCACGCGCTTTGCGGTGCGCGAATACATCCAGCGCCGCAACCGCGCCCATACCCGGCAGCCCATTGTCATCTACGGCGCCGGCAGCAAGGGTGTGGAGTTGGCGCGGTTGTTAATGCAGGGGGATGAATACCAGCCGGTGGCGTTTGTTGACGACAACAAGACGCTGCAGCGCAGCAGTATTGACGGTATCTATGTTTATGCACCGAAACTGCTGGGGCAGATTCTCAAAGACAATACCGCCCGGCAGGTGTTCGTGGCGGTCAGCCGCAACGCCCGGGACCGCCGCGCCATTATCGATTTCCTGGCCGAGTTTTCGGTCCGGGTGCGGCTGATTCCGGACATCAACGCGCTGGTTTCCGGGCGGCAGACCCTCACCAACGTACGCGACGTGGGTATCGAAGACCTGCTGGGGCGTAACGAAGTGGAGGCCCTGCCGCACCTGCTGGCCCAGTCGGTGGCGGATAAAACCGTGCTGGTGACCGGCGCCGGCGGTTCCATAGGCTCGGAGTTGTGCCGGCAGATACTGCGCCAGCGCCCGGTGTTGATGGTGTTGTTAGACCAGTCGGAATACGGCTTGTACCAGATCCACCGCGAGCTGCATTCAATTGCTGATGAAGAAGGCCTGCCGGTGCCGCTGGCGATGGTGCTGGGGTCGGTGACGGATACCGCCCTGCTGCAGCGTACTTTCAGCCGTTACCAGGTGAACACGGTATACCATGCCGCGGCTTATAAACACGTCAGCCTGGTGGAGAACAATGTCATTCAGGGGCTGAAAAACAATACCTTCGGCACCCTGTATTGCGCCGAAGCTGCCATGGATGGCGGGGTGGACAACTTCATACTCATCTCCACCGACAAAGCCGTGCGCACCACCAGTGTTATGGGCGCCAGCAAGCGCCTGGCGGAAATGATCCTGCAGGCGGTGCAGGCGGAAAGCTCCACCACGCAGTTTTCCATGGTGCGCTTCGGCAACGTGCTGGGGTCGTCCGGTTCGGTGGTGCCGCTGTTCGCTGAGCAGATTGAAAGCGGCGGCCCGGTGACCGTGACCCATCCGGAAGTCACCCGCTACTTCATGTCCATCCCCGAAGCCGCCCAGTTGGTGCTGCAGGCGGCCAGCATGGCCCAGGGCGGGGATGTCTTTCTGCTCGACATGGGTGAGCCGGTGAAAATTCTCGACATGGCCCACCGTATGATCCGCCTGAAGGGGTTTACCGTTAAAGACGAAAATAACCCGGACGGCGAGATAGAAGTGAAGTACACCGGGCTGAAACCCGGCGAGAAGCTGCACGAAGAACTGCTGGTGGGGGGTGACGTGACCGGCACGGACCACCGCAAGATCATGCGTGCTGAAGAAGGTTACCTGCCCTGGGTGGAGTTGCGCGGCGCGCTGAACACCCTGGAACAGGCCTGCGATACCTTTGACTATGAAGCGGTTAAAACCTTTATAGAAGGCCTGGTGGAAGGGGCGGATCTGGAGGCGCAGCTGGAAGATCTGACGCCGCGCAGCCCGGTGGTATCCCTGAAACCCGCGGTGCAGAAGGATCAACATTAACAGCCGGTCCCTCACCGCGAGCATCAGCGCGGTAAAAATTGCTTGACCTGCAGTTAGCTTGAGCCTTTACAGTACGCCCATCACCCACCTGAAGGAGCGGATATGGCAATCGAGTTCAACCACACCCTGGTGGCCTGTACTGACAAGGCCCGGTCCTCCAATTTCATGGCGCAGATCCTCAATCTGCCGGAACCATCCACCTATGGCGCGTTTTTGTGCGTCGAAACGGACAATGGGGTGTCCCTGGATTTTGTTGAACGGGAAGGTGATTTTGCGCGCCAGCATTACGCCTTTTTGATCAGCGAAGATGAATTTGACCAGGTCTTCAGCCGCATACAGGAACAAAAACTCGACTACTGGGCGGACCCGTTCCGCAAACAGCAGTCCGAAATAAATCACCGTGACGGCGGCCGCGGCGTCTACTTTGACGACCCGGACGGCCATCTGCTGGAAGTCTTGACGCGCCCCTACGGCAGCGGCGGGCAGAATGCCTGAAGCCGTTAAGCGGACAGACGGTTGGCAGCGGCTGTGGTAAGTCCGCTCACCACCGTTACCGTGCAACCCGGCACCAGTGCCGGCGGAATTGTCCGGCAGGGCCAGAAGCTGCGGGTGGTGGACGTGGCAGGCGGGCAGGTAGGCGACTTTGTGGCCCTGAACCTGAACGATCACAGCGAACACCTGGATTGTGCTTACACCAACTGGGCTAATCTGGGCTGGCGCTGGCAACAGGGCGCCACCATCTTTACCAACCGCATGAACCGCATGTGGGTGATCAAAGAAGACCCCACGGCAGTGCACTTCACCGGCGGCGGCTTTTGTTCCAACGACGCCAGACGTTTGTTTCTGGACCCGGAGGATGGGGTCAAGGGCTGCCGGGATTGTCTGCAGGATACTTTTGCTGATAATGGCATTGCCGCGCATTGTCTGCAGGCCACCTCCTGCTTCAATCTGTTCATGAATGTTGACTATGCGCCGGACGGCTCCTGGCAAGCCCATGCGCCGGTGACCCGGGCGGGGGATTTCATAGAACTGCGCGCGGAGATGGACATCTTCTGGGCGCTTTCGACCTGCATCATGCCCTGGGTAAACCGCGGTCAGCCTTCACCCCTGCGGGTGGAAACTTATGCCGCCGGGCGCCGGCCCGCGGCGGCTGGCTGAGCGCCTGAATCAAACGGCCTCAGCCGAGAATTTCACGCAGATGGTTAACCGAGCGCACATCGTTCCTGGTCATCTGCCAATACGGCACCTGCCGCCAGATGGCGTGCAGCCCGGCGTTGCGGGCGCCGTCAATATCAGCCGTTGGGTGGTCGCCGATAAAAACGGATTCCCGGGCACTGGTGCCGCAGCGCGTTAACGCTCTGTTAAAAATCTCGGCGTCGGGTTTCTTAATGCCCTCAGCCTGGGAGATCACCACGGTATCAAAATAGCCGCGGATACCCAGTTTATCGATCTTCTTGTTTTGCCGGCGGGTCTGGCCGTTTGTGATGATGCCGAGCTTCACGCCGTGCTCCCGCAAGGTCTGCAGCGTGGTCAAAGTATCCTCGGGCAGGTGGCAGTATGTGTCATAGCGGTCCCAGAAGTGATTAAGCAGCCGGCTCTGCAGCGCCGGCGCCAGATCCCACTCCGCGGCCAACTGGGCGTAAAGCTGCTCCTTGGGGTTGTAGCCGTGTGCGTCCAGCTCCGTAACCCGGTCTACAAATGTTTGTGCCGGCATGGACGGCAGCTCTGCGCAGAATTCCCGGTACTGTTCTTCAAGCAGATTTTTGACCAGGGTGTCGCGGTTATACAGGGTGCCGTCCAGATCAAACAGATAAGCTGCATAGGTGGTGCCGCTCAACTGCATATGGCCTGTGCTTCTATTTCCAGCAGCAGTTCTTCAGCCACCAATTGTGAAACGCCGATCAACGTGCTGGCGGGGCCGCCGTCAGCCGGAATATAGCGGTCGCGCACGGCCTGGATGAGGTTGCGCTTCTCCGCCGTGTAATCCACCACAAAAATAGTGATCTTCACCAGGTCGTCGAAGCTTGCGCCGGCGGCTGCCAGGCCCTGCTGCAGATTCTGCATGATCTGCTCTGTCTGCGCGGCGATGTCACCGATGCCGACTATCCGGCCCTGGGTATCAAAAGCGCATTGGCCCGATATGAAAACATGCCGGGTCCCGCTGGCGATCACCACCTGGGAAAAGCCTCTGCCGGTGGGGTACAGGCGTTCGATATTGCTCATCGGGGTCACTCCTGGTTTGTCTGGGGTACGCTAAACGCAACCCTAGAGTAACCCCGGCGGTGCCCGATGTGCAGTAGCCCTCCGCGGTAAAGCAGACCCCTATGCTTCCGGCGTAAACGCCACCGGTAGATTCATCACCGCGTTAAACCAGATGCTCTGCAGCATCTGCTGCTCCCCGGCGATGTGAATGTCGGGCAGCCGGGTGACAATCTGCCGCAGCAACGCCTGCAGCTGGTAGCGGGCCAGCCGGGCGCCCAGGCACACGTGGGGACCGGTGCCGAACGAAAGGTGTTTGTTGGCGTTGGGCCGGGTAATGTCAAATTTGTGCGGGTTATCAAAAACTTCAGGGTCGCGGTTGGCGGCGGGATAAGAAAGGTAGACTTTGTCGCCCCTGGCAATCGCCTGGCTGCCGATTTGTGTGTCCTCGGTGGCGGTGCGGCGGAACTTGATGACCGGCGGCGAATAACGCAGCACCTCTTCGATGGCGTTGGGCAGGTATTGGTCAACGTCGCTTTTCAGCAGCTCAAACTGGTCCGGATGTTCGTGCATCAGGCGGATGAAATGCACCGCGGTGCCGCGGGTGGTTTCATGGCCGGCAATGGACAGGGTGACAAAAAACATGTTGATGGTGATTTCGTCCAGCTTCTCACCGTCCACTTCGCCGTGAATCAGCCGGCTGAACATGGAATTGTCCGGCTGCCGGCGCTTCTGGTCGGCCAGGTCCGCGGCCAGGGCAAGCAGTTTCAGCATCGCTGAATTGTCTTCGTCACTGCGTTGGGGGTTTTCCGTGTCCGCTGCGGCGTTACCCAGTTTGAAAACGGTATCGTGTAACTCTTCGGGAATGCCCATCAAGGTGCAGAAAGTATAAACCGGCAGCTTCGACGCCACATCAAATACGTATTCACATTGCCCCCGGGGCGCAATGGCATCAACAATCTCTTTGGCAACCCGGTCCACCTGGGGGTAAAACGGCTCCAGCTCTTTGGGCCCGAACGCCGGCAATACCAGGCGTTTTACCGCGGCGTGGTTTTGCGGCTGCATGCCCATGATGTTGGCCTGCTGCATGGCCAGCTGCTGCGGCTCCAGATCCCAGATGATGGGCCCGCCGTCGTGGGAGGAGAAGACCTGTTGATTGCGCGAAACTTCATATACGTCCTGGTGCCGGGTCAGCACCCAGAAACCCTGGCTGACGCTGGCGCCGGGCATGGGTGAAACATAGCTGTCGCTGGGCGGGTTCCAGTGCACCGGATCCTGCCCGCGCCACTGGTCGAACAGTTCGTGGGGCGGTCCGCCCAGGGAAGGCACCAGGTTGGCGTTCAACAGATTGGTGTCGGGGGAAAGTACCGGCATATTGTCTCCTCTCACGGGCGGAAGGTGTCGACCACCGCAGTCAGCGTAGCGACTATTTCCGCCTCGTTCATTCCGTGGGTTAATTTGTTAGACAGCGCCAGGGTGCTGATGCCGTGCAGGGACACCCAGAGGATGTGGGCAATCTGCCGGGCGTCTCCGCTGAGGGTACCCGCCTGGATCTGCTCGTGGATGGGTTTTGTGCACGCCGCCCATGCCCGGTCCTCCGCGCTGCGGGTGGCGGGGGAGACAAATGCCTGATTAAAGCCGAACATCACTTCAAACGCGGCGCTGTAGTGCAGGGCAAAATGCACATAGCGTTGGATGGGCAAAAGGACCTCAGCTTCAGGACCTTCACCGCTCATAAATGCGGTGAACTGGTCGAACGCGTGTTCGCGCACGGCATCAATCAGCTGGTCTTTGTCGCCAAAATATCTGTAAGGCTTGGCGTAGCTGCAGCCCAGCCGCTCGCCCAGGGCGCGCACCGTCAGGGCGTGCACACCGTCTTCTTTGATGATCGCCAGAGCCGCCTGACAGGTGTCATGGCGGAAGGCGGCAATTTCGTCATCTGTGAGTTGGGGCCTTGGCATGGGGTTAATGTAACAATGTTAAATTAACAATGTCAATTAAATGTTTTCGGAGCACCAGCAGCTTAACCCCTGCCATCACCAGCCTGCCGTTGCCAGCCGGGGCATAAATGCCGGCGCTGACCATTGCCGGAAGCTTGCCAAACGCCCACTATCACAACGTTGCAAGAGGGTATTGTTGGGCTGCCGGCGATGGCTGAGATAATTTACCGGGAAGCAGGCGTAGCGGATGCGGAAGCGGTGGCGCAGCTGCATGCGGAAAGCTGGCGCGCCCACTACCGCGGCGAATACCGGGACGAATATCTGGACGGCGAGGTGTTTGCAGACCGCCGTCAGGTCTGGGCGGAGCGGTTCAGCGCAGCGCCGGACAACCAATACGTTGTTGTTGCACAAGACGGCGCCCGCTTGATCGGTTTTGCCTGCGTCTATGGCGGAGAAGATCCCCGCTGGGGTTCGTTGCTGGACAACATCCACGTGCAACCGGGCCTGCAGAGCAAAGGGGTTGGCACCGAATTGATGAAGCGGGTGTTCAACTGGTGCGCAGCCCATCACCCGGATCAAGGTTTGTACTTGTGGGTGTTGCAGTCAAACGGCCGGGCGCAGCACTTCTATGCCGGGCTCGGGGCGCAGGACGAAGGCGGTGAATGGTCTGAACCCGCAGGCGGCGGACGGATTCACGGCCGCCGTTATGTGTGGCGGCAACTGCCCGGACAACCGCGCTGAGGTACTGCTGATGACCGGAAATACAAAAGGGCGGCCGGCGTTTTACATCGTGTTTATTCACGGTCCTGCGGCCGCGGGCAAACACACCATCGGCAGTCTGGTCAGCGAACGGCTGCAGATCCCGCTGTTCCACAATCACCTGACCGTTGATCTGGTGAAGACGCTGTTCGAGTTCGGCACACCGCCGTTTATCGAATTGCGCGCCGACCTGTGGCGCAGCGCATTCCGGGCGGCGGCTGCCGCCGGGCGTTCTTTTGTTTTCACCTTTAATCCGGAAAACACCGTGGACCCCGCTCTGATTGGTGACCTGGCAGCCTGCGTGGAAGATGCGGGGGGTGAGGTTTTATATGTCGAGTTGCGCTGTGCTGACGAAGAAATCATCCGGCGCATCAACAACCCGAGCCGCCGGCGGTTCAGCAAGCTCACCGACGCGGCGGTTTACCGGCAGGCGAAACAGGCGGGCGGATTTAATTTTCCGCCGCTGCCGCCGCCTTTGCTTTGCATAGATACCGGGGTGACCCCGGCCGCGGACGCTGCGCAACAGATTGTGCAGGCCGTCAGCGCCAGTTAGCCTGTTTGTCAGCCGCCGGCGCAGCCGCACCGCTAAGCCGCGTTCAGTTGATCCGGGGTGCTTTCGGGTTCAATGGGCAGATGTATGTTGAACGTAGTGCCGCCGCCGACCACGGAGTCGACGAGAATTTTACCGCCGTGCTCATTGATGATTGCGTGCGCAATCGACAGCCCCTGGCCGGAGCCCCGGCCGACCTCCTTGGTGGTAAAAAAGGGATCGAATATCTTGTCGATTGTTTCCTGCTGCATGCCGCAGCCGGTATCAGTGATGGTCACCACCACATCGTTCTCCCGGGTGGCGGTGGTGATCTGAATCCGGCCCTTTTCACCGCTGCTGCCCACCACGTCCTGAATTGCGTGGGCGGCGTTGACAATGATGTTCAGCCACACCTGGTTCAAGGCGGAACGCACCGCGTTTACGTTGGGCAGGTTGTCTGCAAGCTGCAACTGCAGGTCGGCAACGTATTTCCATTCTCCCCGGGCAATTGTGGTTACGTCGCTGATGGCGCGGTTAATGTCCGTTTCTTCTTTGCCCTCGGAGCCCGGGTGGGCAAAGTTCTTCATCGCCAGCACAATTTTAGCGGCCTGGTCGACACCGGCCTGGGCCTGGGCAAGGGCGGTCGGCACTTCATCGGTAAGATAGTCCACATCCGCTTCTTCCCATACTTCGTCGAAGCGGTCCAGGTCCAGTACCTCACCCTTGGACTGCTGACAGAGATTAAAAACCGGCACAATGTCCTGCCAGGCATCGCGGAAAAACTGAATGTTGTTGCCGATGTACTGCACCGGCGTGTTGATTTCGTGGGCAATGCCGGCTGCCAGTTGGCCGATGGATTCGAGTTTTTGCGCCTGGGATAACTGGTTTTCAAGCTTCCGGCGCTCGGTAACGTCACGCACAATCAGCAGATACTCCGCATCCGTGGAATCTTCATTTCTAATCTCGCTCAAACTGCATTCGTAAGTGCGGTCGGAGCCGTCAGCGCGGGTCACCTGGATATCCGCCGTGCGCTGCTCGCGTTCCAGCCCAACCCCGGGCAGCGACACCAGGGTGTTGATGTGTTCTGCGGCCGGGTGCGGGTTGTTCAGCAGTTCCGCCAGATTGTAGTCAAATGCATCCGCATAGGTTGAGTTGGCGTAAACCACTTTCAGGCGGCTGTCCATCACCACAATCCCTTCAGCCGCGCCCGTTAACGCTTTTGATAAGCGGTTGATGGAATGCTGCTGCTCCCGGGTGGTTTCCAGGGTGGCGTAAAGGTGTTCAGAGGTTTTCTGCAACACCTCGGTACGCTCCTCCACGCGTTGCTCCAGATCCCGGTTCAGCGCCTGTAGCTGGGAGCTGTGGCGGAACACCAGTTGGATAGAGCGAATCAGTAAAACGGTCAGCACCAGCGCGCCGAACAGCAGAGCCATGCGCCAGCCGGCCGCCACCCGGTTCTGCTGCGCCTGGGTTTGATTGGCCTGTTCTTTCAGCTGGGCAATGTGCGTGGGTATGGCGGCGGCGGTGATTTCATTCAGCAG
>JANQOA010000222.1 GCA_028279305.1 Pseudomonadales bacterium
CACCGCAGCGGTGAGACTCGCGCAGCGAGGCTCAAGAGCGGAGGAAGGGCAGCCGGGAGGGCCGGCCCCGTGAAGCGAAAACCTGGTCTTGATGCGCAGACCGGCCCGCCCTGAACAACCCCAACCAAACCAGAGCGGAAGATGCTTGATTCCTAGTTATAGGAGCCGGGAGGGCCGGCGGCGTGAGCACCGTAACCCCCACGTCCTGTGAGCCCGGACGCAGGAAACTGAACAACCCACCAGGCTTCAAAAGAAACCCCAATAGAACGAATCACATTTTCTCAACCACACTGATGCCCAAAAGCCCGAGTCCCTTCTCCAACGTCATCGCCGTCTGCTGCGCGAACACCAGGCGCCGGGTGCGGGTTTCACCGTCACTTTTGAGGATCGGGCAGGCGTCGTAGAACTGGGTGAAACGTGTGGCCAGGTCGTAGAGGTAGCCGCACAGGAAGTGGGGATAACCTTCCTGGGTGACCTGGTCCAGAGCGTCGTTAAAGCCGGCCAGGGTCACGGCCAGGCGCCGCTCGGGTTCTTCCACCGCCACCGCGCTGCCGGGCAGGGCGGCGGCATCGATTTCACCGCGTCTGAATATGCTCTGGATGCGCGCGTATGCGTACTGCAGGTAAGGGGCGGTGTTGCCTTCAAAGCTGATCATCTGATCCCAGTCGAACACGTAGTCGCTGTTGCGGTTTTTTGACAGGTCAGCATATTTGATGGCGCCGATGCCGATCATCCGGCCGGTTTCGGCGGCTTCGTCCGGCCCCAGATCCGGGTTGTTGGCGCGCAGCAGCTCAACCGCGCGCTGTTCCGCCTCGTCCAGCAATTCCGCCAGTTTCACCACGCCGCCGGTGCGGGTTTTAAACGGCTTGCCGTCCTCGCCCAGCATGGTGCCGAACGGCATGTGCTCCAGGCTGGCATTGCTGTAATTAAATCCGGCGGCGGCCGCCACGGCAAAAATCTGTTTGAAATGCAGGGCCTGGCGGGCGTCGGTGAAGTACAGGATGCGGTCAGCCTGCAGTTGGCCGGTGCGGTAGCGGATGGCCGCCAGGTCGGTGGTGGCATACAGATAACCGCCGTCGGATTTCTGCACGATCACCGGCAGGATATCACCCTTCTTGGTTTTGAATTCGTCGAGGAATACACACTGGGCGCCGTCCGACTCCTGCAGCAGCCCCTGGCTGCGCAGGTCTTCAATAACCTCCGGCAGGTCGTCGTTGTAACGGCTTTCACCCATGATGTGCTGCGGCTCCAGCGTCACTTCCAGGCGGTCATATATTTCCTGGCAGTGGGACATGGAGATATCGATAAAACGCTGCCACATCTGCATGATGCCGGCATCACCGGTTTGCAGTTGCACCACGGCTTCGCGGCTGCGGTTGCGGAACGCTTCGTTGTCGTCGAAGCGGGTTTTGGCAGCCCGGTAGAAGGTCTCCAGGTCCACCAGCTCATCAGAATTTTCGCCGCTGTCGCGCAGGTAGGTGACCAGCATGCCAAACTGGGTACCCCAGTCGCCGACGTGGTTCTGGCGGATCACCTGATGACCCTGGGCTTCCAGTATCCGCGCCACGCTGTCGCCGATAATGGTGGTACGCAGGTGCCCGACGTGCATTTCCTTGGCCAGGTTGGGGGCTGAATAGTCGGCCACAATCACCTGGGATGCAGCCGCCCCGGCCACCGCCGCGGGCTCCAGCGCGGACAGATATTCCGGCGCCAGGGTAATGTTCAAAAACCCCGGCCCGGCTATTTCCACGTTGCCGGCGATACCTTCCAGGTCCAGCTTTTCAAGTACTTCAGCGGCCACTTCCCGGGGGTTGCGGCGGGCCTTCTTGGCCACCGCCATTACGCCGTTGGCCTGATAGTCACCAAATTCCGGGCGGCCTGCCGCCTGCACCAGGGCAGGGCCATCCAGGCCCAGGGCGGCAAACCCGGCTTCGATACGGGAACTGAGAGTGTGTCTAATATGCATCAGCGGCGGCCGGTTATCAGCCAGGTGCGCCTGGCACCGGCGTGCTCAAAGTCAGTCCACCGCCTGCACCTGTTCGGCCTGGGCGCCTTTCTCGTGGTTGCTGACCACAAAAGAAACTTTCTGCCCGTCGTGCAGAACCGGCCGCTGGCGGTCGCCGCTGCTGACAATTGATCTCTGGTGGACAAAAATCTCTTCACCGTTGCCGCGAATGACAAAACCATACCCCTTGGAGCGGTTGAACCACTTAACTGTACCCTCTTCCCGCGGCCCGTCCACAGCCGGCGCGGTGGATTTTGCCGGGCGGCTGTCGGCGCGGTTCTGCTGGCGGCCGCCCTGGTCGTTCTTGTCATTGCGCTTGCCGCCGCGGTTGCGGTTCCTGCTGTTGTCCCGTTTGCGGTTGCCGCCGCGGCCGGCCGGCGCTGAGTCCGCGCCGCTGGTGGCTTTGGCCGGGCCATTGGCGCCGCGTTGCGCCACCCGGGCGTTAAACAGGCCGTTTACAAACAACGCGGCTGCAACCGTCAACAGCAGGGTCCAGTAATCCATGGGCAGAAACCGGGTGAATATCTCGGTCACAATGGCGGCCAGCAGCAGGGCGCTGGCACTGACAAGCAGAAAAGTGGGCATCTTTATCGTTCTTTCTTTTTTAGTGGAGAATGTTTAGTGGCGAATGTTCAGCGCCGAATGGTTCGGCTGGCGTGCTGGGGCGCCCATCAGGGTGCTGAGCGTTGCATGGAGGTGATGACAATATCCTCTTCGGGAATCGCCACCAGTCCACCGCGGCGCTGGGTATTGCTCAGCTCAATTTTTTCCACGGTGTCCATGCCGGATACCACCCGGGCAAACACGGTATAACCGGCTTTGGCGCCGTCCGCATCCAGGAACGGGTTGTCCTTGGCGTTTATGTAAAACTGTGAACCGGCTGAGTCCGGGTCTTCCATTCGCGCCATGGCCACGCTGCCGCGGGTATTTTTCAGGCCGTTGAAGGATTCGTTGGGTACCGTGCGCGGTGCCGGTTTGCGCGTCAGCTGCGGCGTATATCCGCCCGCCTGGATCATAAAGTTGGCAATCACCCGGTGAAAAATCAGACCGTTGTAGAAGCCGTTGTCCACCAGATCGAGAAAATTAGCCGCAGTTTGCGGCGCCAGGGTTTCCAGCACCTCTATCTCGATGTCACCCTGGGTGGTGTTCATCGTCACTCTGGGGTTTTCAGCCTGGGCCGCGGTTGCACAACACAGCAGCAGCGCGGCCGCCGCGGTGCTGATGCGGCGTTTGCAGCTGGTTAAGCGGTAAAAGCTCTGTAAGCGGTAAAAAAAGGCGCGGTGTTGCCCGCCGGGGGTGTAAATCTTCATGGGCGCGTATCATATGTCACGCGCCTGCTTCACTCCAAGCCCTCACATAGCTACAACACGCCTTGGGCCAGCATGGCGTCCGCCACCTTGACAAAGCCGGCGATGTTGGCGCCGCGGCCGTAATTCACGCCCTGGTTGTGCTCGCCGTACGCCAGGCACTGTTCGTGGATGCCCGCCATGATGGTCTGCAGCTTGCTGTCGATTTCCTCCCGGGTCCAGGCGTAACGCTGGCTGTTCTGGCTCATCTCCAGGCCGGAGGTGGCCACGCCGCCGGCGTTGGCGGCTTTTGCCGGCGCCACCGCGATTCCGGCATCGGTCAGCACCTGCATGGCGCCGGGGGTGGTGGGCATATTGGCGCCTTCGGAGACCGCCCGGCAGTTGTTGCGGGCCAGCGCGGCGGCGTCTACTTCGTTCAGCTCGTTCTGGGTGGCGCAGGGGAAGGCCAGGTCGCAGGGTACATGCCAGGGGCGTTCACCGGCGTGGAAGTCGCAGCCGAACTCACTGGCGTAGGCTTCAATGCGCCCGCGGTGCTTGTTTTTCAGCTCCATCACCCAGTGCAGTTTTTCCGCGCTGATGCCCTGAGCATCGTGGATGTATCCGCCTGAATCCGACAGGGTGACAACCTTGCCGCCCAGCTCGGTCAGCTTCTGCACGCAGAACGTGGCGACATTGCCGGAGCCGGAGACCACGCAGGTTTTGCCGGCGATGTCCTCGCCGGCATGCTGCAGCAGGTTCTGCATCATATAAACGGTACCGTAGCCGGTGGCTTCAGGGCGCATCAGGCTGCCGCCGAAACTGGTGCCTTTGCCGGTCAGCACCCCCTGAAACTGATGGCTCAAGCGCTTGTACTGGCCGAACAGGAAGCCGATCTCACGGCCGCCGACGCCGATGTCGCCGGCCGGGACATCGCAGTCCGGGCCGATATGATTAACCAGTTCGGACATGAAAGCCTGACAGAAACGCATGATTTCCGCTTCGCTGCGGCCTTTGGGATCAAAGTCCGCACCGCCTTTGCCGCCGCCCATGGGCAGTCCGGTGAGGCTGTTTTTGAAAGTCTGTTCAAACGCCAGAAATTTGAGAATGCCCTGGTTCACCGACGGATGAAAACGCAGGCCGCCTTTGTAGGGGCCGATGGCGTTGTTGTTCTGCACCCGGTAGCCGCGGTTGATCTGCACCTTGCCCTGATCGTCCTGCCAGGCGACGCGGAACGAAATGATGCGGTCCGGTTCAGCCATCCGCTCCAGTACACGCATGTCGCGGTATTCCGGTTTGTCAGCGATAAACGGCAATACGTCCTGGGCTACCTCATGTACCGCCTGCAGAAATTCCGGTTCCCCCGGGTTGCGTTGCGCCACCTCGTTGAGAAATGCATGAACATCGGGGGTTTTGTCCACGGCGGCGGCAGCCGGGTCGGCTTTGCGGGTTGGAGCTTGAGCGTTTGCAGACATGTGCGGTTCCTTAGGCTGATGTCATTACGGCTGTATCCTTAAGCCTAGCGGCCCGCAGCAGGTGCGGCCGCGCCGCCGCAACCAAATGCGAAGGCGGTCTAGGCGTAAATGCCAAGGTGGTCGCAAGTTGTGCGCCGCATGGCGGCGGGATGGTGCGTGTTAAGCCAGCAGTTGCAGGTAGGCACGCACGCTGGCTTGCAGGCCCATATCCAGGGCATCAGCAATCAGCGCGTGGCCGATGGACACTTCGTCCAGCACCGGGATGCGCGTAAACAGCGGCAGGTTGATCAGGTCCAGGTCGTGGCCGGCGTTCACGCCCAGGCCGAGTTGGCTGGCGTGTTCCGCAGCCGCCAGGTAAGTCTGATAACTCTCCTGGCTGGCCGGGTGCTCAATGCCGTGGGCCCAGACGGTTTCGGCAAACGGTCCGGTGTACAGCTCGATACGGTCGGCGCCGTGGGCTTTGGCCTGGGTTATCTGTTGCGCCACCGGGTCGATAAACAGACTGACCCTGGCGCCCCAACCCTGGTAACGGCTGATCTGTTCCGCCAGCCCATCGTTAAATGTCAGCAGGTCCCAGCCGTGGTCCGAGGTCAGCTGGTCGTCGCTGTCCGGCACCAGGGTGGCCTGGGCCGGACGCGCCTGCTCGATCAGGCTGTCAAAACCCGGGTAGCCGTTGTCCTGGGCGCCGGCGTTGGGGTTGCCTTCGATGTTAAATTCTATCTGCGGGTACTCCGCCGCCAGCAGGCCGGCCAGGTTGGCCACATCAGCGGGGCGGATGTGGCGCTGGTCGGAGCGGGGGTGCACGGTGATGCCCCCGGCGCCGGCCCGCAGCACGGTGCGGGCTGCCTCCAGCACATCCGGCCGGTGGCCTTCGCGGGAATTGCGCAGCACCGCAATTTTGTTCAGGTTTACGGACAGAACGGTCACGTCAGCGAACGGTCAGTTCCAGGCGCTGCGCTGGGGCCGGGCTTTGATGATCACACCCGCCAGCAGGCCCAACAGGATCAGTCCGGCGCCAATCAGGATGGCCTGGTTTTCGGCATTGTCCTCCAGGCGGTTGCGGGCTTCCGCCACATCGTCCAGCTCGTCGCGCAGGCGCGCGTTGGTTTCCGTGAGTTGCTGGTTCAGCTTATGCGTCTCGATGGCGTTGGCGGACACCCGGGTGATCTCCTCCAGCTCGTTTTCCAGTGCCTGTATACGGCTGCTGTCCTGCTGGTTCTGGCTGGCCTGGCTCTGGTTGTTGCGGGTCAGCTCGTTGTTCTGTTCGCGCAGGCGCGTTAACTGCTGATTCACGCGGCGCAACTCGGCCTGGGCGTTAACGAGGCGGGTTTTGGCAATCGGCTGCGTGACCAGGTACTGGGAGCGAATCCAGCCTTCGGTGCCGCGCACGGTGCGGATCTGGGTGAAGCCGGCCTCTTCGTCGGTACCCAGAATCTCCAGTTGGGTGCCGCTGGGCAGACCGCGGTGCAGTATACGGTGCTGGTTGGAAGGCCCGCTGCGCAACGGCACAGTCAGCTCGTCTGAGATGTAAGCGGTTGCCGCGGCTGCCGGGGTACTGAACAACACCAGCAACGGCGTCAGTAACATGACCCGGTAAAACTGTAGACCTTGCATGCGCCCTCCCATTACGCATCCCCCCCGGCGGGTTCCGTGGTTTTCTTATCACCATCCGGATCAAGCAGGTGTTTGTCGGTGAGAAACCCTTTTATCCCCAGGTAACCAAATGTCATCAGGATGAACAGAAAATTCAGCGCCAGCAGGCCCACGAATTTAAACGTCACCCAAGTGTCCATTGAGAATTCATAAGCCACCCACAGGTTCAAAACGCCAACAAAGGCAAACGCTCCGGCCCAGCCGTAGGTCAGGGTAAACCAGGCGCTATCCGGCAGCGACAGGGCTTTGCCCAGCATCGCCTTGATCAGGTAAATGCGTTTGTATAGATGCGCGCCCACCAGGATCAGCGCCAACAGCCAATTGACAATGCTGGGCTTCCACTGGATAAAGGTTTCGTCGCGCAACACCAGGGTCATGCCGCCCAGCACCATGCTGGCCCAGAAGGTGATTTTCAGTTCGTTGCCGATGGGTTTTTTCAGCAACCAGTACGCGGCGACCTGAATTGTCACCCCCACTAGCAGCACCCCGGTGGCGATAAAAATATCGCGGGTGACAAAATACACCACCACAAAAGCCAGAATGGCGATGTAATCCAGTAGTTGTTGCATAAAAAATGGGTATCCTTGCGCGCCTGTTTGCAAGTTTAACAAACAACCTGCAACCAACGCGAAACATATGACCCAGGTATTGAACGTACATCCCACTCATCCCCAACAGCGCTTGCTGCAGCAGGCGGCTGAGGTGCTGAGCAACGGCGGGCTGGTGGTTTATCCCACCGACACCACCTATGCGCTGGCCTGCCATATCGGTGACAAGGCAGCATTGACGCGCCTGGTGCAGCTGCGGCGCCTGCACCGCCATCATCAGTTTACTCTGGCGTGCCGGGACCTGAGCGAACTGGGGACATATGCGCGGGTAGACAACATGGATTACCGGTTGTTGAAACGTTATACGCCGGGGCCGTTCACCTTTGTGCTGCGCGCCAGCCGTGAGGTGCCGAAACGCCTGGTGCATGAGAAGCGTAAAACCATTGGTCTGCGGGTGCCGGACAATGCCATTGCGCTGGGCTTGCTGGAAGCCCTGGGGGAACCGCTGATGACCACCAGCTTAAGATTGCCGGAGGCCGCTGAACCGCTGCGTGACGCTGCGGAAATACTCAGTGAGGTGGGCGGCCGGGTGGACCTTATCCTCGACGGCGGCGTGTGCGGCACGGAACCCTCCACGGTGGTGGATCTCACCGGCGGCCTGCCGGAAATTGTCCGCCAGGGTAAGGGTGATTTGGATTTTCTGCGGGATTGAACCGGTATGCAGGATGGGCTGTCGGTCCTATAATGGCGCTACTTTTGTCATCAAGGCGCTCGCTTGAGCAGTAATGATTCGAACTCCAGAGTGCTCTCTGGAATGCGTCCAACCGGCCGTCTGCATCTGGGCCATCTGCACGGAGTGCTGAAAAACTGGGTGCAAATGCAACACGAGTACGAATGTTATTTTTTTGTTGCCGACTACCACGCGCTGACCACTAACTACGATGCTTCGGAGAACATCGAGCAGTTCACCTACGACACCGTGGTGGACTGGCTGGCTGCCGGGGTGAATCCGGGGACGTCTACCATCTTTGTGCAGAGCCGGGTGCCGGAACACGCAGAGCTGCACCTGCTGCTGTCCATGATCACGCCGCTAAGCTGGCTGGAAAGGGTGCCCAGCTACAAAGACCAGCAGCAGAAGCTGAACGACAAGGATCTGGCCACTTACGGCTTCCTGGGTTATCCGTTGCTGCAGTCCGCGGACATTCTGATTTACAAAGCCGGCTGGGTACCGGTGGGCGCGGATCAGGTGGCCCACGTGGAGTTAACCCGGGAGGTGGCGCGGCGCTTCAACCACGTGTACGGCCGCGAGCCGGGGTTTGAGGAACACGCCCGGGCGGCGCAGAAGAAAATGGGTAAAAAGGCCGCCCGTCTGTACGGTGAACTGCGCAAGGAATATCAGGAAAAAGGTGACGCGGAAGCCCTGGAACGGGCCCGCGCGCTGCTGGGTGAACAGCAGAATCTGTCCATCGGCGACCGCGAGCGGCTGTTCGGTTATCTGGAGGGCAGCGGCCGTATTATCCTGCCGGAGCCGCAGTCGCTGCTGACGGAAAGCGCCAAGTTGCCGGGCCTGGACGGTGAAAAAATGTCCAAGTCGTACAACAATTACATTTCCCTGCGCGAAGCACCGGAAGTGGTGGACGAAAAAATCCGCACCATGCAGACGGACCCGGCGCGGGTACGGCTGCAGGACCCCGGTGAACCCGGCAACTGCCCGGTATTTGCCCTGCATGAGGTGTATTCGGACGAAGCCACCCGCACCTGGGCTGCGGAAGGCTGCCGCGCCGCCAGCATCGGCTGTGTGGACTGCAAAAAACCGCTGATGCGCGCCATTAACGAAGAACAGGAAGAGTACCGCCAGCGCGCGGTACAATTTGAGGAGGATCCGGATCTGGTGAACGCCATTATTCAGGAAGGCTCCGACAAAGCCCGCGCCGTAGCCCGGGAGACGCTGGAAGATGTCAAAGAAGCCATAGGTCTGGTGCGGTGACGGATCAGCCGGTGCAGCCCGGACAGCTGCAACAGGCACGCGACGCGGACAGTTCTACCATTGCCCTGGTGGAAGGTGAAGCGGTCCGCGAGTTACCCCAGGACCTGTATATCCCGCCGGAAGCCCTGGAAGTGTTTCTGGAAACCTTCGAAGGGCCGCTGGATCTGCTGCTGTACCTGATCCGCCGGCAGAATCTCGATGTGCTGAGCATCCGCGTTGCCGAGATTACCGAGCAGTACATGCAGTACATCGACCTGATGCATGCCCTGCAGCTGGAACTGGCGGGGGAATATCTGGTGATGGCCGCCATGCTGGCCGAGATCAAGTCACGCATGCTGCTGCCGCGGCCGGACAGCGCGGATGAAGACGAAGACGACCCCCGCGCCGAGTTGATCCGCCGCCTGCAGGAGTACGAACAGATTAAATCCGCGGCGGAAGACATCAGCCTGATCCCGCGCCTGGAACGGGACATTTACCTGGGCGCCGCCGCCAAGCCGGAGTTGGTGCGCCAGCATGCGGACCCGGAAGTGGATCTGAAAGAAGTGCTGCTGGCGCTGTCCCGGGTGCTGAAGCGGGCGGAGATGTTTGCTTCCCACGAAATTCAGCTGGAGCGCCTGTCGGTACGCGACCGCATGGGTGAGGTTTTAACCCGGGTCAGCGGGCAGCAGGATTTTGTGCCTTTTCATCTGTTGTTCCGTGAGGAAGAAGGCCGCATGGGGGTGGTGGTGACCTTCCTCGCCATTATGGAACTGGTGCGCGAAGCGCTGCTGGAGTTTGTGCAGAACGAACCGTTTGCACCCATCCATGTGCGCGCCGCCCAGGAGGCGGTGGACCGCGAAGGCACCCCGGAGTTCACCACCCAGTATGGCGGTGAGGCGGATGACAGCTCGGAACAGAACGCGGATAGCGAGGAGTAAGCGTGGAAGCGGAAAAGATCACACAGATTGTGGAAGCAGCATTAATGGCCGCGGACGGGCCGTTAACGGTGGCCAATCTGGTTAAGCTGTTTCAGCCCGGTGAGCTGGATGAAGAAAACGCCAGCCGGCAGGTGCGCGAAGCGCTGAAAACCCTGCAGGCCCAGTCTGAGGAACGCGGGGTGGAGTTGAAGCGGGTGGCTTCCGGCTACCGCTATCAGGTGCGCCAGGAACTCAGCGCCTGGGTCAGCCGCCTGTGGGATGAAAAACCGCCGCGCTACACCCGCGCGCTGCTGGAAACCCTGGCGCTGGTGGCCTACAAACAACCCGTCACCCGGGGAGACATCGAGCAGGTGCGCGGGGTCAGCGTCAGTCAGAATATTATGCGCACCCTGCTGGAGCGTGACTGGGTGCGGGTGGTGGGGCAGCGTGAAGTGCCCGGCCGTCCCTCGCTGTACGGCACCACCAAGGCGTTTCTCGACTATTTTAATCTGAAAAGTCTGGACGAATTGCCGCCGTTGGCGGAAATCCGCGCCATTCTGGAACCGGGGCTGCAGGCCGCGGAACAAACTCCGCAGCCGCAAGCGCCGGACGGCGCTGACGCGCAGCAGGCCGGCGAGCAGCACAACGGGCCGGATGCAGCCGCCGCGGACAACCAGACTGAGGAACGCGGCGACAGCGGCGGCGCGCAGATTGTGCAGTTGCACGCCGCCGGCCAGCCGCCGGCCTGATGCCGCAATCCAGCCCCCGCCGGCGCGGCCGGCCCGCCGCGGCGGAAAATAACCCGGCAAAAAAAACCCCGGCCAAAAAAAACCAGGCGAAGAAAACCCGGCCGCAAAAGACTCAGCCTGAAAAATTCCAGCCGGAAAAAATCCAGCCCGAAAAAATCCAGAAAGTACTGGCGGCCGCCGGGGTGGGTTCGCGCCGGCAGATCGAAGGCTGGATCGAACGCGGGCGTATAGCGGTTAACGGTGAGCCCGCCCATATCGGCCAGCGCGTCACCGCCCGCGACCGCATCGAGGTGGATGGCGCGCGGGTAAATCTCAAACGCGCGGTGCAGCAGGAAGTGCTGATACTGAATAAAGTCGCCGGCACCGTGTGCAGCCGTCAGGATGAAGAAGGCCGAAAAACCGTATTTGCTGAACTGCCGGCGCTGCGCGGCAGCCGCTGGATCAGCGTCGGCCGGCTGGATATGCAGACCACCGGCCTGCTGGTGTTGACCAACGACGGCACTCTGGCGCATAAAATGATGCATCCGTCCACCGGCCTCGACCGGGAGTACGCGGTGCGGGTCAACCGGCAGCTCGACGAGCAGGTGCTGGCGCAGTTGACCAGCGGCATTGAAGTAGACGGCGAGTGGATGCGCTTCAGCGACATCCGCTACTACGACGGCAGCGACCGCAACTTCTGGTACCACGTGGTGCTGATGGAAGGCAAAAACCGCGAAGTGCGGCGCTTGTTCGAGGCCGCGGATTGCCAGGTCAGCCGCCTCAAACGGGTCCGCTACGGGCCGGTGATTCTACCGTCCTGGTTAAAATCCGGGCAGTGGGCGCGGCTGAACGAAGAGGATACCGGCGCCTTGTACAAGTTGTTGGGGCTGCCGCAGCCGCCGGCGCGTCCGGCCAAAGCGCGGCGCCGTGCCGGGGACGCTAAATCCACCTGCCTGTTGCCTTATCCCGAGCTGAATACCTTGATCTGATTGGCGCCGCTGCCGCGGGCTTCAGCCAGCGCGGCGCGCGCGTTGACCATCACCTGTTCCGCCGTTTCCGCCTGTTGGGCGTTGCTGATACCCATGCTGGCGGTGAGCTGATTGTCGACCTCGTTCCCCAGCAGATGCAGGCTGGCCACCAGCACGCGGATTTTCTCCGCCACCTGTTGCGCCTGGGACAGGGTGGTGCGCGGCAGCAGCACGGCAATCTGATCGTCGCCGATGTGATAAACCCCGTCCGCGCTGCGCAGACCGTCGTTAATCTGCTGGTGCACGCTGGTCATGATGATATGTGCCCACTCTTCACCGTGCTGTTGCTGCATATCGGTGTAACCGTCTAACCCCACCAGGATCAAAGCGTCCGCCTTCTGTTCGCGGGTGCCGCCGGCGGCCACCTCGGCCAGCGCAATCTCTTCCTCGCTGGACAGTCCGGCCTGGCTCACCGGCAGGCGGTGCACGTTGCCCTGTCCGGCAAAAGCTCCGGCAAAATCCGCATCAGCCTGGGGCTGGGCCTGATAAACGGCAATGGTTACCGCGTTGCGCAGCGGTACCAGCGTCAGGCTCAGCAGATCTTCACCGGTTTCTATTTCCTGCTCGTGTTGAGCGCGGGCGTAATACAGGGTCAGGGTGCCCAGTGCCTGGTCGCGGTAGTGCAGGTTGTACTCCGCCTGGTGCCGCTGCTGCTGGCCGAACTTGAAGTCCAGGTCCAGGTTGACCGCCCCTTCAGTGTGGCGGTAGCTCATGCCGCTGGCGCGGCACAGCGCGCGGAGCTGGGTAAACAGCAGACGCAGCAGGTCTTCAACCTGGGTCTTTTCGTTGAACGCATGGCTCAGGCGCAGCGCGGTGGCGTCGTCAAAGTGCAGCAGCTGCGGGGCGGATGCCGCTGTGCCGGGGATGCTGGCGGTGGATGTGTGGTCCGCGTGGTCTTTCATGGCGTGTGCTGATCCGGTTTGTATTATGCCTAGGGTTGTGTGGCTCTCGCCCGGGTTCCGCCGGGCGTATTCGCTTTCCAGAGTAATGCCAGAATCGTGCCATAACCGCTGACGGCGCATAGCCCGGCCCACGGGGGTTTGCCGGCCGCCATGGTTGGCGCGGCGCTGAAAGTGTCAAAGATTTGACGTCTTATTCTTGACGCCGGCCGCCGCCGGCGCTGGAAATCCGGCGCCGCCGAATGCTCAGGCCGGCTGCCAGGAGCGCGCGTCGAGCTGGCTGCCGGTGGCCGGCAAAGGATTGCCGCTGTTACCCAGGTGTACGCTGAGCAGATAAAGATACAGATCCATGTGCTGTTCCGGCGGCGGCACCGACTCGGGGTCTTCCGCCGGGTAAGCCTGGCGGCGCATCGGGGTGCGGGTGCCGCCGGGGTTAATGCTGTACACCCGGATGCTGCCGCTGCTTTCGGTTTCGTCAGCCAGAATCTGGCTCAGCCCCTCCAGGGCAAATTTCGACGCCGCGTAGGCCCCCCAGTAAGCGCGGCCCTGCCGGCCCACGGTGGAGGAGATGTGCAGTACCACCGCCTGGTCAGCAGCTTCTAACAAAGGTAATAAGCCGCGGTTGAGCAGAAACGGCGCGTGTACATTGGTCTGGAACACCCGCTGCCAGTCCTCCGCAGGGTACTGGGCCAACGGGGTTTTCGGCCCCAGCATGGAGGCATTGTGTACCAGCCCGTGGAGGCTGCCGTAGCTGCTCTGAATCGCTTCAGCCAGGGCCTGCACAGCGGCTTCATCCAACTGCTCCAGATCGCAGGGCACAATTACCGGTTGGCTGCTGGTGTGGCTTTCGATCCAGTCGAATACCGCTTCCAGCTTGTCCCGGCTGCGGCCCAGCAGCACCACGTTGGCGCCGAACCAGGCCAGCGTACGCGCGGTAGCGGCGCCGATGCCGGAACCGGCGCCGGTGACAACAACGGTGCGCCGGCGCAGGCTGTCTGCCGGTGCGTGCCAGCGCCAGCCGGCGGCTGCCGCAGCCAGCTCCGGGTAAGCGCTGCTGAGGCCGGGATAGAGGTTATCCGTGCTTGTGTCCGCCCGCATGTACTTAAGCCGCCGGCTTGCGTGCGTGCACAAGATAGTTGGCGTCCACGTCGCGGCTGATGCGGGCCTGCCGGTTAAACGGATTGTAGATCAGGCCGCTGATGTCCAGCACCTCCAGGCCGGCGCCGCGGATCGCCTGGCTGAGTTCGGACGGCTTAATGAACTTGGCGTACTCGTGGGTGCCGCGGGGCAGAATATTCATAATGTACTCCGCCCCCAGCACCAGCAGAGCGTAAGCCTTGGGGTTGCGGTTGATGGTGGAGAAGAATACGTCCCCGCCGGGTTGCAGCAGGTCCGCGCAGGCCTGCACCGTGGACGGATAGTTGGCCACGTGTTCCAGCATCTCCAGACAGGTCACACAACTGAATTGGTTGGCGTGTTCAGCGGCGTAGGCTTCCGCGGTGCCGGCCTGGTAATCGATCTGTACTTCGTTTTCCATGGCATGCAGGCGGGCGACGCTCAAAGCTTTGCCGGCCATATCCAGGCCGGTAACCCGGGCCCCGGCTCTGGCCATGGCTTCGCTGAGGATGCCGCCGCCGCAGCCGATGTCGATGACCGGTCCGGCCAGCAGGTCGGTGCGTGCGCTGATATAGGACAGGCGCGCGGGATTGATATCGTGCAGAGGCTTAAAGTCTCCGTTCGGGTCCCACCAGCGGTGCGCCAGGGCATCAAATTTTTCGATTTCGTGGCTGTCGACGTTGTCGTTCATATCAACCTGTCCCGCGGGCGCCGTCAGCCTGCTGTTGCTGCCATATGGTCACCGCCTCGGTCAGCGCCGGGCTGTCGATGCGGGTCAACTGGCCGTTGCTGAGCAGGGTTTCGCCGTTAACAAAAACATGATCCACGGCTTCGCCGCAGTTGCCGTGCACCAGGGCGGCAAATGGATCGTACAGCGGCAGCATGCCGGCATGATGGATATCCACGCTGATCATGTCCGCCGCTTTGCCGGCTTCCAGGGAGCCGATCAGATGGTCCATGCCCAGCGCCCGGGCGCTGTCCAGGGTGGCCATGCGCAGCATGTCCGGGGCGGCTGCACAGGTGGGATCAGCGGTGGCGTGTTTCTCCAGCAGGGCGGCCAGGTGCATCTCCTTAAACATATCCAGGCGGTTGTTGGAGGCGGCGCCGTCGGTGCCCAGGCCGACGCAGAGGCCGGCTTGACGCAATTGGTTGACCGGGCAGTAGCCGGAGGCCAGCTTCAGGTTCGATGACGGGCAGTGCACCACCCGGGCGCCGCTGGCCGCCACCACGTCAATCTCCTCAGCCGTCAGCGTGGTCATGTGTACCGCCTGCAGCTGCGGCCCCAGCAGGCCGATCTCGTTCAGGTGCATGACCCAGGAACAACCCTGTTGTTGGACCGCTTCGCTGACTTCAGCGGCGTTTTCGTGCAGGTGAATCTGGATGCCCGCATCCAGCTCGTTGGCATACATCGCCACCTTCTGCAGATCTTCCTCAGCCAGGGTGTAGGCGGAGTGGGGGCCGAAGGCTATTTTTACCAGCTCCTGGTGGCGGTAGTGGTCGTGCAGCGCCAGCGCCTTGTGCAGGCCTTCACTGACGGACTGGCTCCAGGCGTTGGGCATTTCGATGACCGGCACCGCCACCTGCACCCGCATGCCGGCCTGCACCGCCTGCCGGGCCACCACTTCGGGGAAAAAATACATGTCGGAACATGTCGTGGTACCACTGCTGAGCATCTCCGCCATGGCCAGTTCGGTGCCCAGGTTGACAAAGTCCGGGTTCATCAGGCGGCCTTCCAGGGGCCAGATGGTTTCCTGCAGCCAGGCCTGCAGCGACTGGTCTTCACCTGCACCCCGCAGCAGGGTCATGGCGGCGTGGCCGTGGGCGTTCACCAGCCCCGGCATCAGTATATGGTGGGCCAGATCCAGACGCCGTGCCGGGTTGAACGCCGCGTCTATGGCGCCGCGCGGGCCGACTTCGGCAATCTGTCCGTTGCGTACGGCAACCGCGTGGTTTTCCAGTACCTGGTTGTGCGGCGCCACCGGGAGGACGTAAGGCGCGCTGACAATAAAATCACATTCCTGCATCCGCGGCAGTATAACCCGGGTGGCCTGTTAATAGCGCTTCAGGTGGCCATTCGTGGTAAAATGCCGCTTTTCTCTGTCTTAGTTTCCCATGTCTGAAATCGGTCCCGGTCCTAGCAAGGACGTCGTCCCCGTTAACATCGAGGACGAGCTTCGCCAATCCTATCTCGACTACGCCATGAGCGTAATTGTGGGCCGTGCGCTGCCCGACGTCAGGGATGGTTTGAAGCCGGTGCACAAGCGTGTGTTGTACGCCATGAACGAACTCAACAACACCTATAACCGGCCTTATGTGAAGTCGGCCAGGGTAGTGGGTGAAGTGATTGGTAAGTACCACCCGCACGGGGATACCGCCGTCTACGACACGGTGGTGCGCATGGCCCAGGACTTTTCCATGCGCTACATGCTGGTGGACGGCCAGGGTAACTTTGGTTCCATCGACGGCGATCCGCCGGCGGCGATGCGTTATACCGAAGTGCGCATGGCCAAAATTGCCTCCGAGTTGCTGGCGGATCTGGATAAAGACACCGTCGACTTTGCACCCAACTACGACGACACCCTGAGCATGCCGGAGGTGTTGCCGACCCGGGTGCCGAACCTGCTGGTGAACGGCAGTTCCGGGATTGCCGTGGGCATGGCCACCAACATTCCGCCGCACAATCTAGGTGAGGTGGTGGACGCCTGCCTGGCCCTGTTGGACAACCCGGACACTTCCATTGACGCTCTGATGGAATATATCAAGGGCCCGGATTTTCCCACCGCCGGCATCATCAACGGCCGTGCCGGCATTGTGCAGGCTTACCGCAGCGGCCGCGGGCGCATATATGTGCGGGCGCGGGCGGAAGTGGTGGAAGAGAGCAACGGCCGCGAGCGTATTATCGTCAGCGAGATTCCGTTCCAGTTGAACAAGTCCAAGCTGATCGAAAAAATTGCCGAGCTGGTTAAAGACAAAAAAATCGAAGGCATCACCGAACTGCGCGACGAGTCGGACAAGGACGGCCTGCGGATAGTGATCGAAATCCGCCGCGGCGACTCCGGCGAGGTGATTCTCAATAACCTGTACGCCCAGACCCAGCTGCAATCCGTATTCGGCATCAACTGCGTGGCGCTGGTGGACGGCCAGCCCAGACTGCTGAATCTGAAACAGATGCTGGAAGGGTTCCTGCCG
>JANQOA010000241.1 GCA_028279305.1 Pseudomonadales bacterium
ATCCAGGGCCCCGGCCGCAAATAACGCCGCCAGCAACGGCTCGTAAGCTTCCGGTGACATATCGTCGATGTTCGCTTCCAGCTTGTGCTGGGTTTTGCGCGCCGCGGCAAATCCCTGGGCAGTCTGTTCTGCCGGCGGTTCTGCCGCCGCGGCACCCGGCTCATAAGAGCCCCAGGCCACCCGCAGTACGTTGGGGCGCTCAAAATCCTTGTGGCCGATGCCATAGCCGATACGGGCGGGTGTAAAACTCTGTTGCGGACTGTACTCGCTGACGCAGGCGGCAAGGATCGCCGCGCCGGTTGGTGTTGTGCTCTCGCCGCTGACGCCGCCGTAAGTGCAGGGCGCGCCGCGCAGAATTTCCTGGGTAGCGGGCGCCGGTACCGGAAAACGCCCGTGGGCGCAATCGACATAGCCGCTGCCGACTTCGATGGGGTGGCATAGAATGGCTGCCGGCTGCAGGTAATCGATGCATAGCGCGGCCGCGACAATGTCGACTATGGAATCCACCGCACCTACTTCATGAAAGTGCACCTTGTCCGGCGGCACGTTGTGAATTTTACCCTCAGCATCGGCAATCACCTGGAACATGGCCAGGGCGCGTTGTTCCACCGCGGGCGGATAACCGGCCTGGCGGATCATTTTGACAATGGTGCTGTGGTGACGGTGGTCCTGACTGTCGGTGGTGGAGACCCGCGCCTGGGTGCCGCTGATGCCCATTTTGCTGGCCGGCTGCAGGGTCAGGGTGTATTCAGCGCTGACCGGCAGTTTGTCCAGCTGACTGCGCAGCCAGGCCTCCGGAACTCCCAGATCCACCAGTGCCGCCAGGTGCATATCCCCGGAGATGCCGCAGCCCGGCTGGTAGAACAGCGCGTCAGGCAAGCGTTGAATAATCCTCAGCGGTGGCGGCAGCGGTGAAGTTTTCCTTCAGATGCAGCAGCGTCTGCATGTCCGCGTTTACAACATCCAGGCCGTTTTCCAGCACGTAGGCGTAGCTGCGTTGGAATTCCGAGAAGTTAGCCTGCATCAGCTTTTTGCTGTAGTACTTATCGAAGGCTTCAGGATTACCCCAGCCGAAGAAGCGCCGTCCGGCCAGGAAGCGGCCGGCTTTCATGCCCACCAGGCCAATGCCGGCGGCGCGCGCTTCATCCAGCAGCGGCCGCAGCCCGGTCATGGGCGGTGAGTCCGGCATTACGGATTTGTCTTCCCAGTCGTACCAGCCGCCCGGGGTGATGGCCAGCATGGCCAGATCAAAAGCCTTGGAGTCGATGGCCGCACGCAGCACGTTCTGAGCGTTCTGGTGGGTCGACAGGCCCAGGAAATCCACTTTGCCGGCGGCTTTGGCATCTTCAAATGCGCGGTGCAATTCTTCGTTGGAGACCACCGAAACGTTGTTTGCGGCCATGAAGTAATAAGCATCAACATGCTCGATCCCCATCTCCCGGAGGCTCTCATCCAGATAAGCCACCCAGCCTTTGGCCGCCTGTCTGGCCTGTTCAGCGGTGATGGTCTCATCCCAGTCGATGTCCACCGGCACATAGGCTTTGGAGATGAGGAAAATGTCGTTGCGCTTCTGCTGTAGAAACGGCGCCAGGTTCTTTTCCGCATCGTTGTAGTAGTGTTTGAAGCCGACATCAAAGGTGTTGACCCCGGCATCAAAAGCGGCGTGCAGCAGGTCATCGTGGCGTTCCCTGGACAGCGTGGCGCCGCAGCCGAAGATCAGCCGGCTGGCCTTATGGCCGGTACGCCCGAGGGTGCGGTATTGCATTTGCGGCCACGGTTCACCGAGGCCGGCAGCCTCTTTGGCATCGAATATCGAGGCTTTCAGATCCCCGGACTTCAACAGGCTGGCTGCCCCCGCGCCAAGCAGGGTGCTGTACTGAACAAACCGCCGGCGGGTGCCGGAGAACATAGTGGACATGGTATGGGCCCTCGGGTTCGCTGTTTAAGTGTGCGCTGGCTTTCCTGCGTATCTGCCGGATTGTACGCCAAGCGTTTCGAATAATGGTAGGGTTAGCGGATATGTACGCGAAGAGCCAGATCTATGTCCGCTGCCTGCTGATCCTGCTGTGCCCGGGTCTGGCGGGCTGGAGCAGCGGCGCATGGGCGGAATTGGATCTGCGGCCGCTGCAGAGTGAGCGTTGGGACGAAACCCTCAGCGCCCATCTTCTCTCCCGTGCGGGTTTCGGCGGTTCACCCGAACAGGTGCGGGGGCTGGCGTTGCTGTCGCCGGCCAACGCGGTGGCGTTGATGGTGCACGGCGCTAAACAGTTGCAGGCGTTGCCGGAGTTTGAACATTCGGGTGTGTTTGTCGAAGGTCTGGATCCGTTTCCGCCCAGCCGCCCGGCCACCACCGAGTTAGCCCGTGAGCAGGGCCATGCGCTGGGGGTGCGCGTTAAACCCGGCGGCAACCGGCCGCTGCAGCCGGTGGTCAATCAGTTTTTCTACTGGCTGCGCGCCTCCCGGCTGGAGACCGACCGGGTGGCGTATTGGTGGGCTAACCGCATGCTCAATCACCCCCAGCCGCTGGTGGAGAAAATGGCGCTGTTCTGGCACGGCCACTTTGCCAGCAACGAAGATAAGGTGCGTGACTACCGCAAGATGCTTCAGCAGCTGCAGTTGTTGCAGAGCCGCGGCCTTGGCAATTTCCGCGATTTGCTGATCAGCGTCGCCCAGGATCCGGCCATGCTTGTGTTCCTGGACGCCGGCGTCAACACCAAAGATTCCCCTAACGAGAATTTTGCCCGGGAAATCATGGAGCTGTTTACCATGGGGGTGGGGCATTATTCGGAAAGCGATGTGCAGGAAGCCGCGCGTGCATTTACCGGCTGGAACGTTGAAGGCCTGGATTTTAAGCTTAACAGCGCGGACCACGACAGCGGCGAAAAAGAGATTCTCGGCCAACGCGGTGAATTCGGCGGTGTCGACGTTATTGATCTGATTCTGCAACAGCCCGCCACCGCGGATTACATTGCCGCCAAACTGTACCGTTTTTTTGTCAACGACCAGCTGCAGCCCGGAGACGCGGCCCAGCTTGGAGACAAACTGCGCGAGCTGGATTACGACCTCGGCGCCTATATGGAATTGTTGTTCCTGTCCCGCGACTTTTACGCGCCGCGGAATATCGGCAGCCGCATAAAAGGTCCGGTGGAGTTGCTGGTCTCTACCTACCGGCGGCTGGAACTGCAGGAGATTCCCGGCGTACCCGACTTTAACGTGGTCAGCGGCGCCCTTGGCCAGCGTCTGATGCACCCGCCGACGGTAGCGGGCTGGTCCCACGGCCGCAGCTGGATTACCCCCAGCCTGATGTTCGAACGCGGCAATTTTGTCCTGGAAGTGATGTTTCCGGACATCGGTTTTGTGCCGCCGGACCGCTTCCCCGCTTATACCGCGGAGATTGTCAACGTGCAGCAGCGCTTGCGCCAGGGTATGAGCATCAGCGCCGCCACCCGGCCCACCGGGGTGGAGGACAATATGGCCGCGTCAAACCTGCTGGCGGACCGGGATGAGGCGTTCAACACCCGTCTGGGCAGCATGCGCGGTTGGCAGATGGCGCTGGAACGGGTAAAACCCATCGAACGCCGCCCGGCGCGGCTGGACCTGGCGGGACAGGTGCAGAAGGCGGGCCTGACCACGCCGCGGCAGGTGGTGGACTATTTTGTCAAAGTCTTTTTCAGCGTTGATCTGGATGAATCCACCCGGGTGGCACTGGTGGAAATACTCGTCCAGGAGTTAGGCACCAGCGATATCGCCGCCGCTGCAACTTACATGGAAGAACCGCTGCGCAAGCTGTTGCATCAGATGCTCAGCCTGCCGGAATACCAATTGGGTTAAGCTGATGCAACGACGCCGATTTTTTACACACCTGGGCACCACCGCGGCAGCCTTATGCCTGCCGTTATCGTCCGGCGCCGCGGGTTCTGCTGATGCGCCCATACTGGTGGCGGTGGAACTGTCGGGCGGCAATGACGGTTTGAACAGCATAGTTCCTTTTGCGGACGACGCTTACTACCGGCACCGTCCCAACATCTCCATACCGGCGCGGGAGTTGCTGCCGCTTGACGATCATTACGGCTTTAACCCGGGCATGCTGGGGTTGCAGAAGCTCTGGGAGAAAAATCAACTGGCTGTTGTGCATGGTTGCGGTTATGCGCAGCCGTCGTTCTCACACTTCACTTCCATGGCCTACTGGCACACCGGCGCCCCCCATCAGGGTAGTGAGTTCGGCTGGATGGGCCGCGTGGCGGATGCTCTGGCCGGGCAACGCCGGGACGACATGCTGATTAACATTGCGCCGTCCCAGTCGCTGGCGGTGAAAAGCGCCGTACACACACCGGTGGTGTTCGACGACCCGGAGCGGTTTGCGCGTCACAACTGGATGCATGCCGGGGAGCTTACGCAGCAGGACGCAACGGTTGCTGGTGACAACCCGGCACGGGCGTATCTGCGTGCCGTTAATGCCAGCGCCCAGCAGTCCGCGGCGCGTATCCGCGAAGCCTGGCGCGGCTATCAGACCCCGGTAGACTACGGCATCGCACCCCTGGATCTGCCCAAGGTGGCCGCCTGTATCAAGGCCGGGCTGCCCACCCAGTTGTATTACGTTACCTTCCGCAACAACGCTTTTGACACGCACGTGCAGCAGCCGGCCCTGCACCGCCGTTTGCTCAGTTATGCCTGTGACGGTATTTACGGCTTTATCCGCGATATGGAACGTATCGGTCAGGCCCACCGGGTGGTGGTGATGGTGTTTTCCGAGTTTGGCCGCAGGGTGCCTGAGAACGCCAACCTGGGCACCGACCACGGCACCGCCAACGTGATGTTTGTGGCCGGCGCGCCGGTACGCGGCGGGCATTACGGTGAAGCCCCCAGTCTGACCAAGCTGGTGCACGGCGATAATCTGGCCTATACAACGGATTTCCGCCGGGTCTACGCCACGGCGGCAGGGGGCTGGCTGGGTGTGGACAGCGCCCGCGTGTTGGGGGGTGATTTTGCCGGCTTTGATCTATTTGCTTGACCGCAGACTGGCAATACTTGCGCAATAGTTCTGCAAAACCTGCCTCTGAAGCCTCAATAGGGGGCCGGCTAACTGTGCTAACATCGCTGTCGATAAATATTTAAGCGTGAGGAGATAAATGTGGCCAGTGTAATGAAGGAGCAGCCAAAATCGGCAGTACAGGTCCCGGACCCATACAGCATTCCCCTGGAAAGCCTGGATCCGGCCAGCATTCCGGTGTTTCAGGAAAACAAGCTGTGGGGGTATTTTGAGCGTCTGCGCAAAGAAGACCCGGTGCATTTTCTGCCGGACAGCGATTACGGCCCGTACTGGTCCATCACCAGGTTCGACGACATCATGTTTGTCGACAGCAATCACGACCTGTTTTCCTCCGAGGACGGCATCACCATCGGCCCCCTGAAAAAAGATGAGGAGCGGGCCAAAGAGTTTCAGACGGCAATGTTTATTGCCATGGATCCACCCAAACACGACGTCCAGCGCGCCACCGTGACGCCGGTGGTGGCGCCGCGTAACCTGGCCGCCCTGGAAGGCACGATACGTCAGCGGGCCGGAAATATTCTCGACAGCCTGCCGGTGGGCGAAACCTTCAACTGGGTAGACCTGGTGTCTATTGAGCTGACCACGCAGATGCTGGCAACTCTGTTCGATTTCCCCTTTGAGGAGCGCCGCAAGCTTACGCACTGGTCCGACGTCGCCACCTCCGGGCCCGAACTGCTGAGCATTGAAGAGCGCCGCGCGGAACTGCTGCAGTGCCTGGAGTACTTCACCCGCCTGTGGCAGGAGCGGAAGGACAAACCGGAACCCGGCATGGATCTGATTTCCATGCTGGCACATGGCGAGAACACCAAACACATGCAGCCGATGGAATTTCTGGGTAATCTGATCCTGCTGATTGTCGGCGGCAACGACACCACCCGTAACTCCATCAGCGGCGGCGTGCTGGCGTTGAATGAGAATCCGGCGGAATATGAAAAGCTGCGCAACAACCCCAAGCTGATCGCCAGCATGGTGCCTGAAATTATCCGTTGGCAGACACCGCTGTCGCACATGCGGCGCCGCGCGACCCAGGATGTGGAACTGGGCGGCAAGACCATTAAAAAGGGTGACAAAGTGGTGATGTGGTATGTCTCCGGCAACCGCGATGCGGATGCCATTGAAAACCCGGACAGCTTTATCATCGACCGTGCCCGGCCGCGCCATCATCTGTCGTTCGGTTTCGGCATCCACCGCTGCATGGGTAACCGTCTGGCGGAGATGCAGCTGCGGGTGTTGTGGGAAGAGATCATGAAGCGCTTCGACTTTGTTGAAGTGGTCGGCGAGCCGCAGCGCACCCCGTCGGTATTTGTTAAGGGGTTTACTGAACTGCCGGTACGCGTACATCCCAGATAAATTGCTGGCGATACCCACAACAGAGTCGATCAGCCCCGAGTGGTTTACGGCTCTGTTGCGCGGCCGCGGCCTGCCGGTCACGGTGAGCGGTTTTGACGCCCGCCGGATCGGTACCGGCCAGATTGGCAAGTGTGTGCGCTACACCTTGCAATATTCGGAGTCCGCCGCGCCGGCTGCTCAGGAGGCCTCCGCGGCGCCCCTGAGCCTGATCGTCAAATATCCTTCAGATGATCCTACCAGCCGGGCGACCGGCGTCATGCTCAATAATTTTCTCAAGGAAGTACGGTTCTATCAGCGCCTGCAGCAGCGCCTGACGGTGCGCACGCCGCTGTGCTACTTCGCGGAGATTGTAGACGCAGGACCGCAGTTTGCGGTGGTGATGGAAGACCTGGCGCCGGCTGAGCAGGGTGACCAACTGGCGGGTTGTGACGCCCGGCTGGCACAGGCAGCGGTGCTGGAACTGGTGGGCCTGCACGCGCCTGGCTGGTGCGACCGCAGCTTGCTGGATGAATCCTGGCTCTATAACCCGGATCCGGATGCCGGCTCCGCGCTGCGCGAGATGTACCGGGCGCAGTTGCCCGGATTTCTGCAGCGGTACGGGCATGCGCTGGAAGCTGACGAGCGGGATATCATCGCGCGGGTGGGGCAAGCGGCTCAAGCGCCGCTGTATGCCGGTCTGCCGGATATCTTCAGCCTGGTGCATGTGGACTACAGGCTGGACAACCTGTTGCTGCACGATCCGGGCGGCTCAGCGCCGGTGCGGGTAACCGTAGTCGACTGGCAGAGTATTTCCCTGGGTGCTCCGTTAAACGACGTGGCGTATTTTCTCGGCGCGGGGATGTTACCTGCCGCGCGCGCGGCGGCGGAAGAAGACATTGTGCGCCGTTACCACAGCGCGTTGCTGGCCGCCGGGGTCACGGACTTCAGCTGGCCCGATTGCTGGACCGCTTACCGGCGGGGTGTATTTGCCGGCTTTGGCGTGACGGTGGTGGCGTCTATGCTGGTGCAGCAGACCGAACGCGGTGATCAGATGTTTACAGCCATGGCGCGGCGTCACGCGCGCCATGCCCTGGATCTGAACGGCGCGGAGTTTTTAGTCTGAAGGCGGCAGGCTGATAACTTCGGCTTCGACGTAGCCTATCGGCGATAAACCCGGCCGGGGCGGCTGGTCGAAAATCAACAGCGCAGCGGGCTGGTCCGGCATAAGCGGGCTGTTGGGGTTAAAAGGTTCGCCGCGGCGGCCCGGCGCCAGCCACTTGCCGCGCAGGTCGTGGCCGATGGACTGGTTGGGCATCTCCACTTCACCGCGTTTTCCCCACGCCACCAGCCTGCCGTCGGTGATCACAACGGCAGCGTCTTCAACGTCCGCCGCCAGCTCCGCAGCTACCAGGATACCTCCGGAGAGTACCTGGGTCGGCGCGGTCGGCCCGGCCGGCGGCGCATCGGTAAAGCCGGGCGGCAGCGGCGGGCTGCGGTCCGGCGGTTCAGCGCAGGCAAACAGCCCGGTAAGCACAATGAGGAGGGTATAACGCACGTCTTGTTTCCTTGTTAAGTGACCGGTTGGTCGATCAGGTGGCTGCGCACGTACCATAACCTGGTGCGTGCGCTGAGGTAAACGAGGATAGTCAGCATGCCCAGCACCGGCACCCACACGGCGTTGCGTACACCCACCCATTCGGTCACCAGGCCCAGGGTGAAACTGCCGATGGGCATGCCGCCCATTAAACCCAGCGAGTAAACGGACATCACCCGCGCCCGGTGACTGGCCAGGGCGGCTTCCTGCACAATGGTGCGCGACATGGTCATACCTATGCCGCCGCAGCAGCCCCAGAGAAAAATCACCGCGTAAAATGCCCACTGGGGCAGATCCCACAGCAGTAGTGACAATACCGCGGAGCTGACTGCCGCCCCGACCAGCAGAGCCCTTCCGGGCCGGTCAACGCGGCCGATGCGCATCAGTATGAAAGTGACACACACCGTGCCCAGCATGTTGGCGGCAAAAGTGCCCGCCATGGCCAGGGAACCGCCGCTGTAGATGTCACGCACCATCAGCGGCAGCAACACCATGTAAGCGCCGGCAAAAAATATGCCGACGGAAAATGTCTGGAAGATGGCCGGGCGGATGGCCGGGTCCCGCCAGGCCAGACGAATGCCGTCAGCGATGGCACTCAACGGCGACTCGGCTTTGGGGGGTGACATGGGCGGCAGGTTGGGAATGCGCGCGGTGGCCGCGGCCGCCCCGAGCATGAAAGTGGACATGACCAGCAGCAGGATTACCGGCCCGACAACGTCCGCCAGCGAGCCGATGCCAAAGCCGATAATCTGCACGCCAAACTGGACACCGATGGTCAAGGTCACCACCCGTTGTATATCCAGGCCCGCCACCCGGTTTAACAAGGCGTCCCGGGTGGGTTGCACAAAAGCGGCAAAAGTGCCGCCGACCAGAGCCCAGCAGAACAGCACGGTGTAGTTAAACCAGCCGGCCTGGTAGATGTAGGCTACAAATAGAGGCGGGAATGCCATCATGGCATTCAGCGTGATCAACAGACGCCGCTGATCTATGCGGTCACCCAGCCAGCCGCCCCAAAGTATAAACAGCAGCATCGGCAGCTGTGAGGCCATTTGCGCCAGTCCGACCCGGGTTGGCGATTCGTGCAGATAGACCGCCACCAGCCATGGATACAAGACAATCTGCACACCGCCGGGAATCAGAAACATCCCGGTACCGGTGAGGTACCAGCGCAGCGCCTGGGTCATAGGTTCAGCGCAATCCCTCCCAGGCCTGGCGGGTAGCGGCATCGGGGTCGGTTTGCGGCCCCGACTGATCGTTGAATACCATGGTTACGCGGTTGTCCGGGCGGTAGCGGGGCCAGCCCGGGTCGCCGCTGCGGATGAACTGCGTCCAGGCGCTGTGCATGTTATCCGCAACGTGTTGGGGGGTTGGCCCGGGGCCGGTGAATGCGTCCACGCCGGCGCGGTCCAGGTTGTTGAACGCAAAAGGAATTTCCAATGCGTGGGTGGCTTTCAGGCGCCCCTGCATGGCGCGGGATTCCCAGGCAAACAGGTACATCCAGGTGTCCGCGGTATGCGCCGCGCGGGCTTCAGCCAGGCGCACTGCGGGGATGCGGAACATGTGATCGGTGGTCAGCGCGATCAGCAGTTCTTCCGCGCCGGCGCCGGGCATGGTTTGCCGGTAAACGTCCAGCGCAGCGGCGGCGCCCAGGGTTTCCGCCACCCGCTGCAGTTTTGCATCGTCCACTTTGCCGTAACCCCACAGGGTGGTTTCGTGGGCATTGCTGCCGGTCAATACCCGCACCCCGGACCCCGCCCCGCTGCGGATGGCATCGATCGGAGGGACAGGCAACAACTCCGTTCCGTGGGCTGGGTAAAACGGTGCAACGGTGGTGTTCAGGGTGTTGGCCAGGCCGGCGCCTTTTTCGAGTTGCCCGATGGCGGCCGTTTGCGCATCCAGGATGCTTTGCGCCGGCAGGGCTTCAAGTCCCATGGCGTCATCAACGGACAGGTGTTCAAACAGAGCCTCTGTCACGGTGGCCGCGGCAGCGGCGGGCAGGGTGTGGTGCGCAGCGCCGCTTTGCGGGATCGCCTGACTGAACAGGCCTTCAGCAGCACCGCAGGCCAACAGGGTGGCTACGCTGAATCCCCCGGCTGACTCACCGGCAATAGTCACCCGGCCCGGGTCGCCGCCAAAGGCGGCAATATTGTCCCGCACCCAGGTCAACGCGGCGATCTGATCCAGGGTGCCGTTGACGGCGGAGGTTTGATATTCCGCACCCAGATGGGATAGATCAGCAAAGCCCAGGGCCCCGAGGCGGTAATTAATGGACACCACCACGATGTCCCCGTGTTGGGCAAAGCGGGCGCCGTTATACCAGGGAATGGAACTTTGACCGGTGCGGTAACCTCCGCCGTGGATCCACACCAACACCGGGCGCGCGGCATCATCACAGGCCGGGGTCTGCACGTTCAGGGTCAGGCAGTCTTCGTCCCAGCGCACCGGGGCGCTGTCGGTCATGCCGCCGCTGGGTACCTGAGGCGCCGCGGGGCCGAACTTGTAGGCCTGCCGGGGTTGCTGCCACGGCGGGTGGGGTTGCGGCGCTTTGAAGCGCAGATTGCCGGTTGGCGGCGCCGCGTACGGTATACCCGCGAACAGCAGTATGTCCTCTTTAGTACGGCCTGAGACCGGTCCGGTAGTGGTTTGCGCAACAATCCCCTGCACCATGCTTCCTCCTCTAAAAACCCGCATACTACAGAAAAAGAACTGAAGGTGGGCTCCGCCCCCGGCGGCGGTTCCGGTGCAACTTGTAGAAGGGGATGGTTTGAAAATTTGGCAGATCAGCGCAGCGGCGCTGCTGGGTGGAATGCTATGGGCAGCCGCTGCCGCGGCGCAGGCGGAGAACCTGCAGCTGGGCCGCACCATGGCCTGGAGCGCTTACAATCTGGGTACCACCGGCTACAACCAGGCTGTTGCCATCGGCAAGTCGCTGAAAGATCACTACGGCGTGAATCTGCGGGTAGTGCCGGGTAAAAACGACGTGTCGCGGCTGCTGCCGCTGGTTAAAGGCCGGGTCCAGTTTTCCGCCAACGGCGTGGCCACCTATTTTGCCCAGGAGGGCGTGTTCCAGTTCGCCCAGCGCAAATGGGGGCCGCTGCCGCTGCGGCTGGTGATGATGTCCTACGGCGATAGTAATCAGGCGCTGGGGGTGGCGGCTGACCTGGGCATACGCAGCTATGCTGATCTGAAAGGCAAGCGCGTACCTTATGTGCGCGGTGCGCCAGCCCTGAACGTGCCCACCGAGGCCTTTCTGGCCTGCGGCGGGTTGACCTGGGACGATGTGCGGAGGGTTGATTTCCCCGGCTATAACGCCATGTGGACGGGGGTGGTCAATGGCCAGGTGGACGCCGCTTATGCCAATACCGTTTCCGGTCCGACCCGCAAACTTGAGGCCTCGCCGCGCGGTATTTACTGGCCGCCGGCGCCCCATGCTGATGCCGGCTGCTGGTCCCGCATGGCCAGGGTGGTGCCGTTTTTTGTACCCCATATGGCCACCCGCGGGGCCGGAATCTCCAGCGCCGCCCCCCACGAAGGCGCCACTTATCCTTATCCGTTGCTGATTACCCTGGCTCAGCAGAAGGAAAACCTGGTGCACGATCTGGCCAAAGCCATCCACCTGCACTATGACGAGTTTAAGGACGCGGATCCGGGTGCCATCGGCTGGGCCCTGGAGCGGCAGATTTTTACCTGGTCGGTGCCTTATCACCCCGGGGCGGTGCGGTATTTCCGCACCCTGGGGGTATGGGATGAGGCTGCTGACGAGCATAACCGGAAACTGTTGCAGCGCCAGGCGGTGCTGGCGGAAGCCTGGGCCGGGCATTTGCAGTCAGCCCCCGCGGATGCGGAGTTTGCCGCTGCCT
>JANQOA010000247.1 GCA_028279305.1 Pseudomonadales bacterium
CCAGATACAGTTTGTAGAGGTGAACGCGCGCCAGAACGGCTCAACCTACGCAAGCTCAATCTGGTTCCGCATCAATCAGATACGCGCCCGCAACGGCGCCGCTTTCTTACCCTGCTGGCAGCTGTTCCGTTCAGCCACCACGGAACTGCAAGACTTCGCAGCGCTGCAGGCACGCACCGCAGATTTACTGTACCTGCCGGAGCGCGCCGCCGGCGTCATCCCCTACTGGACCGGAGCCATGGCCCACGGCCTCTGCAGCTGCCTGACAGTAGCTGAAAGCCCCAGCCAGGCGCAGGCGCTGGAAGAAGAATTTTTACACCGCATCGGACATGCTGACCCATGAGCACTTTGACTATCCGTGCCTGGCGGACGGCTGATAATCCCCGTCTGCAAACTATCCTCACCGCCCAGATGGCCATCGACCCGGCGTGGCCGCCCCCTTACGCGCGCGACCTGGACATTGTGCAATGGCTGGGCCATCCCGCGGATCTGGGCCGCTGGGTGTGTGAACTGGACGGCGAGGTGATCGGCCACATCGGTCTGGGCGCGCTTTCAGAGACAAAAGCGGTACCCTTCTGCGCCGCCACCGGCGGACGCGCCGAGCAGTTTGCTGAAGTGTGCCGCACCGTAGTCGACCCGGCCCATCGCGACAGCGGCGCGGCTGCGCTGCTGAGCCGCACCGCCATCAAACAGGCCATGTGCTGGCAGCGCATTCCGGTGGCCACGGTATTAACCGGACGCACCACCTGGCTGCAGATGATGGTGGAGACCGGCTGGCAGCCGGTAGGCGACAGCGAAGGCGCCAATCCGGGAGAGCGGTTGGTGTCGCTGTTGCCGCCGGGCAAATTTGTGCAGCCGGTACTCGCCCATGGCTGACCTGCCCCTCTACCGGAAACTGTACGGCACGCTGCTGCGGCACCTGTCGTCTTACGGCACCAGGCTGCTGCTGGTTGAGTTGGGTGACAATAACCCGCATATCAGCATGCCGGAATTGCCTGCGGGGTATACCACCCGCGCCCTGGAGCCGCTGGATCTGCTGCCCTGGGCGAACGGCGGCTACGACCTGAGCGAGGCGTTTCTGCGCCAGTCCGCAGCCCGCGGCGACCGCTGTGTTGCCAACTTTTATCACGATCAGCTGGTGGGTTACGGCTTTGTCACCCCCAACTATGCAGCCGTAACCGAGCAGGTGGCGGTGGCGGTAAGCAAAAATCTGCTGTACCGCTACAAAGGCTGGACCCATCCGCAGCACCGCCGCAAGCACCTGAGCCATGCCCGCGGCCGCCTCAACAGCCGCCTGTTTCCGCCGCAGCCGGGACAGCGCATGGTCTCTTACGTGGAGGCGCAGAATTTTCCGTCGCGCCTGAAACATGCAGAGGTACGGCCGGTGCGGCTGGGCTACAGCCTGATCGTGCGGCTGTTCGGCCGCGAAATGATCTTCAACTCCGGGGTGGCCCGGCGCTTTGGTTTCCGCCTGGTATACCGCCGCGGGTTTGAAGGCATGAGCCAAATGGAGGCAAGCGTCTGATGTTTCAGCCGGCCGCGCGGATGAAAGCCCGCATCACCCATAAACTGCGTCACAGTACCTTGCTGGCTTATGTCTGGCGGCGCCTGATGTTCCGCACCACGGTTATTGCCATTACCGGCAGTGTCGGCAAAACCACCTGCCGGGAGTTACTGTTTAACATCCTGCGCGAACACGCGCCCGCTTATCAGACACGAAACAACGAAAACGACCTGTGGGGGGTTCCCGGGGTGCTGCTGCGCCTGCGCCCCTGGCATAAGTTTGCTGTCATCGAGCTTGCCGCCAGCGGCCCCGGCACCTTAAAACAACTGGCCAGGCTGGTCGGCCCGGATGTTGCCATCGTCACCGCCGTGGCTCACACCCACACCAACCGCTATAACAGCATCGACGAAATTGCCCGGGAAAAGTCCGAGCTGGTGCGGAATATGCGCCGGCGCGGGCTGGCCATCCTCAACGGTGACGATCCCCACGTCCGCGCCATGGCGGAGCTGACAAAGGCACCCACGGTGCTGTTCGGCTGCGGCAGCGGCAACCAGGTCCGCGCCGCGGACATTCAAGCCCGTTGGCCCCAGCGGCTGAACCTGACGGTGCTGCCCGGCAGTCATCACGCCGGCTGCACGGTGCAGACCCAACTGGTGGGGGCGCATTGGAAAAACTCAGTGCTGGCGGCATTTGCCGCCGCCGCCAGCCTGGACCTGGATGCGGCAACAAGCGCCGGCGCGATCAGCCGCGTGCCGCCTTTCCGCGGCCGCATGCAGCCGGTGAAGCTGCCCTGCGGTGCAACCATGATCCGCGATGAAAATGCCAGCATTGACGTGCTGCGGGCCATGCTGGAAGTGGCCGCAGAGGCACGGGCACAACGCCGCGTGCTGGTGCTGGGGGACATCACCGACTGCGGCAAAGTGAAATCCAGACGGCGCCTGGCCCGGGCCGGAGAAATGGTGGCTCCATATTTTGAAGCGGCCGTATTTGTCGGCAAAAGCGCCCGCCACGCAGCCAAAGGGGCCGTGGCTGCGGGCATGGATGCCGCGCGGGTGATGACGGCCGAGGATTTTGCGGCGGCAGACGTGCTGCTGCAGCGGACCATAGAAGATCTGCAACTGGGTGATGGCGATCTGATATTTGTTAAAGGCCAGAGCTGGCAGCACCTGTCACGTCTGGCTTTTGCCCAACTTGGC
>JANQOA010000256.1 GCA_028279305.1 Pseudomonadales bacterium
TACGCGTCAAACTGCCGTCCGCATACTCCCAGATCAAGTGGTCGCCGTCGGGGTAGCGGCGCACGACCACCGGCCCCCAGCCGAGCACATGGAAATTGAGCACCCCGTCTTTCCAGATCATGCTTGCTGAGGTGCGCGGACAATACTCCCGGCCGTTGAGGGTGAATAACACGCCGCCTTCGGTATCGTCTGTGTTCGGGTGGGCGGTGCTGTTCGGGCCGTAGTCGTGGATAATTCCGCTTGCGGTGACCACGGTGCGGCTGCCGCACTGTTCTATGCGCTCCACGTGTCCCAACTTGTCTCCAGCCTCAGCGGTCCACAGGCCGCGAATGTCCGCCGCGCCGTCCGCCAGGGGTTCGGTGCATTCGCGCAGCACCGGCAGGGGGAAATGGGCGTAACCGCACCCCGGCGTGTTGCCCTTGGCGATGTCTGCGGCTGATTTGTTGCTGCCATCCAGGACCGGTAAGTCACAATAATTGATTGTGCTGCCGTCGCCGGCCAGGGTAAGCGGGTCGGTGGTCAGCGGCGGGCGGGCTGACAAGAACACCAACCAGAAAGCCGCCAGCAACAACCCTGCCAGGACGCCGGCAGTTAGGATCAGGATCTTTTTCACTTTGTCTTGGCAGGTCCTCTGTGCATCTGCGCGGCTATGGGTGTCCGGTGCGGCGGTTCAGGGCTCTGGTCTGATCAGATACCTCTGCGCTTAACAAGCCAACCAATGCATCAACGAGATTGTGCAGAAAAAGCTCCGCCTGGCTGCCGCGGAAGGCATTTTTCTGCCGTGCCTGGTGATACATGGAGGCCGCACACAGGCGCACCGCGGCCTCCAGACGGCGGATAAAGGTGGCTTCGTCCAGGTGCGGCAAGGCTTCCTCCAGCAGATGCCTGATCTGGCGCCCGCTGACGCCGCTGCGCCCGTGGCTGGATACTTTCAACAGCGGTGAATCCTCGGTGAGCACAAGTTCGTGGCCGAAGGCTTTAACATAGCGGCGGAAGCCCGCGCTGCGCTGCGCCAGTTCGAACGCCGGCTGTACCATCAACATGCAGATCTGCCGCAGGCTCGGTTGGCTGCCCCTGGCCAGCAGGCCGTCCAGCAGGCTGCCGCGCAGGCGTTGGGTTTCGTCAGCGCGCTGTAAGTGGATGGCGTTGATCAACCCTGAGAAATTCTTGAAGTGGTATTGCAGAGCCGATTCGTTTTTCTGCCCGGCGGCGGTGACGATGTCGCGGATGGAAACATTTTCCATACCCCGCTCAGCGATGAGGCGTTCACCGGCGCGCATCAACGCTGCCTGGGTGGCTTCGCTGCGGGCGCGGCGATTGTCGGTTGTTGCGTGGGTGTCTGTCATCAGTCCTGGCCGCACATTATATTCCGGATGTGCCGGTACCTGTACCGGTTCCGGTATTGCTCAGGGTTCATGAATATGTATCTCCGCTGAATCCGGCGGCAGGTCAAAGGTATGCAGGTCGCTGACGACAATCACGCTATCCGGGATGTTACGCAGGAACATCCGTGCCGCCAGCGCGTTGGCCGGCACCGGCACCATATGATAGAAGGCAAGCTGTTTGATGCCCGCATCAACAGCCCGTTGCGGCAGGACAGTGGCGTCAGCGTGGTAGTCGATGACGTCGGTCATGATGGCAGGCAATACCGGCACGCCGGCTGCGGTTGCGCTGGCGATCATCGGGTCCAGCAGAGTGCGGGATAAAGCGTCGTGCAGCAGCAGATCTGCACCTTCTGCCGCCGTAAACAAAGTGTCCGCCGCATTGGTATCACCGGATATCACCACCGAGCGGCCGCGGTAGTCCACCCGGTAACCCACCGCAGGGTCTATGGGCGGATGCTCAACCGCAAATGAGGTCACTGTCATCAATTCGTCCTGCCAGACCACCTCACCCGCCTTGAAGGGTTGCGCGCGCATGGTTCCGCGTTCCGGCGGCAGCAGATCAGCCCCGTGGTGGGCGGTGCGGTAGCCCCGGTCGAGCTGGTACGCATGGTTGAAACCGTCCACCACCTGCCGCACGCCTGCCGGGCCGTAAACGTGCAGTTCAGCGGGCCGGCCCTGTACCCAGGATGCCAGGTTTACATCGGCTAACCCGGCAATATGATCCGAATGAAAATGGGTAATGAATACACCGTTGAGGCGGGCCATCGGTAAACGTGCCTGGGCGATGCGCAGCGGCGATCTGGCACCCACGTCAAACAGGAAAAAGTGCTGGGGCGTCACCACTGCGATACAGGCCTGGGCCCGGGATGGGTCGTTGCCCAGCGGCGAAGCGCTGCCGCAGACTACTACCCGCAAGCCATCGAATTGATCCGGGCTGCGGCTCATCAATGCCGTCGCAGCCCGCTTGAACAGGGCATCCTGGCCTGCAGCGGTGTTGTAGACCGCGGCCGCTGCGGCCCCCAGCAGCACAACGGCGATGAGAAGAACGTACACTGCTTTTTTCATTTTTGTCTTACCCTTGGTGGAATCTACCGGCGCCTTCAGTTGATGATCAGCGTCTCACAGCCGGTCCCGCTCAGGATGCGGTCTACCTCCGTGCGCTCATCAGATTGCAGATTCCGGTATTCCGCGTTAATCCACTGCAGGCATTTGGCTTGATAGGGAAAGACAGGCTGCACCCAGGGCTGACCGTCGATGGTTGTCTCCATCTGCTCCTGGCCATTCCGCATTGCCTGCGCGTTGGCCAGCAGCGCCGGTGCGTAAGTGCGGCCGATCTCGCTGAGCAGGTCCGCCAGCCCGGCAGCCGCATCTTCAGGCGCCATCCAGGCATCCGCTGCCGCCGGGTCGCCGCTGAGGTCATCGACTATGTCGGTCCATGCGTACACCCGCGGCGCCTCAGCCACACACATCGCCGCGGGGGTCGGGTCGAATTTTGCCAGCTGGGTGAGTTGCGCATATATGCCGAAGTCTGCAGACGCGGGGCGCGCGCCCAGGACAAACTTCTGTTTTTCGATCAGCTTGTCCAGCAGCAACAGAAACCGGCGGTAGCTGGCTTCGATCACCGGGGCGGTGACTTCATTCGACCCCACCACGTACAGCCTTGATATCTGACGTTCGGAGATAAAGCCTTTTAACTTCCGCAGCTCCGCCCGGCGCGACTGGATGTTGCTCCAGTGGGGCAGAATCGTGCCGGCCATGTCGATATCAGCAGGGTAATGCCAACGGTAGTGAAACATGGCCTTGGTCAGCCATTCGTCGGCAAAATCTTCGATCAGGTAATTGAGAAACCCCAGCACCGGGTTGTCGGGGATGGCGTGGCGGCCGCTGAATTCCTTTTCGAAGCGTCTGATCAGAGGCGTTGAATCCACGCTGGCCTGCAGGTTGCCCTGGTCATCAGGCAGATAAAAGGTGGGCAGCAAACTGACTTTGGGTTCCGGCAAACCCATGGCGGCGCTCTGGTCACCCAGCAGCAGTTCGTAGGGAATGTGGCGGAAGCGCAGGTAGGCCAGCATCTTACGCGTATAGGGGGAGCCGGGCACGCCTTTGAGTTTCAGCGGCTGGGGTGTAGTCATGGCAGCTTCCTGTTAATGTTTGCCATTATTATAATGACAAACATTATTAAATGTGTATTATTTAGTGCAAATTTTGAGTAGATACCGGTATGAGAAAAGCCCTGGCGGTGGTTGCGGCGCTGGCCCTGTTGCTGGCTCTGGCCTGGCAGAATCGTGTTGAGCTGTTGGTCTGGGGAGTACCGAAAATCCGCGCTGTGCTGGCGCCGGTACCGGAAAACGTGCCGCTGCAATGGGCCGTCGGCCCCGCCCAGGCAGAACAGCCGGCCCTGCAACGGCCGCCGAATATCATCCTCATATTAACGGACGATATGGGTTTTAACGACATCTCCCTGTATAACGGCGGCGCTGCGGACGGCACCCTGATGACGCCGCACATCGATGCCCTGGCGCGGCAGGGGGTGACCTTTACCAACGGTTACGCGGCCAATGCGGTGTGCGCACCTTCCAGGGCAAGCATCATGACGGGGCGTTATTCGACCCGATTCGGTTTTGAGTTTACGCCGTTTCCCCGCGTCGGCGCGACTATCTTCCGCTGGATGCAGGATATTGAACAGCCGGCGCTGCCCGCATATATCGATATGCAGGCGGTGGATGAGCTGCCGGGGGATGACTACTCCCAGCTGGGCATGCCGGCTTCGGAAATCACCATAGCGGAAGTGTTGGCGGAAAAGGGCTATTACACGGCACACATCGGCAAGTGGCATCTGGGCGGCACCGCTGACAAGGCTCCCCACGCCCAGGGTTTTGCGGATTCTCTGGATCTGGCCGGTTTGTTGTACCTGCCGGAAGAACACCCTGATGTGGTAAATGCAAAACGCGAAGAGGACGGCATAGAGCGCATGGTCTGGACCAATGCCGTCTATGCCGCCCGCTTTAACGGCAGCGAGCGGTTCCAACCGGATGGTTATCTGACAGACTATTACACAGCGGAAGCGCTGAAGGTGATTGAAAACAACCGTCACCGCCCGTTTTTCCTGTACCTGGCGCATTGGGGTATTCACAATCCGCTGCAGGCTGCAAAAGCTGACTATGATGCGCTGGCACACATCGAGGATCATCATCTGCGGGTTTACGCGGCAATGATCCGGGCGGTGGACCGCAGTGTAGGCGCGGTGTCAAGCAAGCTGGTTGAACTGGGGCTGGATGCCAACACCCTGATTTTGTTTACCAGTGACAATGGCGGTGCCCGGTATATTCAACTGCCGGACGTAAACAAACCTTACCGGGGTTGGAAGTTGACCCATTTTGAGGGCGGCACCCACGTACCGTTCATGGCCAGGTGGCCGGCGCGCATAGCCGGCGGATCAAGGGTGGACGCGCCGGTGCATCATGTTGACCTGTTCCATACCATAGCCGCGGCGGCTGGTGCTGAGGTCCCCGCTGACCGCAAGCTGGACGGGGTCGACCTGATGCCTTTTGTGACCGGCAGCAGGCCGGGACGGCCGCACCAGACCTTATACTGGCGGGAAGGCTATCATCAGTCGGTGCGGCACCTGGACTGGAAGCTGATCCGCGCTGAGCGGCCGGACAAACAGTGGTTATTCGATTTGAGCGGGGATCCCACGGAACAGCACAATTTGGCTCAGGCGCGGCCGGACAAGCTGGCGGAGCTGAACGCGCTGCTGGACGCGCACAACGCCCAGTTGCCGCCGCCCATGTGGCCGTCGGTGATGGAATCACTCCAGCTTATCGATAAACATGGCGGTCAGCCCTACGAACCGGGGGACGAGTACATTTACTGGCCCAACTGAATACAATCCGCTGTGGTTGGCCATAAGAATTAATCAGTCGAGGACCTTGAGATGGATGCCGTCAGAACGCCCGAAGAACGCTTTGTAAACCTGCCCGATTATCCTTTTGTCCCCAACTATGTTGAGGTTGACGACGGCCAGGGAGGGCTCATACGCATGCACTATCTGGATGAAGGCCAGGGCCGGATCTTACTGTGCATGCACGGCCAGCCGAGTTGGTCGTACCTGTACCGCAAGATGATCCCGCCGCTGGTGGCGGCAGGCTTCCGCGTGATTGCACCGGACCTGATCGGCTTCGGCAAGTCCGACAAGCCGGTCAACCGCGCGGACTATACCTATGCCGGTCACGTGCATTGGATGAAGAGTTTTGTTGAGACTCTGGACCTGAAGGATCTGACCCTGGTGTGCCAGGATTGGGGCAGCCTGATTGGATTGCGCCTGGTTGCGGAAAACGCTGACCGTTTCAGCCGGGTGGTGCTGGCCAATGGCGGTTTGCCGGACGGCCAGGGCATTCCTGAAGACATGGCGCCGAAGCTGCACGAACTGCTGGCCGATACACCGGCGCTACCCATAGAAGAAGTGTTTGCCCGTTTCGCCGCGCCCATGGACGACCGGCCTCAGTTTATGTATTGGGTGAAGCACTGTGATGCCGCCGAGGATTTTCACCCGGCCAATGTAATGAAGACCGCGCTGAAAAGCTGTTCCGAGGAAGAGTACCGGGCGTGGGCCGCACCGTTTCCGTCGGAGGAGTACATTCAGGGCGCTCGGCAATTTCCATCCCTGGTGCCGATCATCCCCGACAACCCGGCGATACCTGCCAACCGGCAGGCGTGGGCGTTTTACCAGCAGTGGGACAAGCCGTTCCTCACTGCCTTCAGCGATTCCGACCCGGTCACCAGGGGCGGCGAGCAGCGTTTTATCGATAGCGTGCCCGGTGCCGGAGGGCAGAAGCACACCATCATCAAAGGCGGCGGGCACTTTCTGCAGGACGACACAGGTGAAGAGTTTGCGGCGTTGATTATTCAGTTTATGCAGGACAATCCGTGATCCGGATTCGGTAATCCCGATCATTTCTGAAACAAAAACCAACGGGTAGTCGCGGCCCGCTTGCAGCTAATATCCTGCCATCTTAACGATCAGGGTATGCCCGGCAGGAATGTCTGTGACCATCTTATACCCGCGGGAAGCACGCTCTGTGTTGCTGCCTCTGGCCGTGTTAGCGGTGCTGTTATATCCGGCGACGCCATCCGTGGCGGTGGAAGTGTTATCCGCTGAAGAACTTGAATCTCACTGCCGGGTACTGCCCGAGGACAGCGAAGGCGCTGACGGTCAATACTGCATCCGCTACGTGCAGGGTTTTATTGACGGTGCCGTGGCCACGGATGTACGCGTCATGCTGAACGTAGAGCAGGAATTGGCGCGGCAGGAATCTCTGACACAACGGGCGCAGCGGGTGCGCGGGCGCGATCTGCGGCGTGCAGCGGGTTATGCGGAATTCTGTCTGGGTGACCCGGTGCCCTTGCGGGAAGTCGTGGATCACGTAGCCGGCGACCTGTCTGCTGCTGAGTTGCCGCCTGAACTGTCAGCGCGGCAGTTTGTATATGCGGTGCTGCGTAACCGCTATCCGTGCGACTAGGCACAACAAGTTCCACCTGATTCCGAGAATTATTTCCCCTGGTGATAGACGGGGGCTGTTTTTGGTGTTTCACTTTGTTTATCTGCTATTAAATAACAGGGAATTTACATGGCTACATACAAACTGGTTGTCAACGACCGCGAGCATGAGGTTGACGCGAATGCGCAGATGCCGCTGCTATGGGTGTTGCGCGATAAATTGAAACTTACCGGCACGAAGTATGGCTGCGGAATTGCCCAGTGCGGCGCCTGCACGGTACACGTCAACGGGCAGGCCGTGCGTTCCTGTGTGCTGCCGGTGTCTGCGGTGAGCGGGCCGGTTACAACCATTGAGGGTTTGGCGGACGACGGCGACCTGCACCCGCTGCAGGCGGCATGGATCGAACATGATGTACCGCAGTGCGGCTACTGCCAGGCCGGGCAGATCATGAGTGCAGCGGCGCTGCTGGCCGCCAACAAGCAACCCAGCGACGAGGATATTGACCAGGCGCTGGCCGGCAATTATTGCCGCTGCGGTACGTACATACGCATCCGTAAAGCGGTGCATACAGCAGCGGGAGGAGCATAAGGGTGAGCAGTGCAATGTTGAGCAGAAGAAATCTGCTAAAAATCTCGGCCCTGGCCGGCGGCGGCATGATGCTGCAGATGACCATGCCGGCAGCGGCCGCCGCCGCTGCAGAAGACGCGCTGGTGGGTTCCAAAGAGCTGAACGTATACGTGCAGATCGACCCCGACGGCCAGATCACCATTTATTCCAGTATTCCGGAAATGGGTCAGGGCATCAAAACTACGCTGCCGATGATCATCGCGGAAGAAATGGGCGCCCGTTGGGAAGACGTCCAGGTTATCGAAGCGCCCGAAGACCAGGCGCGCTACGGGCTGCAGGGTGCAGGCGGCTCCACCTCGGTGCCCAGAAACTACGGCGCCATGCGCCGCATGGGGGCTTCAGCCCGGGAAATGCTGATCAGCGCGGCAGCGCTGCTTATGGAAGTGGAAAGGGACGGCCTGCAAGCCCGCGACAGCAAGGTGGTGCATAGCTCCGGCGAAAGCCGTACGTTCGGCCAACTGGCGACCCTGGCGGCTGAACAGCCGGTGCCGGATCCGGAAAAACTGTCTTACAAAGACCCGCGCAGCTATACCATTATCGGTACCACGGTAAGTGGTGTGGATAATCTTGTTATCGCCACCGGCCATTCCCAGTTCGGCATCGATGTGGAAGTGCCGGGCATGAAATACGCAAGCTATACGCGTTGCCCGAAGGTGGGCGGCAGCGCAAAAAGTTTTAATCAGGCTGAAATCAGGAAGCTGCCGGGCATACGAGATGCGTTTATCGTGCAGCCGGACGACCGCGCCGGTAACGCCACCATGAGTTTTCTGCAGGGCATGGCGGTGCTGCGCGGCGGCATCGCCATTATAGGCGACGACACCTGGTCGGTGATTGATGCAAAAAACAAGCTGCAGGTGCAATGGGACGAGTCCGCCGCGTCGGATGACAGTTGGACAAAAATGGTGGAGTGGGGCAAAAGCGCCGCTGGTGACAGCGGCGGCAACATCCGCCGGGATGGCCCTGTGGATGAACCGTTGACGAATGGCAACAACACGGTTCACGAAGCTTTCTACCAGTTTCCGTACGTGGCGCACGTGTGCATGGAGCCGATGAATTGCACGGCAGATTACCGCAAGGGTGCAAACGGTGAGCCCGATTCCCTGGAAATCTGGGTTGGCAGCCAATTCCCCGCGCAGGTTAAGGAGGTTGCGGCTAATCTGCTGGGGCTGGATCCCGCCAACGTCACGGTCAACTTCCTGCGCATGGGCGGCGGTTTCGGGCGGCGTGCAATTCATGACTTTGCCGCCGAAGCCATGGCCATCTCCAAACAAGCCGGCGTGCCGGTGAAGCTGACATGGACGCGCACGGACGACATCCACAACGACTTTTTCAGAGCCGGCGGCTTTGAGAACATGAAAGCGGCTCTGGATCCGGACGGCAAGCTGGCAGCCTGGGACCAGCACTATATCGGCTTTAAACACCCGGACCGCGGCATCACGGGTTCCGGCCTGTTTGGCAACGAGTTCTCCCTGACCGTGTTGCCGAACGCGCGGGTGCGGGAAACCATGATGCAAATCGACACCCCCTGCGGGGCATGGCGGGCGCCGGGTTCCAATACCAATGCATTTGTGGAGCAGAGCTTTATCCATGAACTGGCGGTGCTGGCCGGACGCGATCATCTGGAATTTCTGCTTGAGTTGATGGGCGAACGCCGCTGGATAGACGCAGGCAATGTGAACACCATTAACACCGGCCGCGCCATGGATGTCATCCAACTGGCGGCGGACAAAGCAGGGTGGGGCAGGAAAATGCCCGAAGGTTCGGGGCTGGGGTTGGCTTTCTATTTCTGCCATGCGGCCCATATCGCTGAGGTGGCTGAAGTCAGCGTTGACGCCCAGCGCAACTTCAGGGTCGAAAAGGTCACCGTGGCAGTGGACGTGGGCCCGATCATCAACATGAGCGGAGCCATAAGCCAGGTGCAGGGCTCCGTCGTCGACGGCCTCAGCACCATGGCGATGCAGCAGATCACCATGGAGGACGGGGTGATTCAGCAGGATAACTTCCACCAGTACCCGGTCATGCGGATTGCCGCCACACCCCAGGTTGATGTGCATTTCATCCAGAGTGAAAACACATCCACAGGCCTGGGGGAACCGGCGCTGCCGCCCCTGGCGCCGGCGGTGACCAACGCGATTTTTGCTGCGACCGGCCATCGTATCCGGTCGATGCCGCTGACTGCAGAAGGGTTCAAACTGGTGTAACGCGCTTCAATTATTTGGTTTTGAAGCCTGGTAGGTTGTTCAGTTTCCTGGTCCGGGATCACAGGGCGTGAGGGTTACGGCGCTCACGCCGCCGGCCCTCCCGGCTCCCCTTCCTCCGCTCTTGAGCCTCGCTGCGCGAGTCTCACCGCTCCGTTGCGGCGGCGGCTAAAAAACGCGGCG
>JANQOA010000262.1 GCA_028279305.1 Pseudomonadales bacterium
CGGCAGCCGATGGGTAAGGTCTCCGCCAACATCCATTGTCAGCGAGAAATTCAATGCAACTATGGTCAGGCCTGCTGAGCCCGTTCAGCGCCAAAATCCGCATCTACCTGGCGGAACGCGGTATCAGTTACGAACACGCGGAGATCCCCTGGAGCCGCCAGCATCTATGGGGACCAAAACCCGAAGAGTTTCTGGCGGTCAGCCCCCACGGTGAAGTACCCGCGCTGGTTGACGGTGATCTGGCGGTTTTTGACTCCACGCTGATCTGGGAGTACCTGGAAGAAGCTTACCCCGACCGCGGTTTAACCCCCCAGGGAGCCGCCGCCAAAGCGCGCTGCCGCATGTGGGAGGAGCGCGCGGATCACACCATGGCCAAACACCTGACCACCCTGATACGCGAGGTTTATTTGCCGTCCCAGCTCAGCAAGGAACAGTCCACCGCCCTGGTGACCGAAGCGGTGGCAGCCGTCAACGCCTACTATCAAGCCCTGGACCAAAGCCTGGCCGCCGGCGGCGAGTATCTGTGCGGCGCTTACAGCATCGCTGACATCGCTACCTTTGTCTGCCTCATGTTCACCCAGACCCTGGGCGCCGCTGTGCCGGAAGAACTGCAGCATCTGCACGCCTGGCTGGCGCGCATGGCGGCGCGGCCCGTGATTGCGGCTGAAGCGGAACGTATTGTCGCCGGCGCCGCCGCCGCTTAACCGCGCCGCCGGTTCAACCGCCCTGCAGGCGGGCCTTGAAGCGGCGCATCCCCGACAGCCAGCGGTCGTAGTCGTTGGCTTTGCGCTGGAAGTAGGTGGCCACCTCCGGGTGCGGCAGGACCAGAAAACGCTCCTGGTGGATGGCTTCAATACAGGCGTCGGCAACCACCTCGGGCTCCAGCACGCCATCGCCTGATGCCTGTCCGGTGTTGGACCCGGGCTTGCCGGCGTCGTCTTTGCGCGGCCCCAAAATGTTGGTGCGCACCGCCTGCGGGCACAATACGGAGACACCGATGCCCTGTTCGGCATAGTTAATGCTGACCCATTCCGCAAACGCCACCGCCGCGTGTTTGGAGACCGCGTACGGGCCGGAATCCATCTGCGTCAGCAGCCCCGCGGCGGACGCCGTATTCAGCAGATAACCGCCGCCGCGCGCCACCATGCCGGGGATCACCGCCCGCGCCGCAGCCAGATGCGACCAGGTGTGCACATCCATCATTTTGCGCCATTCGTCGGTTGACAGGTCCAGGCCTCCGCCCCTGCCGTAACCGGCATTGGATACAAACAGATCGATACGTCCATGCCGGCCCTCGACGTCTTTAACCAGCGCCTCGATGGCCGCTTCATCCGCCACATCGAGCCCGGCGCTGCTGCCCACGTCCCCCAGCATGGCCGCCGTTTCACCGGCGTTGTCAGCATTCAGGTCGGTACAGACCACCGCAGCGGCACCCCGGGCGGCAAAACCCTGGGCCAGCGCCCGGCCGATCCCCGATCCGGCGCCGGTCACCACCGCAACTTTGTCTTTGATCTCCATGTGTGTCCCCTTCGTTTCAACTTGCAGGTTTTCAGTTCAGCTCCAATGATACCGGGTAATGGTCCGAGGCAGTACGCGCCATATGGCCGCTGTGAATGGTCGGGCTGGCCGCATCCAGGCGCGCTGCGGAGCGGCTGCACAACAGGATGCGGTCAAAGCGGGCGCGGCGTTTCGGCCAGTAGGTGGAAGGGTTACGGCCGCGCGCACGCAGCTGTTCACCGTGGGGATCCCACCAGTGGCGCAGCGGCTCCAGCGCATCGCTGTACACTGTGTCGTTAAAGTCCCCGGCCAGCAGTATCAGGTCGTCCGCATGACGCTGTTGATGCGCCGCAACCAGCGCCGCCACGGCCCGGGCTTCCGCCGCACGGATGTCGTCAGCGCTGAGTTCCAGATCAGCCCCAGGGGAGGTACGCGACTTGAGATGCAGCACAAACAGCGCCAGCGGCGTGCGGTCCGGCAAAGCCGTACGTACCAGCAGCAGATCCCGCTGCAGGCGCAGCGGTTGACCCTGATGCATCAATACCTCCCCCGCCGGATCGGTCAACACCTGCGCCCTGTGACTGGTGAGCTGCACCGGCACCCTGCTGAGCACGGCCAGATGGATGGAGCGGTTGTTGTTGCCCACCAGGCAGCCGCTGTGCGCATACGGTTCTTTCAGCAATGCGTTAAAAGCCCGCAGGGTGGCCGCGGAGCCTACCTCCTGCAGCGCCAGCAGATCAGCGTCCAGCAGGTTTACCATGCGGCACAGCGGGCGCAATTCTTTGCCCGGTTTATCCGGCCCCTCGCCGCACATGAAGAGATTTTTTACGTTGTAACTGCCTATTTTCAGGGTCGGTGGCTCCCTTTAAACTGCTAATGCTAATACTTGAGACTGTTGAAGGGGAATTGTATGTCTGATCTGGAGAGTGATCTGTTTGAGCTGTCGATGTCCGACGAAGCACAGCCGCTGATGGACGCGGTAAAAAAACACATTGCCGAAAACGTGGAACCCATCATCGAAGAATTTGCGGCGCTGCACGCGGAAAAGGAAGACCGTTGGTCCTGGCACCCGCGGCAACTGGAACTACTCGACGCCGCCAAAGCCAAAGCCAAGGAAAACGGCCTGTGGAACTTCTTCCTGCCGGATGCGGAAACCGGGGAAGGGTTAAGCAATCTGGACTACGCCTACATTGCAGCGGAACTGGGCAAGTACCCGCTGGCGTCTGAAACCCTGAACTGCAGCGCACCGGATACCGGCAATATGGAAGTGCTGGAACGGGTGGGCACGCCGGAACAGAAGGAACAATGGTTAAAGCCCCTGCTGAACGGTGAGATCCGCTCCGCGTACGCCATGACGGAACCGGCGCTGCCTTCCTCCGACGCCAAGAACATCAGTACCAGCGCGGTACTGGACGGTGACGAATGGGTCATCAACGGCGAGAAGTACTACATCTCCGGCGCCGGCGACCCGCGCTGCAAGGTGATGATCACCATGGTCAAAACCGACCCGGATGCCCCGGCCAGCAAACAGCAATCCCAGATTCTGGTGCCCAAGGATACCCCCGGGGTGGAAATCCTCGGCGGCATGGAAGTGTTCGGCGAAGACCACGCGCCGCGCGGCCACATGCACATCAAGTTCAACAATGTGCGCGTACCCAAGGAAAATATCCTGCTGGGTGTCGGCCGCGGCTTTGAGATTTCCCAGGTGCGCCTGGGCCCCGGACGCATCCATCACTGCATGCGCTCCATCGGTAAGGCGGAAAAAGCCCTGGAGCTGATGGTGAAACGCGCCGGCACCCGCGTGGCATTCGGCAAACCCATCGCCAAGCTGGGCAAAAATATAGAGGTGATCAGCCGCGCGCGCATCGACATCAACGCCATGCGCTTGTCTGTACTGCAGGCCGCCAAAGCCATGGACGTGCTGGGCAACAAGGAAGCACGCGTATATGTCTCCGCGGTGAAAGCCATGGTGCCGGAAAAAGTGTGTGAAATTATCGATGCCGCCATCCAGATGCACGGCGCCACCGGCGTGTCGCAATGGACACCGCTGGCGGGCCTGTATACCGATATGCGTCACCTGCGTTTTGCCGACGGGCCGGATGAGGTGCACCACATGGTGGTGGGACGGGCGGAACTGCAACGCTATGATTTGTGGTGATTTTTGGTGGTTTCAGTTCTGCCCGGGCTGCTTTGTAAATAGCAGAAGAGTTTCAGGACCGTCGCCGACAGGAAGATAGCCAAAAAGTTGGGCTGCGGCCGCGACATGGCCAGAACCTACATCGACGAAGGGCTTGCGGTTGTTTGCTCCTGTCTGATCCTAAAGCCTTGGAGTACCATCGACCTTACGGAGGATTAAACTTCCTAGGAGGCGAATGATGGTTGTTCCGAGAGTTGGTGTGTGTAGCGCATGTGGGAGCCGAACCACACTAGATGATCCGGTAAACCAACCTGATGACGGTAGTTATCTTGTGCACCGCTGTGAAAATATTAACTGTGAGCGGTATATGGAACAGCAATTTGGCAGCGTCGATCAGGTTGAAGACTACGACGACGATTATTGAGGTGATCTGATTATGGGAATGGCGGAATTCTTTAGCTCGGGCTATACCGGCAACACCTGGTGGTTTGGGATACCAGATGTTGTTTGGGTTGCAATCTTCACTTTGACGGTGTCCCTGATCACTGTAGGTTTGACGAATCGAAACCATAGACTGGTCCAAGAGCGTCGGTTAGAGCATGAGTCGATAGAAGCCAGAAATCTAAGGCAGCACGAGAGAAAAGAAGCCGCAGATCTCAGGGAGCACGAGACTAAACAAGCCAGGGATGGGAGGTGCCATGAGTCGGCCAAGGCAGAGGAGCAAAGGCTCTACAATGTACGCGAGGCGAGGTACCTAGACATGGTTGTGGAAATTAACCGTCTTAACGAGTTGATTGGGTCAATGTCGGCTGTCGAACTTGAACGCGCTGCGAATTCGGAGTCCTACCGGGGATTTCTGGACACAATCCATAAGGCCATATTGGTAGCGTCGCAAGAGACTGCAAAAAGGCTGGATCATTTACTAAATTTCGTAATGGATATGTATGTTCACGCGCTGACGCATAGACTCAAGATCACCGCGGCGGAAGAATCTCTTGACGTTGAAACCGCTAACAGGTTGCGCGACGAGTACCAGTGGAAAAATCTCGATTACGTTCGTGCCCTAGCGCCGATTATTGCTGATGCGCAGATCGGCGTTCGCAGGGATTTGGGGATACAGACTGACGCAAGGGCTTACACACGGATGGTAGAGAAGCGAACAGAGGTCGCCAGTGAAGCCGCGGAAGAGGCATTAGCCGCAATTCAAAACATAGATCGCCACGAGGGTGGTTGCAACCCTTCGCTATAGATCTATGTCCATCAAATAGGCTTTGTATGTGTGACCATGGTCGGGTCTTATCGATTCGTATTCGGCAGCACGATCCAGTGAGGCCCAAGAGATCTCCCAATCGTTGTTCTCATAGATCGGAAGAGTTTTGTCAGGTTGACCTTTAACGTGAATCGTGAAGTTGGCGCTTAGTGTTCGGTGATTCGCAATATCGGTTGATGGAATTACCAACGCTATATGTCTTTGTCCCTGATAAGGGATGCTGAATCTCTTTCTTGCCCCCTTGAGGTGAACCTTGTCGTCTAATATCGACATGATTGCCGATGTGAGATCATCCCGGGCACCACGGTTGTGCCGCCACATTGTTTTCACCTGGCTTACAATATCTCGCGGAGAACCGGCTGGGATTGCTTTGCTTTGACAGTTCATGGGATGTTTCCCGAAATGTGTATACCAACCTTCTACTGAGTTAACGTTCGAACAATCCGCTTGTAAACGCGAGTTATTGAAACTCTTAGACAGCTGAGGCATCCCTCCGCTGTTTAGCGCATTTATGAAGTTGCCGACTTGATTACCAACGTGTTTTCTTAGTTTCGCGATATCCTTCTCATAGTCTGCGTGATTTACTTGTTCAACAGGGTACCGACCTCGGAGCGACTTAAAATTAAAGTCTACGGATCTCGCCTCTTTTATTTTTTGTGTTGGATCGGGTCTTGCTAGCGACAATGCAGCGACACGCAGTGGGTGTTGTTTTGTGTCAAACCCAGAAAACTCAAATGTAGCTAAAAATGGCTCTGTTGCATCGAGGTTGTCCGTACCAAAAACCTTGCGCACGAGTGTGCGCGCATTTTCTTGTTGCTCCTCGCTTCCAGTGTGGTAGTCCTGTATTAGTTTTGCCCAGAAGTTTATTGCTGAGTAGGCGTTTTCACTGGCAGCAACGACTGACTTGCCAACTTCTTCCGCAGCATCCTTGCCAATTACTTCTGCTGCATCACATAATCCTAATACGTCGCCAATCCAGCCACAGTCATTGGCATATGCTGTGTGCGTCCAGACGAATATAGAAACAGAAAGAACAATCGCGCGTGCCACTATAATCCTCCCCAGATACAATGACTTTGATCGAAATATACTGCCGCTTGTATTTCGTTTCAACGACCACAGATCTGAATATCAAGCCCTGGGGGTACCGTGGAGTTGACTAACGACTCCGAATTGGTGTGGGGTACCCACTTCGACAATTTTCGGTCAATCGCTTCGAGGTAGTCGGCAAACTTCGTTGTTTGGCTGATCTTCGTAGTATTCAGTCGTTTGTTCGGGTGAAAAAGTGAATGCCAGATTGAGTGATCCGCCAAGTAAATAGTTGTTTGGAGTATGAATTGCCTCGACGTTTGCCCATGGGAAAAGAGCAACGGTTTTTGTAGCCGGGATCCATATAATGGGGCCGTCTGCAGCTGTGGCAATCAAGATCGTGACGTCATTGTAACCTGGTATGCACACTCGATCCGAAGCCGCAACATGAATTGATCTAAAATAGCCGGTTGCAAAGGCGAGGACCAACAAAAGCGCCGGTAAACTCTTCGTTAGGAATTCTGTTCGCGGCACCACCTTCAGTAACCAAACTGAAAACGTCCCCACAAAAAGTCCTGAGAAAAGTAGATACCAACCACCGTAGCCAAGAAGAAATAAAACTGAAAATATTGAAACCTGCATTAGAGGTATTGAAGGCAAACCTGGCGCTAACTCATAAGAGAATCGTTCTAGCATCGCTGCGGACCAACCATTCTCAGCGTACCTTTGCAAGAAAGTTGCCATCCCTGCGGCTCCGCTGAAATACAACGAGGCAACAAAAACATGCTGGACTACGGCGTAGGCATCCAAAAGGTAGAATGGATAACCGAATATTGTAAGGTAGGTGAAGAACTCAATAGAAGAAAAGGCGATTACAGCAAGGAACAACCGTACTGAATTCCCGCTGTCTAGGAATCGTTTGATTCGAACCCAGTTGGTTTCCATTGTGTGTTGGTAACTTTGTCAGCTCCAAGAGCTATTTAACCAACCAACGAAATTACAACGGACATGCGATTTACCTCCCTGTTCATTCCAAATTGATATTATGAAAATACGTGTGGGCTGTCGCGGGTTGACTCGATTACGTAAAAATGTACACTTTTAGCCCTCCACAGTTGCGTCTGCAGTAACGAATATGAGTGAACCCTGGTTATTGCCGGGGTTTTTTGTGCCTAAAGGAAACCTAATTAACCTCACCTGGCCTTGAAAAAATGACCGTGCCCGTAGTTTGGGTGGTTATCGTGATTGTTGTATTGGGCGGTACCTGGCTGGGGATTATCACCAGCGCTCAGGCGGAAACCGACAAAGAGCTGGCGCAGGTCAAAACGATTGCCAACGAAAACACGCAATCGATAAAACAGCTTCGGGCAACGGTCGAGGCTCAGGCAAAAGACGCCGACAAGCGGGACCGGAAAATTGAAAAAGTCGGCGATGATGTGTCCCACAACCGGGAATTGCTGATTAAGATCGCGACGAAGCTCGAAGTGTTGGAGTGAAAACCGTCACCATCGAGCGCATCTACCTGGAATGGGGGACTCTCGGTAGAACCAGGGAGCTGGGCTTGTGGTGGCTTGAGTGCCGGTGGTTGAACAATCAACGAAACATCAGCTGCGTACCCGAAGGCTGGTATGACGTGCTTCCAGATCAGGGGGCCGGTACACCAGGCTGCCCGAACTCCAAAATGTATTGGGTCGGAGTGAAATCATCATTCACCCGGCCAATTTCGTGGGCCAGTCGGCGCCGGAGCCTACAGGGACGTACTCACGGCGCTCCTGAAACTCCCCTGCTATTCACAATGCAGCCCGGGCAGACCTGAACACCCAAAAGCACACGCTCCAATAGTCCCCCGCTGCTATTTACAAAGCAGCCCCGGCAGAACTGAACCCCAAAAACTACTCTTTCAACCGAATCTGATAGTCTGCTCTTTCCAACCGATATGGCAAAGACTTACCAACAACCCCGTCCCAACCAATTGCACTGAGTATCGGCTCCGCCTCAGCGCGCTGCTCCGGGCTCATGGACGCATGCACATCCAGCACCCGTTGCGCCTTCCAGGCGCTGAACACCGAGCCGCCGCGGGCAATTTCACCCTCTCCAAGCGGTACCCGAAACGGCGGCACCGCGCCTTCACATACCGCTGCGGGTTGCGTGTTGACGGCAATGTCAGCCGTGCCGTCCAGGATACCCGACGCAAACGCGGCGCCGGGCGGCCCGACAAAGGCAAGGTAGTCCAGCAGCGGCTGCTCAATGGTCAGTTCACCCGCATCGGGGGCGCACTGAGCAGCGTGCAGACTATCCAGGAAGTAACACAGCTGCGGCGTCTGCGCCTTCAGAAACTCCTGGGCATCACCAGCGTCGCGGTACTGATGGGCGTAATAACCGGTAAACAGACACAAATCAATCAGGCTCGGCCGGGGGCCCAGGGCAAACTTGTGTGCGCCGACTACCTCGTTCAAGGCCAGCGACGCCTGCTGGAAGAATGCGGTGGTCAACTGCTGCGCCGGCGCTTCGCTGATGCCCAGAAACGGCAGGTAAGATTGCATCTGCCCGGCTACCGTCTCACCCATCTGCATGGCGTCCGCTTCCGGCAACCCCGCGCTGCCGCCGATGACGCGGCCGAATTCCCCTACCACAAACGCTTTGGAGCGCGGGTCGTTCCAGCGCGAGTTCATCGACGTGGTGATCCACAGCTCGTCCATGATGAACTCTGTTATGCGGCTGAGCAGCAATTGCAGCGGCTCCCGCGGTAATACCGGGCGCTGGGGATGGCGCGTCTCCAGAATGTCTATGATCTCTGTGGTGTCCTGCAGAACCTCGCCGTCCGGCGTCTCCACCACCGGTATCATGACCTTGTGCGTTATCTCCCGCAGGCGCCCGGACAAGGTGGGCGCGTGGTACTGCTCGACAAAAGGCAGGCGTTTGTAACTGAGATAGGCGCGGGTTTTGGCGGAATAGTAGGAGAACATCACACCGTGGTGGATATAGGGTTGAGTCATGCTGACGGCTCTGAAATGAAACTGAGTTAGAATTGTACGCGAAGTTTACCCGGGCAAGCGTATGACCCAACCCAAACCGGGTATGGACCCCGGCGTGCTGTACCCGCTCAGCGGCCAGCGTCTGTTCCGGCATGCCCGCTTCTCACCCTGCGAAGCGCTGGCGCCTTTTGTGGAACACTATTGGACGGTGGAGTGGCATATGCCCAGGGCGCAAACCCACGTCCAGGAAACCATCCCCTACCCCTGCGTGCACATGGCATTTGAGCAGTGCAACTCGGAAATAGTCTGCGTGCTGCGCAGCCGCTTCCAGCGTCTGTTGCAGGGTAGCGGCCGGGTGTTTGCAATTAAATTCCGGCCCGGTGGCTTCTATCCGTTCATGCGCGTCCCCATGCGGCAATTACTGGACCAGCGCCTGCCTGTTACCCGCGCCTTTCCGCGCTTGGACATCGCTGCGTTCGAGCACCGCCTGTTCAAACAAGCCAGCGAGTTGAGCATGGCCGAATGCATCGAGAATATGTTGTTAGATTTTTTGCCCCCCGTTGATCCGCGTCTGCTGCTGGTGCACCGCGCCTATGCCTACGCCCGGGATAACAAGACCGTGCACAGCGTGCGGCAGGTCAGCGGGCACCTGGGGGTGAGCGAACGCTCGATTCAGCGTCTGTTTGCCTGTTACGTAGGGGTTCCGCCGAAATGGGTGATCCGGCGCCTGCGCCTGCACAACGCCATGGACCGCATCACCAGCGATCCCACGCTGCCGCTGGCTGACCTGGCTGCTGAGCTGGGGTACGCGGACCAGGCGCACTTTGCCAGAGACTTCAAAACCGTGGTCGGGGTTGCGCCGCAGCGTTATGCCCGCAGCGGCTTATAGGCTGGCGCCGTCAAACTGATTGACCCGCACCTGCGAGCTGTCAAAACCATCCAGGCAGCGGGTGTTAACCGCGTAAACGGGGCCGTGCTCAGAATCACCGTGGCTGAATGAACGCACGCCGCAGACCGCACAAAACGGATGGTGGGTATGCTTGGGGCCAAACTGGTAATCCTGCAACTGGTCTTGCCCGGACAGCAACTCAAACCGGGCGGCGGGGATAAAACTCAAGCGCCAGCCCGCCGCGCTGCAGATGGAGCAATTGCACTCCATCACTTCGTCAATGTCCGCCTGCACGCGGTATTGCACAGCGCCGCAATGGCAGTGGCCGGTATAGGTCTGGTTCTCCACAATCTTCCCCAACGGTTGCAAACCGTGGAGAATTTAACGCGGTACCTGCACAGCGTCTTGAACAAACGCGACGCCTGTACAACCTACAGGCAGGTGTACATCGCCTGGCTGAGGCTGGTGCCGCGCGGGTCGCCGATAATCTGATTGTCCATCTGGTTCATGACATAGGACATGCAGACGTGCGCGTCGGTGTCCACCACAATGGTGGAGCCGCCCGCCCCACCCCACCACAGCGTGTTTGCGTTCGGGCTGGTGGGAATGGCCTCCGTGGGCCGGGCATAACCCATGGCAAACTGCACCGGCAGGCCTAGTACCACATCTACTCCGTCCGTTTGAACTTCCAGAGCCCGTGCGCAGCCTTGTGGTGACAACAACTCCGTACCAAAAGCCTTGCCGCCGTTGGCCATGGCGGTTTGCGCCCGCACTACGGAACGCGCATTACCGTGGCCGTTGGCGGCCGGAATTTCCGCCTGCCGCCAGCCGGCGGAACCGGTGGTCTGCGGACTGATGTCGAGACCGGCAAATACCCGCCCGGGAATAGTATCGGTGTCCATTTCAAGCAACGGCTGCGGCTCCCTGGCTTCCACCAGGTCGGCAATACGCGGGAAGTCCGCCGGATCCACGCCAATCTGGAAGTCCGCGCCCACCTGCTGCGCTACTTCAGCGCTGAAGTACTGCCCCAAAGTCTGACCGGTCACCCGGCGCACCACCTCGCCGATCAGATACCCCTGGGTGATGGCGTGGTAGCCGCTCTGGGTACCCGGCGGCCACCAGGGCGCCTGGGCCGCCAGATCAGCGCAGGCTGAATCCCAGTCGTACAGGTCCTGCGGAGTGAACGGGCGGCTGAAGCCGGGCAGGCCGGCTGAATGGGAGAGAAAATGTTTAACCTGCACAGCCTCTTTGCCTTGCGCGCCGAACTCCGGCCAGTATTCGGCTACCGGCGCCTCAAGGTCCAATTGGCCGCGGTCCGCCAGCATCAGGGCAACCAGAAACGTCATGGTTTTGGTGGTGGAATAGACGTTAATGATGGTGTCTTCCTGCCACGGACGGGTGCGCGCCGCGTCCTGATGCCCGGCCCAGATGTCTACAACATATTCACCCTCCAGGGTGGCGGCAAAACAGGCGCCCACATCTCCGTGGTTGGCAAAGTTGTTTGCAAACGCTTCCCGTACTGCGGCAAAACGCTCATCACAGTGTCCGTGAATCTCCATACGCTGTCCTTATCGCAGGCTGTGAGTGAATTCGATGCCGAAGCGCATGGGTTCAGACCAGTACTTGGTAATGGTGCCGCTGCGGCTGGCCCCGTTTGACAGGTCAATGGCCGCATTAAAATATTCACGGTCAGTCAGATTTGTGCCCCACAAGGCAATGGTTGTACGGCCGTTCTCAAGGGTATATGACAGACGCGCGTCCAGGGTGCCGTACTTGCCCTGGCGTGAGGAATCCGCGGTTTCCAGCGTGTTAAAGGTACGTCCGCGGAACGCCCAGCCCACCTGCCCGTTGAACATGCTGCCGTTGTCAAAAATATGGTTTTTGCCCAGCGCAATGCTGTAGGTATACGGGGCCCCCCGCACCACTTCGGTATCACTCAGGTCGCGCACGACAATGGTTTCAAGGAAGTCCGGCGGACCGCCGATCAGGTTATCTTCCACCGTAAATTCGTCGTATTCGCCGTTGATCCAGCCAAACGACCCCTGAACGTACCAGTTCAGCGGCAGTTCCGCGCGGAACTCGCCTTCATAACCGTACAACGTGGCTTCCTGGGCATTGATCAGGTCCGCGGTCGGGTTGCCGTCCACCAGCCGGCCCACGGTCAGTTGCTGGTTCTCGTAGGTGTTGTAGAACGCGGTGAGGTTGATCAGCAGGCGGTTGTCGAACCAGGTGGACTTGATCCCCCCTTCCCAGTTCTCCGATATTTCCGGGTCAAACGGGCGCATGCGCACATCCTGATTAAAGCCGCCGCTGGAATACCCTTTGCTCCACCCCAGGTAAACCATAACATCCTCGTTAACGTCGTAGCTGAGGATGAACCGGGGCGTGGTTTCACTGAAATCCTTATCGACTTTACAGGTAACGGCACCAATGGGCGCGGACCCGTCCGGGCAAATCAGGGTTGGATCAGGAATGCCGATACTTAGAATTTCCGTGCGGGTAAATTCCCGGTCGTCCCTGGAGAAGCGGGCACCGGCGGTCAGCGCCCAATCCTCGGCAAAGCGCCAGGTGATTTCACCAAACACCGCTTCAGACGAATTTTCCGCATCCAGGGTCTGAAAGCGGCTGCCGCCCACCTGCACACCCTGGGCAAAATCTCCCAGGGTGGGCAACCCGGGAATGCCGGACGGGAAGCAGAAAATCGGGAACACAGCGCAATCCGGCGCCGCAACACCGCGGAATATCGGCACGTTCAGCATGTTGACTGCCTGCTCCTCAAAAAAGTAAACGCCCACCACCCAGTCCAGATCTCCATCCAGGGCAGTACCGGCCAGCCGGAATTCCTGCGACCACTGATCGGATTCGTTTTCCCCCAGCGGCAATACCTCCAGATAAGAGGCGCTGGTGAAGCTGTCGCTGCCCCAGCCCCAGGAGCCGTTGATGTCTTCCACCTCACGGTAAGCGGTGATGGAAGTCAGATCCGCCCAGCCCAGATCAATGTTCAAGTCCAGGGTGGCGCCGTAAGCGTCAACATCGCTGATCGCCGGATCGTTTTCCGTGGACTTGTACGGCCGGGTGCCGTTGCAGGTATCCCGGATCTCGTCATAGACATTAAAGATGAACGCAATGCTGGGCAGAAACGCCGTGGACTCCGCGCCGTTGTCAGGCTCACCCCACTCACAGCTGCCCAGGCCCGGAAGTTCCCGGGCGCGCTGATAGTCCAGGATCAGGTCCGCGGTAACGCTGTCGCTGGGCGCAAAGCGGAACGACAGGCGCGCGTTCTGCGAATCTTCATCATTCCAGTCCTCGCCGGTGGCGGTATTCTCGACAAAGCCGTCACTTTCCCGGTGCTGCACCGCTAAGCGGGCGGCAAACGTATCGCTGAAGGGGACGTTAATCATCGCCTCCGCGGTCACTACGCCATCGATGCCCGCACCGGCACTGACCCGGTAATCAAATTCCGGCTGCGGCCGGCGGGTAATGACGTGTACCAGGCCTGCGGTGGTGTTGCGCCCGAACAGCGTGCCCTGGGGGCCGCGCAGCACTTCCACCCGCTCCACATCGAGAAAGTCAAATACCCCGCCCTGGGGCCGCCCCAGATACACGCCGTCCTGGTACGTGCCGATCTTGGGGTCCTGGGTAGGCGCCCAATTGACCTGGCCGATACCGCGCAGGAAAACCTGAGCCGTATTCTTGGCGGACGCCGCCCGCTGAAAATCCAGATTAGGCGTAACCCGGGTCAGGTCGCGCAAGTCATCCGCGCCCCGCCCTTTCAAATCTTCCGACGACAAAGCGCTGACCGGAATAGGCACGTCCTGAACGGTTTCTTCACGCCGCCGGGCGGTCACCACCACTTCTTCAATGATACTGGAAGGCTGCGCGGTTTCAGCGTAGACCTCCCCCGGCGCCAAACCGCCTGCGAATAACAAGAAAACCAACGCGCACGCGGTAACGTGCACGGCCGAAATCACTGCTGTACCTATACGCTTGTAAGTGCGCATGACCCCTCCCCAGTTGTCAAGCTGGTTCTGATGCTACCCTGAGTTTAGCTGCTTGACTAGACTTTTGGAGCGTTGGTTTTTGGGTGTTCAGTTCTGCCCGGGCTGCTTTGTGAATAGCAGAGGGGACTATTTGAGCGTGTGCTTTTGGGTGTTCAGTTCTGCCCGGGCTGCTTTGTGAATAGCAGGGGAGTTTCAGGAACGCCGTAAATACGTCCCTGTAGGCTCCGGCGCCGACATCCTGTCGGCGACGGTCCTGAAACTCTGCTATTCACACGCAGCCCTTACGCCACTGTAGCCAAAAAACACGTTCCCAGCGCTGGAGTTTCGCAACACACCAGCGTTGACGTACTCACTCGGCTAAGCGCTCGGCAAGTGAGTTCCGCAACACTATGGCAGCAACGCAAATGTACCGCCCCTCAGCGATGAGACGCGCGCCAGGAAACTACGGCAGTTCAAACGTAGCGAAAACTTCAACAGGGTATCTACACACCAGGCTGGTGGACGGATAACCGGCCGGATGAGCAGTACCCCTTACGAGATTTAGTCGCTCAACGTTCGGGTGTGGTAGAACTCAGTCTCCCGATGTGCGATTGAGGGGCACATTCACATGAATCAACGAACTACATATCTGGCATGGGCTTGTGAATTGCAATGCCGCAAGGGCGGCTGTGGGGATTGCAGACTTTTAGGACCGTCGCCGACAGGATGTCGGCGCCGGAGCCTACAGGGACGTATTTACGGCGTTCCTGAAAGCTCTGCAATTCACTAAAGCCGCCCGGGCAGTATAGAAGTCAAAAGCTTCGATACATATCCGATGTATTTGCGCTAAAATGCGGCGAACTGCACTCCCTCAATCAGACATCAAAGGAGGTTTTCATGTTTCTGTGTGAATTAAGTTTTACACACACCCTTGGCAACAGAAGCCGCCGGGGCGCAATCTCTCCCGCCCTGCGCTGACCGCCACCCGGGCTCGCCTTTCTTTCTAAGCGCAGTTTCCTGCGCCTAGCTTCCGTTAGCTGTCTCGAGCGTTGCCGGTAACCGCCATGCGGGTGATTGCGTATGCATACGCGCGCGCAACCGGTTTAACCAAGGGACAAACACATGAAAACTCAACTTACCGCCCAGTCTGTATGCTTCGATACAGCCACGGGTCCGTTATTCGAAAATTTGAGCCTGACAGTTTCGCAAGGCAACCGCATCGGCCTGATCGGCCACAACGGCTGCGGCAAGAGCACGCTGTTGTCGCTGCTGTGGGGTGAACTGCAGCCCCGTCAGGGTGAAATCAGTCTCAGCCAGCATTGTATTCCGGGCCGGGTTGAACAGCACCTGCCCGCCCATCTGGCTGAGCGCACGGTTCTGCAGTCGGTGCAGGAGAAATTGCCGCCGGACCAGGCGGAGGACAACTGGCGCGCTCAGCAGCAGTTGGCGGAATTGGGTTTTGCCGAATCCCAGTGGGCGCTGCCGGCAACCGCGTTAAGCGGCGGCCAGCAAACCCGTCTGTTGCTGGCCAGGGCGCTGTTGCGTCAACCGGATTTATTGTTGCTGGACGAGCCCAGCAACCATATGGACCTGTCTACCCTGTTGTGGCTGGAACAGTTCCTCAACCGCTGGCGGGGGACTTTTGTCCTGGTGTCACACGATCAGCGGCTGTTGGACAACGTCACCAATCACACATGGATTATGCGTGACAAATCCATCCACGGCTTTGCACTGCCCTGCTCAGCGGCACGGCAGGCGCTGGAGGAACAGGACGAAGCGGACGAACACCGCCACCGGGCAGAACAGAAAGAAATCGACCGCATTGAGCGCAGCGCAAAACGGCTGGCAACCTGGGGTAAGGTCTACGACAACGAAGATCTGGCGCGCAAGGCAAAAACCATGGAAAAAAGGGTGGCGCGTTTGCAGCGGGAGCAGACCGAACTTTCCGCCGGCAGCCCCTGGAGGCTGTCGTTGCGGGGTGAAAACCTGCGTGCCGACCGGCTGTTGGAAATTGAGTCCCTGGCAGTGAAGCCGGCAGCCGGCGCCCCTACCCTGTTCCAGACAGGCAGCCAGCGGATCACCAGCGGCCAGCGGGTTGCCCTGCTGGGCAGCAACGGCTGCGGCAAGTCATCCATGCTGCGTCATTTGTGGCAGGTCTACAGCGCAGCAGCCGGCCGGAATGAGCCCGTCTACTGTCATCCGAATTGCCGCGTGGGTTACTACGACCAGACCCTGCAGCAACTGCCTGACAACGCCTCGCTGACCGAGGCGCTGCGTCCCTATCTGCACAGCGGCACTGATGACCACCTGAAGATGGTGCTGATCAGCGCCGGTTTCAGCTACCACCGGCACCGGCAGAAGGTGGCTGAACTCAGCGGCGGGGAACGGGCGCGCTTGCTGTTTGCCGCCTTGTCGCTGGCCAACTACCACCTGCTGTTGCTTGATGAACCCACCAACCATCTGGACCTGCAGGGCAAAGAGGAACTGGCTGATGCCTTAAACAACTACGCCGGCGGCGTCCTGCTGGTGACCCATGACCGCGAGCTCATTGAACAGGCGTGCAATGCTTATTGGGTGGTTGCGGATGGCGGACTGAAAGTGTGGCACGATCTGCAGGCCGCTTACCGCGTGTTTGACGGCGGCTCCGATGAAAAGTTATCCGCAGCGGCGCAGCAGCCGCCCGGGACACCGCCGGCCGCTGCGCCGGAAGATACTCTGCTGGAGCAACTGATTGCGCTGGAAGCCAAACTGGCGGCGGACCTGCAACGCAAAACAAGCCATCAGAAGCCAAAGCTGCAGGCCATCTGGCAGGCGGAGATTGCGCGGCTTAAACAAGCGTTGAACATCTGACCGGAAGGCGTTAGCGTTGCCGGTCTGATCAGGAGCACGGACCAAGATGCCTAAATTTGCCGCCGGAGTTGTACGTTTCCAAGCTGAGGTATTCCCGGGGAAAAAGGATCTGTTTGAAAAGCTCAGCCACGGCCAGGCGCCGGAGGCGCTGTTTATTACCTGCTCAGACTCGCGGATCGAAACGTCGATGATCACCCAGAGCGAACCGGGGGAACTGTTCATCTGCCGTAATGCGGGAAATATTGTGCCCCCGCATACCCATCATACCGGCGGCATGACTGCCTCTATTGAATTTGCCGTGGCCGCGCTGCAGGTTCCGCATATTGTCATCTGCGGCCACACCGAGTGCGGGGCCATGAAAGGCGCCATGGATCCGCAGCAGACGGACGGTCTGCCCCACGTCAAAGAATGGCTGGGCTACTGCCGGGCTGCGGTGGAAATTGTTAACGAACTGGGTGGGGATCTGAGTGAGGCGGAACGGATGCGCATGCTGCTGGAGCAGAACGTAATTCTGCAGCTGCAGCACCTGCGCACACACCCCAGCGTCGCAGCACGGCTGGCCAAAGGTGATCTGACCCTGCACGGCTGGGTGTACGACATCAAGAGCGGTGAGGTTACCGCCTACGACGAACCCAACAACCGCTTCCTGCCGGTGGCGGAAAAATACGCAAGCCGCGCTGATCCGGCCGGCTGAGCGTCAACCGCCGACAATCACCCCGGAACGGGCTTCCTTATAACCGTTGCTGTCGTAAGCGAGACGCCCGTTCACCACCACCGCGTCCACACCCACCGCGTCACGCACATAGCGCATGCCGCTGCCGGGAATGTCGTGCACCGCCCGCTCTTCCCCGCGGGCAATGGTCTGCGCGTCGAATACCACCACATCTGCGGCAAAGCCGGGCTGCAGCAAGCCGCGGTCGTGCAACCCCCAGATGTTGGCGGTGTCGCGGGTGATCTTTTTCACCGCGGCTTCCAGGCTTAAATCGCCGCTGCCGCGGACAAATTCACTGAACAGATAACCCGTGTCGCCATAAGTCGCAAAAGACGCTATATGAGCGCCGCCGTCGGAGGCGCCCACGTGCACCAGCGGGTCAGCCAGCAGCGGGCCCACCCGGCCGCTTTCGTGGTGGCCCATATTGGCGGCCAGAAAGTGCACGTTCAGATCATGCTGCAGGGACAGATCGATCATGCACTCTGCAGCCCCCTGCCCTCTCTGCTGCGCCACATCACGCAAGGTTCGGCCCTCAAGCTGCTCGTTTTCGCCGGCTTCGGCAGATCCCGGGACCGCGCGCACCACCAATCCCCCCAGCCAGGCGTCACCGCCATCCGCGCCGGCAGCCTGCAGCAGCGCCGCGCGGCTTTCGGTTCCGGTCAGGGCTTCCAGCTTAGCCTCCCGGTCCAGGCGCATGACCCGGAACCAGGCGGGATTAGAGGCAAAAAACAGGCTCGGCAGATCAAAACAGAAACTGATATCAATGGGCCGCGTCTGCACCTGGGGCCAAACCCGCGCGCCGCGCGCCATCTGCTCTTTCACCCTCGCCATGGTACGCGGTACGTTGGCGGGCGAGGCGCTGGAATCGAACAGCGGTGAAAACGTAGTGGGGATATTGTATTTCAGGGACAGCTCAGCCAGCTGGTCGATGCGCGCAATGGTGATATCGGTGGCGTAAAACTCCGGTACCACCTGCAGCATGCGTCCAAACTCTCCCAGCACGGCCGCCAGCGCGTCCAATTCATCAGTATGCGCCCAACGGCTGGGCACCGGATACAGATTGGCGTCAATGTCGACAAAACTGGTGGACAGACCCACCGCACCCGCCTGCAGACACTGGCGCAACAGATCCTGCATGGCGGCAATTTCGCCAGCGTCAGCGGCGCGCGCCTGGGCGGCTTCACCCATCACCCACATGCGGATCACGCTGTGGCCAACCAGCGGCGCAACGTTGACACTGAGGTTGCCGCGGATGGCCTGCAGGTAGCCGTCAAAAGACTCCCATGACCAGGTAAAGGCAGTGCCGTCGAAAGTTTCTTTGGGCAGTTCCTCGATCTGCCGGAACATGCCCACCAGCCCATCGCGGTGCTCCGTCTTCAGCGGCGCCAGCGACAGTGAACAGTTGCCGGGCACCACAGTGGTGATGCCGTGCTCCAGGGCCGGCCGCGCTTCACCATCCCACAACAGCTGGGCGTCGAAGTGCGTGTGCGGGTCAATAAAACCCGGCGCCACGGTTTTACCCCGGGCATCAATCACCTGTTCAGCAGCGCTGGCCTCTATGCGGCCCACAAAAGCAATTTTGCCGTCACGGATGCCTACATCACCGCGGTAGGCGGGCATGCCGGAGCCATCCACAATCGAACCGTTTCTGATCACAATGTCGTACATATCATTCCTCTTCCTGAATCCTGCCGAATCCTCTTCCTCTGATTCCGCTTTATCTAACCGCTCACCCTTCCTGCCGGGGCAAAATTTCCATTACCCGGGTCCAGGGTTGACCTATCAGGCCGTCCAGTTCTTCCACCCCGCACGCCGCCATGAGCCGCACCCCCATCTGATTTTCCATGGTCACGTCGCTGACCACGCCGTTTTCGTACCTGACCTGCAGGATCAGTTCCGGCAGCCCTTCGTGACCACCGGTCACCTGGGCGCCGACAATGGTGGGTACCGTGTCTGCAGATGTGTAAGCCATGCAGGTCAGGAAGACTCGTTCCTCAGCATGGTCATCGGCGCATCCACCAGCGGTGCTTCGACAAATACCACGTCGCTGCCCGTCACCAGGCCATGGGGCTGGCGCATCAGAAATATGTGCAGGTTCCAGCTGGTCAACTGCTGCACCGCCTCCTCAGCGGGCAGGTCGGGGAGTTCGCGCGCGGCAATGCTTTCGATGGTGTCGCCGGGTAACGGGAAGACAAACTTCCTCTGCCTGGATAACTGCGTTGCTTCTGCCATTCCACTTGATCCTGTAGCTGGTCAACCGGTGATTATCGCCAACAATGGCCGCTGCGCCAACGTTGAATTACACTACCCTCATGAGTGCAGAAAACCGCCAACCAGCCGCCAGCGGCAGCAAAACCGTCCACCCGAACGGCGTTGTGGCCATTAAGGACGGGGTTAAACACAATCCCAATGCCCATCTGCCGGGCGGTCCCAAACCCCCGTGGCTGCGGGTCAAGCTGACGCGCAGCAAAAAATTCCAACAGGTACGGGATACGGTCCAACAGCACCATCTGGCCACCGTGTGCGAGGAGTCCCATTGCCCGAATATGGGTGAATGCTGGAGCCATGGCACCGCCACGCTGATGCTCATGGGTGCGGTCTGCACCCGCGCCTGCAAGTTCTGCGCAGTTGACACCGGCAATCCCAAAGGCTGGCTGGACGAGCAGGAACCCGCCAATGCCGCGCGCTCGGTGGCATTGATGAATCTGCGTTACGTTGTGCTCACCTCCGTGGACCGGGACGACCTGCCCGACGGCGGTGCCGCCCACTACGCACGCTGCATCCGGGCCATCAAGGCACGCAACCCGGAAACCGCGGTGGAGGCTTTAACCCCGGATTTCAGCGGGGATACCGCAGCCGTGCACACGGTGGTCGACTCCGGGCTGGATGTTTTTGCCCAGAACATAGAAACCGTGGAGCGTCTGACCCACGTGGTACGCGATGTGCGCGCCGGCTATCAACAGACCCTGCAGGTGCTGCAGCAGGCCAAAACCCGCCGCCCACAGGTATTGACCAAATCCAGCATCATGGTTGGCGTCGGTGAGACGGATGCGGAGGTTAAGCAGACTATGCAGGATCTGCGGCATCATCAGGTGGATCTGCTCACCCTGGGCCAGTACTTGAGGCCTACCGCCAACCACCTGCCGCTGGACCGCTGGGTGACCCCGGAACAGTTTGAACAGTACCGTCAGTGGGGTTTGCAGATGGGTTTCACCGAAGTTGCTGCCGGACCGCTGGTGCGCTCGAGTTACCGCGCAGACCGCATCCTGGAGAAGAACAATCTGGGCTTGGCAGAAATACCGGTTGTTAACATTTAGTTAATTTTCAATAGCTTACAATATATATCAATAATTCTTATAGGATAAGTTTACGGCACTCAGCTGTGATTCCGGTCACCCCGCCGGGGCGCAAACACCGCTAAGCTAACCCGGTTACCCTCTCAAGACCGGAAGCAGCATGCACAACGACGTCATGATTGAGGAAGATCCTCAAGACCAGCCAGGCGATGCCGACAACCGCCGCCAACTGAAGAACTTTGTCAACAAATCCCGCTATCAGCTGAGATACATCAACTGGTACATCACCGGCGCCTTTATGATCATGGTCACCACGGTTGGCCTCATCCACTACCGGCTGCAGGCCGTTGACGGGCTGCTAAACGCGGACGCCGACGCCGCGGGCGCCGGCAGCGCAATGGGCAGCCACGTGCCCATTTACGACGCCTTTACCGACATCACCACCTTTGCGCTGGCGGGTTTTGTATTGTTTGTAATTTATGCCTGCGTGCTGGCGGTGATTATCAACCATCGCGTCGCCGGTCCCAGTATCGCGCTGGTGGACTGTATCGAGCAGATGCGTAACGGCAATTATGATTACAACCGCAGGCTGCGCAAAAACGACGAGTTGGGGCACATCCACGAGGCGCTGCAGGATTTGAACAGCGCCCTGCGCCGCCGCAGTCAGGATCAGGACACATGAAGCCGGGCGGCCGCGCAGGACCCCGCAAACAGTCGGGGCACGCAAAACCCCAATGGCTGTCCGTAACCGGGGTACTGGTCATCGCCGCGCTGGCAGCGACCAGTATCTGGCAGATGAACGCCCGGCTGCGCATGGTGACCACCCAGTTCAATTTCAGTGAGGCGGTCTATACCGCACAGCAGAAGCTGACCGCCCGCACCCTGGACCCGGCGGCAAAATTACCCGCCAGCACCGGTGAGTGGATCGCGCTGTTTAACCGGCAGGTACCCTTTGCCCCGGACGGCGGGCCCGCGTTTATCGTCAACAAACAAGGCAACCCTGCCACCGGTGCAGTGGGCGTAAGCGCCACCGATTTTGGCCGCGAAGTGCGCCTGACCCGGCCTGCCTACGGCACCCTTACGGAACAGGTTGCGGTGGTCAGCGGCAGCGAGGCCTTGTCCGCTAACAATTAATCGACGTACCCCCCCGGCGCACCGTACACTTTGCGCTCTTTTTCCTGCGCCAGGTGAACTCTTGTCTGAGACCGATACCCAAGCATCTGCATCCAAGCAACCGGAAGGCGGCGCCGGCATGTTGTCCGAACGCTGTTTCACTGCTGAGGGCACAACTCCCATCCAATTGGTGAGCAGCAAAGACTTCGACACCTGGCAGGCGCAACTCAGCGCCGGCCAGCAGGCGTGGCTGCAACGCCAGGGATTTACCGCCCGCAAGGGTCAGTGGGCCTGGCTGGAGGAAGACGCGGGGGCACCCGCAAGCGTGGTCACCGGCTGGGATGGCCGGGACAATTTTGACGCCCTCGGCGGCCTGGCGCTGAAACTGCCGGAGGGGGACTATAGTCTGCAAACCCCCGCCACGGACCTGCAGATACTCGGCTGGGCGCTGGGCGCCTATCAGTTTAGCCGCTATACCGCCGCCAGCCGGGCGCCGGCCCGTCTGCAGATCCCATCGGCTAACAACGCTGACAAAATTATCCACTCCGCGGACGCGGTGGCCTTCAGCCGCGATCTGATAAATACCGGCGCCGGCGATATGTGCCCTTCTCACCTGGCTGCAGAAGCCGCGGCGCTGGCGGAAACCTTCGACGCCAGTTGCCGGATCACCAGCGGTGATGCGTTGCTGGATATGGATTGCGGCGCCATTCATGCGGTGGGCCGCGCCGCTGAAGATCCGCCCTGCTTAATCGACCTGCACTGGGGCAATCAGGCGGACCCGGCCGTGGTGCTGATCGGCAAAGGCATCACCTTCGACAGCGGCGGCTTGAACCTGAAACCAGCCGCCGGCATGCGCTGGATGAAAAAAGATATGGGGGGTGCCGCCACCGCCATGGGTCTCGCCTATTTGATCATGGCGCAGAAGTTACCGGTGAGTTTGCGGCTGCTCGTACCCGCGGCTGAAAACGCGGTGGCGGGCAACGCCTTCCGCCCAGGCGACGTTCTGCATACCCACAAAGGCCTGACGGTGGAGATTGATAACACCGATGCGGAAGGCCGTCTGGTTTTGTGTGACGCATTGTCGATTGCCTGCGCGGAGCAACCGGAGCTGATTTTTGACTTCGCCACGCTCACCGGCTCAGCGCGCTCCGCGGTGGGCACCGAACTGGCCGCCATGTTCTGCAACGACGACAACCTGGCGCTGGCCTTGCAGGCAAGCAGCACCAGCAGCGCTGACCCGGTCTGGCGCATGCCCCTGCACGGCGGTTACGAACATATGATTGACAGCAAAGTGGCCGACGTTGTTAATTCCGCCGCATCTCCCTATGCCGGCAGTATTACCGCGGCGCTGTTCCTGCAGCGCTTTGTCACCGACGTGGCCTGGACCCACTTCGACATCATGGCATTTAACACCCGTACCCGGCCCGGGCACCCGGAGGGCGGCGAGGCCATGGGCTTGCGTGCCGTTTACCATTATCTTGAGCAGAGGTTCGGTCCATGACGCTGTTTACGGACCTGGAGGACAGTCCCCGCGGCACCCGGGTGGCGCTGGATGAACTGCTCGACGCGCTGCCCTACAACGAGCAGGGGCTGATTGCCGCTGTCGCCCAGGATGCCGGGTCCAGGGAGGTGCTGATGCTGGCGTGGATGAACCGCACCGCCATCGAAACTACCCTGCGCGAAGGCGTGGCTTGTTACTACTCGCGCAGCCGCCAGACCCTGTGGCGCAAGGGAGAAAGTTCCGGGCATGTGCAGAAAGTACTCGACCTGCGCTTCGACTGCGACGGTGACGCGATCCTGCTGACCGTCGAACAGACCGGGCCGGCCTGCCATACCAACCGGCCCGCCTGCTTTTACCTGCAGGTGCAGGACCAGGAAGTGGTGGTGGTCACAGCCCCGGAAAGCGGCTGAAATCCACCCCCAAGCTGACCTATACTTGCGCGCCCACTCAACCCCGCAAGCACAACCATGGCTGAGATTTACTTCCATAACACTCTGAGCGGCAAAAAAGAGCTTTTTGTGCCGATAGATCCGCAACGGATTACTGTGTATGTGTGCGGGCCCACGGTTTATAACCTGGTGCATATCGGCAACGGCCGGCCGGCGGTGGTTTTTGACGTGCTGGTGCGGTTGCTGCGCAGCATTTACCCGCAGGTGATCTACGCCGCCAACGTCACGGACATAGACGACAAGATCAACGCCGCTGCGCTGGCCAATAACGAGCCCATTCAAGCCCTGGCGGACCGGTTTACCACCGCCTACCAGGAGGACATGCAGACTCTGGGCGTGCTGCCGCCGGACATCGTGCCCCGCGCCACCCACCACATCAACGAGATTATCAGCATGATCAGCACGCTGGTGGACCAGGGTCACGCTTATGCCAACGACGGCCACGTGCTGTTCCACGTGCCTTCCGACCCGGCCTACGGCAGCCTCTCGCGCCGCAGTCTGGAGGATATGATAGACGGTGCGCGGGTGGAAGTTGCGCCGTACAAGAAAGACGCCAAAGACTTTGTCTTGTGGAAACCCTCCACTGAACAGCAGCCCGGCTGGGACAGCCCCTGGGGTTACGGCCGCCCGGGTTGGCACATTGAATGCTCAGCCATGATCCGCAAGCATCTGGGCACCACCATCGACATCCACGGCGGAGGTTCGGACCTGACCTTCCCGCATCACGAAAACGAAGCCGCCCAGAGCCGCTGCGCCAACCGCTCCAGCGACTACGTCCGTTACTGGCTGCACAACGGCATGCTCACCATGGGTGCGGAAAAGATGTCCAAGTCGGTAGGCAACGTGCGCACGATTCACGAACTGGCGGAGTCCCACTCCGGAGAGGTGTTGCGCTACGCGCTCCTGTCCGGCCAGTACCGCTCCCAACTGGCGTGGTCCGGCGACCTGCTGAACCAGGCCAAAGCCAGCCTGGACAGCCTCTACCAGGTGCTGCGGGATCATCCTGCAGACACAGATACAGACACGCAGGCTGATTTCAGTCACTGCCGGGCGGAGGAGTTTCCGGCCGCCCTGACGGCCGCTTTGTGCGATGACTTGAACACACCGGCCGCCCTTGCCGCGCTGCACGAGCTGGCGGGCGTGGTGAGGCGAGCGGACACCCCGGAATCAGCCGCTGCGGCACGCGCGGACCTGCTGCGCGGCGGTTGGATGCTGGGGCTGCTGCAGCGGGACCCGGAGCAGTACTTTCAGGGCGAAGGCTCTGCCCTGCTGAGTAACAACCAGATCCAGGCACTGATAGACGAGCGTAATCAGGCGCGCACGGACAAAAACTATGCCCGGGCGGACGAAATACGGCAGCAACTCACCGAGGCGGGCATAGAACTGGAGGACCTGCGCGAAGGCACACGCTGGCGGCGTCACTGACCGTGTACCCGATTGCCATTGTCGGCAACGATGTCACCGCCTGGGCCGCCTACCGCGCCTGCCGGCTGGCGGGGTTTGACGACGTCACCGTGCTGGCAACTGAGCAGCCTGCAGTATGGCCGCCGGCCATGACCCTGCCGGCTGCGCATACCAAAGTGCTGCACGCCCTGAACTGCGCGGAACCGCTGACCAACCTGGCCTGGACACCGGACCGCGAGCAGGTCCGGCTGGCCCACTCCGGCTATCTGATCTCCGAGCTTCCGTTGGGTGAATTTGTGCGCCAGCGTCACCACGCCCCGCACCTGAACATCGAAACGGATGTACTGTTAAATATGCTGCGCGGGGACGAACATGCCGACGCTTTCCCGGGACTGGAACAGCTGCTGCAGCACCATGCGGTGGTGCTGGTCACTGAACCGCTGCCGGCCACAGGCGCCGCGCAACAGGTCACGCCCGGTGAGCACAGTCTCTGGTATGCCTGCAGCCCCCAGCAGCAAACCGCCAGGGCAAACCTCACCTGGACCGCCGCGGATGTGACCGCCTGGCAATTTTCCACCCCCGCGCACACCCATCATTTCTATTTTACCGGCGCAGACCTGCGCGACCCCGCAGCCGCCGGCGCAGACCGCTGGCACCCGCAATTGCATCAGCCTCAACCACCCGAACCGCTGCAGACCCCCGCAGCCGGACAGGTGCGCGAACACTGGTACGAAGGCAGGGTTGTGTACCTGGGCCAGGCCTGCTACACCCCCAATCTGGTGCTGCGGGAAAGCCTTTGTTTCGGGCTGGAAGATGCCTGGGTGTTAAGCAGAATGCTGGAAAACTATGAAGAGGACATCGATGATGGGCTGGCGCAGTATCAGCGTTACCGGCGTCCGCGGGTGCGCAGGATAGCCCGCGCCGCGGTCCAGCAGCTACAGCAGTCGCGCCAGACCAATGCCGCGCGCAGACTGCTGCACAACCTGAACCTGGCGTTCAGTACACGTTTTCTACCGGAAATTGCCATGCAAAAAATCGACTGGTTGTACGGTTACGACTGTATTCGGGGGTTCCGATGACAACTGCCTTTAACCCGGCGGCTTATGTCGAACAGGCGTGGGGGGATTCCGTGATTCCCGCCTTGTGCGAATACATCCGCATCCCCAACAAATCCCCTATGTTTGACCCGCAATGGCAGAAAACCGGTTATATGCAGCAGGCTGTGGAGCTGCTGCATGGCTGGACCTCGCAGCGCCCGGTGCAGGGACTGCAGCTGGATATCGTCACCCTGCCCGGCCGCACCCCGGTACTTTTTGCCGAGGTGCCCGGCGCAGCGGACCATAACCCGGACAGCCCAACGGTATTCCTGTATGGGCACTATGACAAGCAACCGGAATTCGACGGCTGGCAGGCGGGACTGTCTCCCTGGCAGCCGGTACTGCGGGACGGCAAGCTTTACGGCCGCGGCGGTGCCGACGATGGTTACGCCGTATTTGCCTCCACCCTGGCCCTTGAACTGCTGCAACAGCAGGGGCAAGCACATCCGCGTTGCGTGATCCTGATCGAAGGTTGTGAAGAGAGCGGCAGTTTCGACCTGCCCTACTACGTGGAGCACCTGGCGGAACGGCTGGGTAATGTGCAACTGGTGGTTTGCCTGGACGCTGAGTGCGGAAACTATGACCAGCTGTGGATGACCACGTCGCTGCGCGGCATGCTGCCCGGCGTGCTCAAGGTCGACATACTCACCGAAGGCCAGCACAGCGGCGCGGCCGGGGGTATCGTGCCATCTTCTTTTTTTATCCTGCGGCAATTGCTGGAGCGCATCGAACGCACCGCTGACGGCCGTTTACACGAAAGTCTGTATGTTGACATTCCCGCTGAGGCGACCGCGGCAGCTGACCATGTGGCACAAGTGCTGGGCCCCGGGATCAGCAGCCGCTTCCCGTGGGTGCAAGGCGCCCATGCTGACAACGATAATCCGGCGCAGCTGCTGCTGAACAATGCCTGGCGGCCCAGCCTGGCTACTGTGGGCCTGGCGGGCGCCCCGGACATCAAAGATGCCGGCAATACCCTGCGGCCCGGCACCCAGGCCAAACTGGTATTCCGGCTGCCGCCTACCCTGGACGCCGCCGCCGCAGGGGCGGCTGTTAAAGCTGAGCTGGAGCGTGACCCGCCATTCGGTGCCCGGGTAGAATTTGATCTGGAGACGCCGCAAACCGGCTGGTGCGCGCCCGCGGAGCAACCCTGGCTGGCGGCAGCGCTGCAACAGGCTTCCAGCCGGCACTTCGGCAAACCGGCCATGCACATGGGCATGGGCGGCACCATTCCGTTTATGAAGATGTTGGGGGATGCTTACCCGGATACCCAGTTTGCGGTTACCGGCGTGTTAGGACCGCTGTCGAATGCGCATGGACCCAATGAGTTTCTGCACATTCAAACCGCACAGCGCCTGACCCTGGTTGTCAGCGACCTGCTGGCGGCAGCCGGCTCACAGTGGGCAGAGCCCTAAGCCGCGCAACCGCTAAGCGTGCATCAGTGCAGCAGGCGGCTTTCGGAACTGAAACTCTTGCGCAGAAAATCCATCTGGTCACCCAGAATCCTGCCGGAGTTGATCAGCGCCAGGTACTCCGCAAAATTCGGCACATAGGGCAGCGCCAGCAACTCCATGCCGCACTCCGGCAACAGGCGGTTGCCTTTGAAGTGATTGCAGCGCTTGCAGGCCGCCACAACGTTGTCCCACAAGTCTTCACCGCCACGTGAGACCGGCAGCACGTGGTCCCGGGTGAGGTCACCGTCGGGCATCACCTTGCCGCAGTAAAGGCAGGTGTTCTGGTCGCGCACAAATAGCGCCTGGTTGGTCAAAGGAGGTACAGCCTGGTGTTTTACCACCACCCGGCCGTCACAGGCGATAATACTGTGAATGTCAACGCTGCTGGGCATGCTGTCGAAACGGTTGTGGCCGCCCCGGATGCGCAGCACCGGATCACCAATTGTCCACACCACAATATCCCTGGCATACAGGCAAACGGCATCCTGCCAACTCACCCATTCAACCGGCTGACCGGCAATGTTGAGCCGCAGAATGCGCGGCACTCTATCAAATTCGGACAATGTCGCGGTCATACGTCTGTTAACCCATATCCAAACAAAATACGGCTGCAGCAGCGGCTGCCATTCAGCCAGCGGGCTATGACAACTGCGTTACAGCGGGGCCAACGCTAAGGGAAATCACACCCACAGGCAACCCCCATCCGGGGTGAAGTGCTTTACACCGCCAGCCGGGTGGCGCAAAGTAATATGCCTATGATTCAGCTGCTTATTTTCTGTCTGTTCAGCCTGGTGCTGGCGGGGTGTAACGCCACCAGCAGCGGCGCCGTGCGCTCCAACGAGCCCGCCGTAGCAGGCGGTTCCGGTACACCCTGGTTCTGCCAGACCGGCGCCGACCAGGATGGTTGGGAATGTGTGCAGGACGAAGCGCTGGCCGCCAACCCGCAACCGAGCCGCTTGCCTTCTTCATCTTCTTCATCTTCATCATCATCTCCAGCTGCCGCGCCCGCCCCCAATGCCCGTTCCCTGCCGGCTGCCCCGGGGGTTGAGCGGCCGGAGCCCGTGAGCGCGGCGCAGCCGGTCAACCTGACAAGTCCATCAACAGAGGCTGCACAGCCGTCAGGTGTACCCAAACACGTCCGCCTGTCCTACAAACCCGACAATCCCGTCGCCATCCTGGACCTGCCCGCCACCTACTGGGTTGTACAACTGGTGAGTGTTTCGGAGAAAGAGAGTCTGGAGCAGTATGCCCAGCAACACGGCTTAGACGGCATGTCAGCCGCACGGGTCTGGGCCAAGGAGCAGTTCTTTTACGTGCTGATTCTGGGTGTTTACGAAACTTACGAAATTGCTAAAGAGGCCAGCCGCGACTTACCGGCTCCATTTGATATGCATTCACCCTGGATACGTTCGGTTGGGTCACTGCAGAAGGCGATGATGGCGGCGGATGAAATAGCGGGGGATAGTATGTAAGTGGAGTTTTTGGGGTGTTCAGTTGTGTCCGGGCTGCTTTGTAAATAGCAGTAGAGTTTCAGGAACGCCGTGAATACATCCCTGTAGGCTCCGGCGCCGACATCCCTGTCGGCGACGGTCCTGAAACTCTGCTATTCACACGCAGCCCTCGCATCACCGCCATGCCAAAAACACACTTCCACTGGTGGAGTTTTGTTACACCCTGGCGTTGAACGAAATCATTGGGATAGCAACCTGCAATGAAGTACCGCGACATCCCAGCAGCAACGCACACGGATCTGCCACTCAGCGCTTAGACGCGCACCAGGAAACTGTGGAAGTTCAAATGTAGCCAATACTCCCGCAGGGTATCTACACAACAGGCCGGTGGACGGATAACTCAGTGGTTTCGGGGTGTCGGCGACAGGACGTCGCCGCCACAGCCTACAGGGATGTATTTACGGCGTCCCGGAACCACTGAGTTATTCGGTAACCGGCCGGATGAGCAGTACCTCTATTCACTAAGCAGCCCGGGCAGCATAGAACAACTCCTCAAAATCCCTCTAGCTTCTGCGAACGATTTACGTAGACACTCTCTAAAGAGAACACCAACAACCCCAGCCATATAAACCCGAGGTTGATCCACCGCGCCGTAGTGACCACCTCGGCGTAGACAGCAACCGCAATTATCAAACTGATGGACGGGGCCAGGTACTGGAAGAAACCCAGAATAGTCAACGGCAGCCGCGCGGCTGCGGCGCCAAACCAGACCAGCGGTAACACCGTAACCGCCCCGCCCAGGGCCAGCAGTGCCAGTTCGCTGTTCGTGCGTTCGGGTGCCGCCGCGCCGGTGTGGAATACCAGAAGATAAATGAGGGCCAGCGGCGCCACCAATGTGGTTTCGATGCCGAGACCCAATGCCGCGGGCACTTCGGTCTGTTTGCGCACCAGGCCGTAGAAGCCGAAGGAAAACGCCAGCAGCAGGCCCAGCAGCGGGACCTGGCCGGTCACCATAAGCTCGGTGATAATGCCCAGGCCCGCCAGGCCCGCAGCAAGCCACTGCACGGGGCGCATCTGCTCACCCAGGAACATCCAGCCCAGCAGAATGCTCACCAACGGGTTTACAAAGTAGCCCAACGCGGTTTCCGCAATGCGTTCCTGTTGGATGGCGTAGATAAACGTCAGCCAGTTGATGCTGAGCAGCACAGCACAGAGGGCCAGGCGCCGGAACGCCGGCGCCGGCAAGGTGCGCAAATGTGTCCAGGTGCGGCTGAGGCTGACCATCGCGGCCAGCAGCGGCAGCGCCCACAGTACCCTGTGCGCGAGCACTTCCAGCGGCTCGGCAAACGCCACCCAGACGAAGTAGACCGGCGCTACGCCCCAGAAGGTGTAGGCGGCCAGGGCGTACAGGGCACCCTGTTGCTGCAGGGTGTCCCGCCGTTGACCGTCTTGTGTGTGCAACGGCCTTTGACGGTCAGAAGTTATCTTTGCGCCGGCGGGTCTCCGCAAATACCTCAACCAGCTCAGCGCCGAC
>JANQOA010000301.1 GCA_028279305.1 Pseudomonadales bacterium
CGGCAGAATTGGCGGTGATGCCTTGGCGGCCATGAATCTCGCCACCGGAGGTCTATTGACATTCATCGGCATGCTGGCGCCGGGTTTGGGCAGCGCTGCTGCGGTGCTGATTGCCAGGCACGGGGCGGCGGGCGGCACCGCGGGCCGCATCGGCTGGCTTGCGATTGCCCTCAGTACAGCGCTGTTCGCTGTGCTTGGCGCGTTGTGTGTGCTGTTCGACACCGAGGTGGCCCGGCTGTTTACCGGCGAACCCGGGATAGTTTTATTGCTTGCCTCCAGCCTGTGGCTGGTGGCGCTGCTGATGATCCCGGATCTGGGTCAGATGGTAGTGGATCCCGCGTTGCGCGCGGCCGGGGAACACTGGTTCCCGACCTTTGCCCGCACCGCGGCATTTGTCGGGGTGGCGCCGGCCATGGGTATCTGGCTGGTGGAATATCAGGGGTACGGCCTGACCGGCATACTCGCGGCGCTGATCGCCGCCAGCAGCCTGGCCTATGTGTTGTTGCTGGGGCGCTGGGCCTGGCGGGTAAACTTTAACGCCGCGGCCTTGACTTAAACCCCGGTTTAAGCGCTAAGTTAGAGCGTTTGGCAGCGTTGAGACGGTAAGCATGCGCATAGGTGAACTGGCGGCAAAACACAATATAAACGCGTCCGCCATCCGTTATTACGAACGCAAGGGGCTGCTCGGCAACGTCCCCCGCATTAATGGCGTGCGTGTATTCAGCCCGGCTGACGACGCCCGCATCGGCTTTATCCAGCTTGCCCAACAAGCGGGCTTCACGGTGGCTGAAGTGCATATGCTGCTGCAGCAGTTTGCTGACCGCAAGGCTCCTCAGCGCTGGCGGCAGGTGGTACGGAATAAGCGCGGCGAAATTCAGCAGGCTATCCTGACGGCGCAGCATACCCTGGGTGTGCTGGAGAAGCTGTTGCAGTGCGAATGCCCGACGTTGGATGATTGCGGCGCAGGTTACCTGCAATCGAAACAGGGCGGATAGCCCGGGGTTGAGCGGAGGTTGGAATGAAAGTCCAGGTCAGGCGCCAGGAACCCGAAGACGCTGAAGCGTTGCATGACGTTTACAGACAGCCGAAAGTGATCTGGGGCACTCTGCAGCTACCGTATCCGTCGCTGCATGCCTGGAAAGTCAGGGGCGCCCAGGAACCCAAGGGCATGGTCCGCCTGGTGGCGTGTATGGACCAGCGCGTGGTCGGCAACATCGCCATGTGGACAATGACTTCGGAGCGGCGCCGTCACGCGGCGGAAATTGCCATGGCGGTACATGACGACTGGCAGGGCAAAGGCTGCGGACAGGCGCTGATGGCGGCGGTACTGGACCGCGCGGACAACTGGATGGACCTGCGCCGTATCGAATTGCAGGTGTTCACCGACAACGAGCCCGGTCTGCGGCTGTATAAAAGCTGCGGCTTTGAGGTGGAAGGCACCTACAGGAAGTACGCCTACCGGGATGGGCAATACGCCGACGTCTACGCCATGGCCCGCTTACGTTGAGTGGTGCCGGGCTTCACCAGGGGAATTGGGGGCTGTCCATAAACGGCACATCGGTGTCCGTGGTTTTTGCGCCCGCCTGAGTCAGGGCGGCGTGCACCTGTCCCCGATGGTGGGTCCCGTGGTTGAACAACTGGATGGCGCAGACCCAACGCGGCCGGCTGATCTGGCGTTGCACGGCACCTGAAAACCAGCTGAGTTCTCCCGTCAGGTCCCGGCTGTCCGCCCGGCGGCCCCAATCCAGCATCCATTGATCCGTTTCTTCTCTGGCGCTGCGCAAGCTGGTCCACTCTGCATACAAAGTCAGCGAGTTCGGAATGTCCGGTGCGGCGGGCGCCGGTGTGCCCGCCAGCCGGTGCAGCCAGAGTTGGTCTCCCCACAGCAGATGGCTGACGGTGGCATGGATGGAGCCGAAAAACAGTTGCCGCTGCTGGCGGCGCTGGCTGTCGGACAGCATCTCCGCCGCGTTGTTGATGGCGGTGTTCTGCCAATGGCTGTAGGCCGCCATCAGTCTGATGTATTCGGGGGATATCACGGGTCTGCTCCTGGTGCTGTGGATTGCGCTGCTGCGGTCACCGCTGCGGTTGTCCTGGCGCGGAAGGTTCCGGCAACAGATACCGGCCTAACAGATCAATTAACGCTTCCGTCAGTTCCGGCTGCTGCAGCCGGGCCGGTGAGCGCAACGCGTAGTCATTGATCGTGGCAGTGAGCGCGCGCATCAGCAGCTCGGTGACAAAGGCAATATCGTTTTGCGGCCGCAGCGCCTGGCGGTGTTCGTTGAGAAATGCGTTAGACAGAGGAATGTACTCCTGCAGAATGGCGGACTCAACGTCAGCGATGGCGGAACGGGGCACCTCGTTTTCCAGCGCCACGTGCAAAGGCAGGTTATCGCGGATGTAACGGATGTGGGTGGTGACCAGATAACGCAGCATGCTGCGCGGTTCCGCGGGTCTCGGCTGTGTGGTCAGCTGATGAAAATGCGCCAGGCTGTAGCGGCGGCGCAGTTCAGCGAAGATGGCCTCTTTGCCCGGAAAATACTCATACAGGGAGCCGATGCTGACGCCGGCGCGGGCGGCAATGGCATTGGTGCTGGCGGCACTGTAGCCCTGCTGCAGCAGAATCTGAGCGGCGGCGTCCAGAACGGCGTCAAATGTGGCTTTGGCGCGGGCCTGGGTGGGCCTTTTGCGCGGTGAAAATGCGGTCTGGGTGGGGCCGGCGGCGGTCATGGATGAATCCGAGTATTAAACCTGAGCGAGTGCTCGGATAATAGACGGGACTGCCTATCGGAGCAAATACATGAGCCAGCCGCTTCAAACTCTGCAGCCGGTGCCGGTGGCTTCCGACGCCTTGCCCGCCCGGCCCTGCCGCGACCTCAGCAGCCTGCCGGGCCCCCGCGGGCACTGGCTGCTGGGCAATCTGCGACAACTGGGGACCAACCCCAGACCCTATCTGCTTGCATGTGCAAAAGCCTATGGCAGCTGCTTCACCATGGGCTTTTTACGTAACAGCCGCGCGGTGGTGATGGTGGGTGCGCAGGCCAACGAAACGGTGCTGTTGGACCGCGGGCAGAATTTTTCCAACCGCCTGGGCTGGGATGTGGTGCGCCCGTTTTTTGGCCGCAATATTCTGGTGCGCGACTTTGAGGATCACAGGCTGCACCGGCGCCTGATGACACCGCTGTTTAAGCCTGACGCTCTGCGCCGCTATCTGCAGCAGATGCAGCCGATTCTGGCGGCAGCGGTGGAAGGTTATAACGGGCCGGTGGATGTTTACGCCCGCACCAAACAGATGGCCCTGGACATCGCGGTGGCGGTGTTTGCGGGTCTTGGTCCCGGCGCGGGCGATGCACAGGGCCGGGACGGCGGTGATAACACGGCGTGGAACCGGGATCTGAATCTGGTGCTGAGCAACGTCATGGCTTTGCGTATCCCGTTGCCGGGCAGCCGCTACCGGCGCGCCTGCCGGGCCCGGGACCGTTTGCGTACCCGGTTGCAGGATTTGCTGAACACCCGGCGCGGCCGCCGGGGTGAGGATCTTTTCACCCAGCTCGCCAACCAGCGCGATGAGCAGGGTGCCATGCTCAGTGACCGTGACGTAATAGACCATATGTTTGGACTGCTGTTTGCCGCCCACGACACCACGGCTTCCTCGCTGGCGGTTATTTTCTGGCTGCTGGCGGAACACCCGGAATGGCAAACCCGCGCACGGCAGGAGTGCCGGGAGGTTTATGCGGAATGCGGCAGCCTGGATCTGCCGTATGCACAGTTGCCGCGCCTGACGGTGGTGGAAGCCGTATGCAAAGAAGCGCTGCGGATGTATGCCCCGATTCAGTTTTTGCCGCGCCGCTCGCTGCATGCTTTTGAATTTCAGGGCCACACGATTCCAGCCAATGCATGGGTGCTGCTGGCGCCCCAGATCACCCACTTTGATGCTGAACTGTATCCTCAGCCGGACCGCTTTGATCCGCAGCGGTTCCTGGGTGCCGCGGAAGCGCCGGCCTTTGCCTTTGTGCCCTTCGGCAAAGGCAGCCATATGTGCCTGGGGATGCATTTTGCGTACATGGAAATTAAAGCCATGCTGTACCGCCTGCTGCTGAGCCGCCGGCTGGAGCCGGGCCGGGTGGACTTTGAGCTTGAGTATCTGCCGATTGTCAGGCCCAGCCGCCGCATGGAGGTTGACTTTGGACCTTTGCCCGCATAGGGTGCGTGCGTTATGACCGCATATCCACTGCCCTCCAGCCTGAACAAACCTGTTGCCAAAAAACAGGCGCGTGCGGACGCTTGCGTGTAGGGAACAGGTCTAACACTTAACATCAGTAAAACCTCGGCAGCCTACAGCGGCTTCCGGGGTTTTTTATGCTTTGGATTCCGCTGCTGCCGCCCTGACAAAGGAGAACAATTATGTTCAGCGGATCCATTGTGGCTCTGGTCACGCCGTTTGCCGACGGCGGTATCGACGAACCCGCGCTGCGCCGGCTGGTGCGGTGGCACCTGGACGCGGGCACCTCCGGCATTGTGCCGGTGGGTACAACCGGTGAATCAGCCACGTTAACGCCCCGGGAACACCACCAGGTGATAGAGATTGTGGTGCAGGAAGCGGCGGGCCAGGTGCCGGTGATAGCGGGAGCCGGTTCAAACGATACCAGCGCGGCGATTGAGATGACCCGCCGGGCGGCCTGCCTTGGCGCGGACGGCACCCTGCAGGCCGTGGGCTATTACAACCGTCCCAGCCAGGAAGGTATTTTCCAGCACTTCCGGGCGCTGGATGCAATTGCGGAACTGCCGCTGCTGGCCTACAACGTACCACCGCGGGCGGTGGTGGATATTCTGCCGGAGACCATGGCGAGGCTGGCCGGCCTTAGCACCGTTGTTGGCGTAAAAGACGCCTCCTGTGATCTGTCCCGGCCGGTGCGTGAACGGCTGCTGATCGACGGCCCGTTCTGTTTCCTGTCCGGGGAAGACCCTACCGCGGTGGCTTATAACGCCCAGGGCGGCGTCGGCTGCATCTCCGTCACCGCTAACGTAGCGCCGCGCTTGTGCAGCCGCCTGCAGATAGCTTGTGCCCAGGGCGACTACCGCCTCGCCCTGGACATTCATCAGCAGCTTATGCCTCTGCACCTGGCGCTGTTTGCCGAACCGAGCCCCGCCGGGGTGAAGTATGCCTGCGCGCTGCTGGGGTTGTGCTCAGCGGCGTGCCGGCTGCCGATAGTGGAACTGCAGCCGGCCAACCGGCGCGCCATCGAACAGGCGTTGCAGGCGGTCAGGTAACCGCCATCGTGTTGAGTTCACCGTTATGCAGAAAACAGGCCCGGTTAAACATCGACAGATCCAGCGGGTCCGGCAAACGCACGTCCGCCAGGCCGGGCGGTTTGCCGCCGGCGCAGTCAAAGCGGCGGTCGACCTGAGAGATCACCACCATGTTCAGGCGCCGCTGCCGGGCCAATGTCTGCAGCGCGCGCATCTGCTCGGCCAGCGGCGGATGCCGGCGCTGCTGGTCGAGGATCTGCAGATAGTCGATCACGACCAGGGTTTCCTCCGGCGCCTCCGCCAGGGCTGCCGCAATGTAATCCGCACTGATGCTGTCACTGCAGTCAAAGGTAAACCGCGCGCCGAAGCGTTGTTGGAATTCAGCCGGGTCCTGCTCCAGTTCATGCAGGCAGGCGGACAGGTCCGCTGCTGTGTACTCCAGGGAAAAAAACGCGCTGTGGCGGCCGGCGTTCAGGGCCGCCACCGCCAGTTCCAGGCACAGCAGGGTTTTGCCCTGGTGCGGGCGTGCCGCCACCAGCATCAGCTCGCCCGGCGCCAGCTCCTGCAGCACATGCTGGGCGGGATTGCCCGCCGCCAGGCGTGCGGCCAGCAGGCTCCAACGTTTGAAGCCTTGTTTTGCTGCAATCTGGTCCAGGGCAGCGTGCAATGGGATGTCCGCCTCGCGGGCCAGAATTCTAGCTTGACGCTTCAGCTTATAGACGGGTACGTCGAGTTTCATGATAAACCTCCTATTGCGAGCGTTTAGCACAATCCCTCCTTATGTGTTAGCTCGAACAAGCGGTTCGATGAGTGAGGCGTCCGGCACGGTGGGTACTTTCCCAATGGAGGGGGGAGGCTGGGACGTACAGCCGGCAGTCAGTATGGCGCAGGCGCTGACGGAAAAAAACCGCAAACTCAGCTTTTTGCCATTTCCAGCAGCTTATTCACCGTCTTCCAGTTGCGCGCGGTGGCGTCCACACCCAATGCCGCTTCAGCACCTCCGGCCAGCTTCGAGCGGCCGACCCCGTGCGGGGCATGCAGATACATCACCCCTTCACCCCAGGCCCAGCGCTCGTTGCCGGCCGCCAGCCTGTCCAGCGCCGCTGCCGCTGAAGCGGCCGGCCGGGCGGCGAGAAAGTAGACATGCAAGCTGGGGGGCGCCTGCCCGGCCCGGGTGAATGGATTATTGCGCACGGCCTGCTCCAGGTCCGCCGTGCGCAGGCAGATCACCGGCGGCTGGAATCCCTGTTGTTGCGCAATTGCCAGCGAGATGCGGCCGGATAACTTTTCCGCATCGGACTCAGCGGCGCTGAACACGGCATTGCCGCTCTGAATGTAGGTCCTGATGTGTTCGCAGCCCTGCTGCGCGAGCAGGTTGCGCAGGGTGTCCATCGGCAGCCTGTTTTTGCCGCCTACATTGATACCTCTCAACAGGGCAATCCAGGTATTCATGGGTGGATTCTAGCCGCGGTGTCGGACCGGGAACAACGTGTGTTAAGCAGCGGTTCAGGCAGACCCACTAAGGTGGGCCGTGGCGGCTGGCGGATGCTAACAATTGGCTCAACCGGCCGGCCGCTTGACAATAAATTCTGGAGAATTGGAGATTTGTGATGAGAACCGCAGTATTAAAAAGTTCTGGTCTGCTTGGATGCATGTTGGCGGCGGCGCTGAGCGCCCCGGTATACGCGGAGGGTATGAGTTATACCTATATTGAAGGTGCGTATACCGATACGGAGATAGACGGCAGCGGCGTGGATGTGGACGGTGACGGCCTCAGCGTCAGCGGCGCTTTTGAGCTCACCGACAATCTGTTTCTGACTGCCGGCTACGGCAATCAGGATTTTGATCAAGGTGTCGATCTGGACCAGTGGTTTGCCGGTATCGGCGGACACCTGCCGTTAACCGACACCGTCGACGTGGTGGGTACCCTTGCATACGTGGATGCGGAACTGGATACCGGTTTTGGCGATGCGGATGATGAAGGTTACAGCGCCGGCCTGGGACTGCGCGCCCGGGTGCTGGACAACCTGGAGGTAGAAGGCGGCGTGACCTATATCGATCTGGGTGACGACCTGGACGACACCGCTTTAAACCTGGGCGGCCGTTACTACTTTACCGATACCTTTGCCCTGGGGGCTGGTTACAGCCGCGGTGACGACGTGGATAGCTGGAACGTCAGCGTGCGCCTGGAGTTTTAGGCGTCAGCTGCGCCCCAATCCGTGATTAGTCCCGTCCATTTTAGTCCCATGCAGGCAGGCCCGGTTGGGCCTGCTTCATGGCAGCGTAAATCTTTCGGGTGATTCTCTTAAAGCCGGCCTCGGTGGGGTGGATTTCGTTCATCCAGTCCGCACCGTGCCCGATTCGCAACGTACCCTGAGTCTTGACCACCTTGATCCTGGCCGCGTAGCCCGGCTGCCGGCCTAACGCCAGCATGCGCTTTTGAAACGAGCTGAGCAGATGTTGGACCACGCCAAGGTGCAGCTCAGGCGGAATGTTCTTCTCGACCAGATAAGGGTGGATCCAGGGTCTGGTTTTGATCAGTCCCCAGAAAAACTCCGCCCCTTTGTCGCGCGGTTGGGCGATGTCGTAAGTATGGGTGATGATTTTTGCGTGGGGGATGTACTCGTCGCGCAGGTCAACGAGTTCTTCGTACGCCAGCATGATGGCATCCAGCTTACGTTCAAAGCGGGGCAGATGGATGCAGTCGACCGCGCTGAAGCCGGGCTGGTGGCGGCGCAGCAGGGCCGGCATATCGCGTTTGCCGACAATGTCGTTGCCGCCGCCGGAAAACAGCACCAGGTTGATATGGGCGGCGTTGCGCTGGAATACCCGGGCCAGGTTTTCCTTCTGCTTGCCGGATAACATGTCCACCGCTTCGTCGCCGTTGCAAGCCAGCCGCAGCAGGTTCACCTTGCCGGTACCGGTGACCTGGTCTTCGATATGGTGCACAACGTTGATGTCTGCACCAAAAGCGATCCACTTACGCGGGTAGGCAAACCAGGAGTCGCCTTCGCAAACGATGCCGATGCGGTCCGGGTGTTTGCGGCAGATGTGCGCGAAGTCGGAGACCAGCGGGGTGACACCGCGGGCGGCGGCCAGCCGGCGGCGGCGTCTGGTGGGGGTTTCTCTGGGCGGCATTGTTGCTCCTGGTTGCGGCGGATTATTCATCCATGCGCGGGCTGCTAGCAAGACTGCCACTTTAACACCCTGGTTAATGTTATTCTCCTGCGCTACTGGGTTTGGGGGCACCCTTGTCAAATACATCTCTACGCGCGGGTTTCAAACTGTTGCGCCATCCCAACGTGCGCAAGATGTTTGTTGCTTATCTGGTGACCTATACCGGAACCGCCATGGCGCCTATTGCCATGGCTTTTGGCGTGCTGGAACTCACCGGTTCCACCCGCGATGCCTCGTTTGTGATTGCCGCTCCCACCCTGGCCTCCATTGTCGTGCTGCTGGTGGGCGGCGTGGTGGCTGACCGCAGTTCCCGCCAGCGGGTAATTTACACCTCCGAACTGGCCGCCATGGCGGCGCAACTGTGCCTGGCGTTTTTGTTTCTTTCCGGCTATGCCACGGTGCCTTTGTTAACTCTGTTTATGCTGGTGAACGGGGTGGCCATGGCGTTTCACGCGCCCGCCGCCACAGGCTTTATCATTCAGCTGGTGGAGCAGGAGGATCTGCAATCCACCAATGCGCTTCTGGGTATTGCCAGGAACGGCGCGGTGGTCGGCGGTGCTGCGTTGGGCGGCCTGTTGGTGGCCGGCGTTGGGGCGGGCATGACCCTGGTTATCGATGCGCTCTCGTTTGGCGTCTCCGCCTGGCTGGTGTTCCGGGTGGTGCCCAAAGCCCAGGCTGACGCCGGGGCGGCTTCGGTATTGCAGGACCTGCGCCTGGGCTGGCGGGAATTTACCGCGCACACCTGGCTGTGGGTCATTGTGCTGCAGTTTTCGTTGATAGTGGCCGCCGGTGAAAGTGTCTACGGCCTGCTGGGCCCGGCGGTGAGCCGCGATCAGATGGGCGGGGCGGTGGATTGGGGGTTTATCGCCGCGGGGTTCGGCGTGGGTACGTTGCTGGGTGGAGTGGCCGCCATGAAGATACAGCCACGCCATCCCATGCGTTTTGCCACCCTTTGCGTGTTCTTCTTCAGCGGCGTGTCGCTGACCCTGGCTGCCGGCATGCCGGTTTACCTGGTGGCCGTGGCGGCGGTTGTCAGCGGGTTTGCCGGGCAGATATTTGCCGTGCTGTGGTATACCACGCTGCAGTTAAAAATCCCGCCCAATATGCTGTCCCGGGTAAGCGCTTACGACCACTTGGGGTCTATTGCCCTGGCGCCGTTGGGCATTGTCGCCGCGGGATATCTGTACGAGGTACTGGGGGCAACAAACACGCTGCTGATTGCAGCCGCGCTGGTCATTGTGCCTACCGTGCTGGCCCTGTGCGTGCGTGATGTACGCACCATGACATACAGTTCATAAACCGCTGATTGGGCGTATAGTGTAGCTGACGGTGACGTGTACGGGGGTGCGGCTGTGAATCTGGAGAAGGTGGTTTTCGGTTTCTTCATTGTCCTGGCGCTGACGCTGAATGTTGCGTTTGTCATGGGGGAAATCGGCAATCCTGAGCACCATAACATCTGGCTGCTGTTTGCCGCGGTGGTGGTGAATCTGGTGGCCACAGTGCTGAAGTTCGGCGACCGCTCGCAAGTGGGCGCGCTGTTGCTGGCCACGGCGCTGGTGGCGGACCTGCAACTGCTGGCTTCTGCGTTGATCTGGACCTTTGCCGATACGTCCGCCGGGTTGTCGGTATCCACCATGAGTACCATTGTTTCCCTGGCTTACGGCGCGCTGGCCGCCAACGTTGTGTCGGTAACTTTGTTGGTCAGCGAAAGCCTGATTGCCGGAAGATAGCCATGGCCAAAGGTTCCGATCTCGACAGGGTTACCGCCATTGTTCTGCGCGAGATGCGCCTGCCGCTGATTGTGCTGTTGGGGGTGAACACCATCGGCATCACGGTGATGGTGCTGATCCCCGGTACCGACGGTCAGCCCATGAGCGTTTTTCATGCCTTCTACTTCATGACCTACACCGCAACCACAACCGGATTCGGTGAATTGCCGCGCGAGTTCAGTGACGCCCAGCGGTTGTGGGCCACCGTATGTTTGTATATGAGCGTGGTGGGCTGGGTGTACGCCATCGGTACCATTATCCGCCTGGTGCAGAACCCCCACTTTACCCTGGCGTTGGCGCAGTCGCGGTTTGCCCGGGCGGTGGCCAGAATCCGCGAACCGTTTTTTATCATCTGCGGGTTTGGCGACACGGGCAGCCTGCTGGCCCGCGGCTTGAGCGACCATGACATGAGCGCGGTGATCATCGACGCTGACCCGGAGCGCATCAAGGCGCTGGGGCTGCGCGACTACCGGGCGCCCATGCCCGGCCTGGAGGGTGACGCCAGCGTGCCGAAAAACCTCAAGGATGCGGGTTTGGACCGTGACAATTGCCGGGGTGTGGTGCTGTTAACCGGTGATGATGACGTCAACTTGAAAATAGCGGTGATGACCCGTCTGTTGAACCCCGACGCGGAGGTGATCTGCCGTTCCACCAGCCGCGCGCATGACGAAGAGCTGGAGGGGCTGGGCTCGGTGGTGCTGACCGATCCGTTTGAAACATTTGCCAAAGAGTTGGGTTTTGCCCTGCACCAGCCGCCCCTGCATACCCTGGACGAGTGGCTGGTGGGCGCCCACGGCGTCAGCTTAAGCAACCTGGTGTCCTATCCGCGCGGGCGCTGGATCTTGTGCGGTTACGGCAAGATGGGCCGCTGGTTGTTCCAGTCCCTGAGTGAGTGGGGGGTGGACACTGTGGTCGTAGACCCCAAGATCAAGCAGGCGCCGGAGGTGCAGCAGGGCATTCAGGGTCTGGCCACCCGCGCCAATCTGCGGCAGGCGGGAATAGCCGAGGCCGCCGGGGTCATCGCCGCCACCAACAGCGACGCGGACAATCTGGCGATACTGCTGACGGCCCGCAGTCTCAACGACGATGTGCAGCTGATCGTGCGGCAGAACCGCCACGAAAATGAATTGGCCTTTAACGCCGCATCCGCGGATCTGATCATGCAGCCCAGTCTGGTAACGGCACGGCGCATTCTGTTGCGGTTGATTTCGCCGCTGATCCAGGAGTTGCTGGATTATCTGGAAAGGCATCCCGAGCAGCTGGCTGACGAGGTACTGCCGCAACTGCGCGACACCATCGATCAGCCTAATCCGGCACTCTGGACCATCCGGCTGTTGACCCGGGAGTCGCCGCGGCTGCTGGAATACATGTCGCGCCAGGACGTGGCGCTGGGTGACCTGTTCAGGGATGCCCGTGACCGCGGCTGCCGCATGGACGCTGTGCCGCTGATGTTGAAGCGCGGCGAGGAGCGCCGGGTTATGCCGGATGCGGATATAGAGCTGATGCCGGGAGATGAAATTCTGGTGTGTAGTACCGCCCGCGCCAAGGCGCGCATGTCAGCCAATCTGAGTGATGTTTATACACTCTGTTATCTAGCCACCGGTGTGGAACAGACCCGCAGCTGGCTGCTGCGGCCGCGCACCGCGGCCTGACGTCACTCAGCGGCGCGCAGCCCGGGTGCCGGTGTGCCGGCCTGTTGGATACATTCGGCAAGCAGATCGTAAACAAAACGTATACGGCGGCTGGTGTGCAGCTCGCGGTGGGTAACCAGCCACACGGGGACATCAAAGGCAGGCAGGCCGGGCAATACCAGTTCCAGTCCGGGCCGGCTTTCAGCCACATCCCGTGACAGCACGCTGGCGCCCAGCCCGGCTTCCACCAAGGCAAGAATCACCGTGCCGCTGGCGGTATAGAGCCTGAACTGGCTGCGGCTGACCGGCGCACCCATGGCGGTGAGTTGCGCGGCGAGAATGTCAGCATCCTCAAAGCCGATAAAATCCAGGCCGGCCAGATCCGCCACCGTCTCGGGGCGGCCGGCCCGCTGCAGATAAGCGCTGCTGGCATACAGGTGGGCGGTGGTTCCCCCCACCTGGCGGGCAATCAGGTCGCCCTGCTGGGGACGCGCGTGGCGGATGGCAATATCCGCTTCGCGCCGCTGCAGGTCGCGCAGGTCATTGGAGGCAATAACTTCAATTTCCACAGCCGGGGCGTCTGCGCGGATCCGGGCCAGCACCCGGGGCAGATGAAAAGTGGCAAACATGTTGGTAGCGGTGATGCTGACCTTGCCTTCCGCCAGTTGAGACTGGCCGGAAGCACTGAGGGATACACCCAGCGCCGCTTCACCCATCGCGCGCACCGGATTCAGCAGTTCCCGGCCGGCTGCGGTTAATGCCATGCTGCGCGGCCCCCGTTCAAACAGGGTAACGCCCAGGTCCCGCTCCAGGCCGGCCACCTGCCGGCTGACGGTGGGTTGGGTCAGCCGCAGGGCTCTCGCCGCAGCCGACAGGGAGCCTTCTTCCGCGGTAGCAAGGAATGCACGTACCTGGTTCCAGTCAAAAGCGACAGCTTGCCAGTTCATCTATTTTTGTATACCAGCTATGTGGTTTTTGGGGATTTATGAATCATTTGCGTATAGATAAGCTGAAACTATCTCAATTGAACCGCTTTGCCAACTAGAATGAATGTGATGACAACCCCGCTGAAACGCCACCCGGATGCCCGCTTCTGGGACCGCATCGCGCGCCGTTATGCCGCCAAACCGGTGCCGGATCAGGCCGTGTACGCGCAAAAACTGGCGAAAACTGCCGGTTACCTTAAGCCGACGGACCGGGTGCTGGAGATCGGCTGCGGCACCGGCACCACAGCGCTGCACCACGCCGGCCGGGTGGCACGCGTGCTGGCTGCTGATATCTCGCCGCGCATGATTGAAATTGCCCGCGGTAAAGCTGTGGAAAGCGGTGCCGCCAACGTAGAGTTCCTGGTCGCCGGGCCCCGGGACCTGCAACTGGCGGCCGGCAGCCAGGATGTGGTGATGGCGCACAGCATTCTGCATCTGCTGCCGGATGTGGAAGCCGTGATCCAGCAGGTCCACCAATGGCTGAAGCCGGGCGGAGTGTTTGTTTCCAGCACCCCCTGCCTGGGCGACTCCGTGCCCTGGTTTAAGGTTGTTGGTCCGCTCGGTCATTTCCTCGGCCTGCTGCCCAGGCTGACGGTATTTACCGCCAGCCAACTGCTGGACTGGCTGCAGGGCGCCGGCTTCGAGCTTGAAGAGCGCTGGTTGCCGGGACCCAGAAGCGGCCTCTATCTGATCATGCGTAAACCCTGATTGCCCGGGTTCGCCCGCCGCGGCGGGTGCAAATTGCACTTAACAGGGGTTTACATTCCCATCTCCCAAAATTTCTGAACAGTGTTACTATCGGCTTCGGGAAGATTGCGAGATTGGGGGAATTATGCATCACGTCTCAGATTTGCTGGACAGCGATGTAACCCGGGAGGCTGTATGGGTGGACCCATTAGCCTGTGTATACGATGCGCTGAAGATGATGAACGAACAGAACATCGGCGCGCTGCTGGTGCAGATTGACGGTTTTCTGGTCGGTATCGTTTCCGAGCGGGATTATGTGCGCAAGGTGATTCTGGATACGCATACGTCCAAGACAACCCGGGTGTCGGAAATCATGACCCGGGAACCGGTCACCGTGACCCGGGACGATACCGTGGTGCACTGTATAGCGCTGATGCGCAAACATCATGTGCGTCACCTGCCGGTGGTCGAGCAGGGTAAAGCTATCGGTATTATTTCCCTGCGTGACCTGTTCCTCGACGTTATCCACGAGAAGTTTGAACAGAGCGGCGTTGAAGAAGAGGTGCTGGACTAAGCACCGGGCCTGTCGGGCTGGCTGCTCCGGTCAGCCGAACATTTTGTCAAACGCGCGCTGCACTTCCGCGTGCGCGTCCCGTTCCACAAAAGTACCGTGCGCGGCTAACAGCTGATCAAAGTCGAATTGCAGCAGGCGCTGGAATTCGGTTTTCATACCGTCGCGGTCCTCGACAAACAGTTTCATCCACACCGGCCCGATCAGGGTTTTGCGGGGAAAGCCGATAAACGGCATCAGAAACCGGGTAAGCCCGTTGGTGTGCGGCGTATGGGGTGGGGTTGCATAGCTCTGGATACCGTCACACGTAAGCAGGACGTTGGGGGAACGGTGCAGCAGGATCGCGCCCTCGGGTTCCGACATGTATTTGAAGGCAAACAAGGTTGCGCGGCTGAAAGGCAGCTCTGCACCTTCCGTCAGGGGGTGGTACCCGGCTGGCGTTGGATACTGCTTGCCGCCTTCGAAAGTCCAGAATTCCGGGTTATAGCGGTCCAGATAAAACGGGTCGTCCATGCCGTGCATGGGCCCCAGGCGCAGCACGTGACGCACTTCACCCAGCGCTTCCAGGGCCGCCAGGCCGGCGGCATCCATGCGTACCGGGTCGATCAGGGTCAGCTCACCGTGATCGCGCACCACAGCCATGTTGCGGGTGAAGCGCACCATGGGGCTGGGCTTTACGCAGCCGTGTACCACAAACAGATCTTCGGCAATCTCGCGGGGTAAGTCGTGAGGCAGGGTATCCGGATAGGTCATGGCGGCGTCCTTCAAGTGTGGCGGCTTACTTTGGTCGCTAACCCCGTTCAGTGCAAGACACCGGGTTGGCGCAAATTTGCAACACTCTGGAACGTTTGTTTGTCCGCACCCGACACTGCCCGGCCGGGTGCTGTGTCCGAAGCCCGGGCTGTGGGGGCTGGCGTTTTGGCATGCCCCTTGCTTCGCAGTCCACACCATTTGTGATCAACGTGAAGGAGCGACGAACAATGGCAAACATAGCAATTAAAGATCTGGACCACAGTGCCGAGCTGGACCATCAGGCGATGCTTGCGCTGCGCGGTACCGGCATCTGGGGCAGTATCAAAAAAGGTGTAAAAAAAGGTGCGCGCTACATCAAGCGCAAGGTGAAGGAACGCATCGCCGTGGGCCGGGAGATTTACCGGGTTTCTCGCGGCGTGCCCCGCACCCTGTATTACGGAGTGCGCGGCTGGTTCTAAAACCTGTAAGCCTGTAACAGCGTGAAGCTATTTCAGCAGTGAGCCCAATATACCCCGGGCCAACTTTGTGCCCAGGGTGCGGCCGACGCTGCGCAAGGTGCTCTTGAGGAACGCTTCACCTGCACTCTGGCGGTTTGAACGCCGGCTGGAGCGCCGGGAGGATGTGCGGCGGGTGGTCCGTTTGGCAGCCCGCTGACGTTCTTTCTCGGCCTTCAGCCGCGCTTTTTCCAATTCTGCTTCCCGCTCCACCTCAGCCTGGCGCGCCTGGGCTTCAGCAGCCCGTTGTTCCAATTGCTCGTAGGCAGACTCGCGGTCCACGGCGGTGTCATATTTACCCGCCAGGGGTGAGTTTTTCAGCAGTGTTTTACGTTCAGCCGGTTTGGCCGGACCGATGCGGCTTTCCGGCGGAGCCACCGTGGCCGCCACCGCGGACGTGGGGGCGCCGTTTTCGTCCAGCGTGGAAATCAGCGCCTCGCCCACACCCAGGGTGGTGAGGATGTTCTGCACATCCAGGCCGTGATCATTGCGGAAGCCCTGGGCCACGCCGCGCAGCGCTTTCTGATCCCGCGGGGTAAATGCGCGCAGGGCGTGCTGCACTTTTAATCCCAACTGCCCCAGGATGTTGTTGGGGATGTCCGCCGGATTTTGCGTAACCAGATAAATGCCCACTGCCTTGGAACGGATCAGGCGGAACACCTGCTCCACCCGGTCCAGCAGGCCCTTGGGCATGTCTTTGAACAACAGATGGGCTTCATCAAAAAACAACACCAGTACCGGCCGGTCCTGGTCACCGGCTTCCGGCAATTCTTCAAACAGCTCGGACAGCAGCCACAGCAGAAAAGCCGCGTACAGCTTGGGAGATTCGCGCAGTAAACGCTCACTGTCCAGCAGGCTGACGGCGCCGGTGCCGGAGAAATCTTTCTGCATCAGATCTTTAAGCGACAGTGCCGGCTCACCAAAAAACTGATCGCCGCCCTGTTCTTCCAGCACCAGTAACCGCCGCTGGATGGCGCCTACCGAAGCCGCGGAGATGTTGCCGTACTTCTGGCGCAGCTCCCGCGCGTGTTCCGTGACAAACGCCAGCATGCTGCGCAGGTCTTTCAGATCCAGCAACAGCATGCCTTCGTCGTCAGCCAGTGCAAAACAGGCATAGAGAATGCCGGTTTGCGTGTCATTCAGGTCGAGCAGGCTGGCGAGGATGTCCGGACCCATTTCGGAGATGGTGGTGCGCACGGGGTGGCCGCGCTCGCCGAAAATGTCCCAACACAGGGTAGGATAACCGCGCAGTTGGTGATCGGTAATGCCGAGCAGGCTGGTACGCCGGTCTATCTCCTTGTGCGGCTTGCCGCTTTGGGAAATGCCGGAAAGGTCACCTTTTACGTCAGCGGCAAATACCGGCACCCCGGCCCGCGAGAAGGCTTCGGCCAGTACCTGCAGGGTCACCGTTTTGCCGGTGCCGGTGGCGCCGGCAATCAAACCGTGGCGGTTGCTCATGCCGGTCAGCTGGGTAACGGCGTGGGTGCCGTCACCGGCAAATAAGAGTGTCGTGGGGCGGTCTGTCATGGCTGTTGTTATAAATTATTCCAGCCAATTAGTTGACCCCAAATCTGTCGCTATTACAAAGCCTTTAGCGTGCCTTAATAAGAAGCCTTTAGCGTGCCTTAATAAGAAGCCTTTAGCGTGTCCTAAGAAAAGCCTTTAGCGTGTCTTAAGAAAAGCCTTTAGCGTGTCTGCGTCAGTGCGGTTTGGTATGTTCACTCATGACATGGCAAATGTCCGCAAACGTAGGCGCCTGGGATACATCCACCGGGATGTGCAGGCGTCTGGCGATATCGCTGGCTGAGAAGATACCGCGGATTTTCGGTTGCCCGTCCGTCACCAGGAAGTGCTGGCGGTGTTCCTGCTTGAGGGTTTGCACCACGTTGCCTATGGAGGCGTCCGCCAGGTCTTCAAATGCCACTGCGCGCAGCTCTTCCCGGTGAATCATCACATCCTTCACATTGATATCCTGTTGGGCGATGCCGCGGCCGATGAGCTGCTGGAACCGTTCACCGGTCAGGTCCGCATAACTGAGTACACCCAGGAAGCGGTTATTGTTGTCGACCACCAGCGTCAGCTTAACGTGTGCGCGGCGCATAAAAGCGCGCGCTTCGGTGACGGTGAGATAATCTTCGATGACAATCGGGCGGCTGTGGGCAAAGTCGGTGAATATTTCAGACGCGGGGGAATCCAGGGAAACCACCTCGTCGGTCTCCGGCATGGCAAGCATTTCCACAGTGCCCACGGGCATGGTGTGCAGCGATCTGAGTTGGTTCATCACGCGCCTCCTGCTTGGGAGTGGATGATCCAGCATACGCCTTTAGGGCGGGGCTGCAAGCATTGCCGTTCAGGGCAGCAACACCCAATATTTTGATACCTGGCGCAGTATCTCCGAGCGCCTGGCCGGTGCGGTGTGCTGCAGCAGGCTCATGACCGCGTGCGCCAGCTTGATCTGGTGCGCGTCGTGCTTGCCGCGCTGCCAGAAGGGCAGCGTCCACGGGTCCAACAACTCGTTGCTGGTGCACGGCTGCAGGTTTGACGGCAGGCGGCTGGTATCACACAGGTGGAACTGCTTGCGCAAAGCGTCCAGGCCTTTGGCTGCGGTGCTGGTGTAACCCAGCGCCTGCAGTTCTACCAGGGCGTGGGCGTGAGTGATGTCGTGCAGTTTGTTGCCGGCCAGGAAGTAGTGCCGGCCGTGCACGGTCTGGTCGGGATAAACCACTTCATGGTCCGCCAGGGCGTGGTCTACGGCTTCCTGCAGGTTGGCAAATTGCGGCACATCACCGTAGTCCACCGGTTCGTTAATATAGTCGTCGTAGCCGTAATAACGTTGTGGATTATCATTCTGCGCCTGCTGAATGAGAGTGATGATGCCGTTGACCCTCGCTTCCGTGGCCAGAGACGGCTGCTGGTGGAAGGCGCGCAGCGCCAGGCTGGCAAAAATCACGTCGTGGCCGTCCGCGGTCAGGGTGCCGATGTGCCTGTCGATTTCCTCAGCCACCGGTGCAAAATCCACTGCCGGGGCATCATCTTCCGCCGCGGTAAACAGCGGCCCATTGGCTTCCATGGTTTGCCGGGCCGCGGCCGCCACCGCGGTCTTGACGTCGGCTGCCAGGGAGACATCCTGCAGCATAAAATGCGCCGCCAGCACAGCAGCACCGTGATGGCCGTGAAACCACAGTTGCGGGTGCAGGTTGGGCGTGTTGGCCAGGCCGGTTATGCCCGGTTCCAGAAGATTGTTGTGCAAAAGTTCACCGTTGATCTGTTTTGCATCCAGGGTAATACCTGAAGCTAACTTGAGGTCAAGCTTTTTCAGGAAGGGATCCGCCGGACCCTGCGGTGGCTTTAGTGCACTTCGGCCAGAGAGTCTGAAATGGCCGCCTGCAGGGTTTCGAAGCGGAAGGGTTTGGTGAGGTAGGTGACGTTGGGGTAGTGGTTAGCGTTGCCGTTGCCGGCCGGATCAAAGCCCGAGCACACCACAACCGGCTGGTGCGCGTTAACCGCGCGGATGTCCGCCAGCAATTGCCAACCGTCGCGCCCGGGCATATTCAGGTCCAGTACCACAACGGCGAAAAAGTCGGCTGCGGTTCTTGTATGTGCCCGGTACTGTGCCAGCGCGGATTCCGCATCCAGGGCTTTCACCACATTAAAGCGCAGGCTCTGCAGGTAACGGCTGGTAACGCTCAGAACACCTTCTTCATCATCCACAACCAGAGCGTGGCCAATGGTGTCCAGGGTTCTGGCCGGCGCCGGGACCGGGTTGTGGGGCGGGATGATGATAGGCAGTTTCAGCGTCACCGTGGTGCCCTGGTTAACCTTGCTGACCATGGAAATTTCGCCGCCGTGTTTCAGCATGATGTTCTTGGCGGTGGCCAGTCCGAGCCCATGGCCTTTTTCCTTGGATGTGAAGTAGGGGTCAAAGATGTTGGGCAGATTGGCTTCGGCAATGCCGGTGCCGGTGTCGGTAATGGCAATGGACACCCAGCCCATGCGTTCGCGGTCCGCGGCCAGGATCACGCGGATGGTTTCCGGCTTGCTGCGCATGGCCTCACCTGCGTTGAGGATCACGTTCATAAGCACCTGCTGCAGTTCAGCACGGTCAAAGCGCACCCAGGCGGCGGGCTGGGTGCTGTCGAACTGGATGGTCACGCCCTTGGGAACCACCGGGGCCAGCAGCGAGGTGATGGTGCGCAGTTCGTCCTGCAGGTTCCAATGCTCGCCGTTATTGTTGCCGCGCCCGGAAAACGCCAGCAAATGCTGGCTTAACAGGCTGGCGCGGGTGGCGGCATCCACCACACTCTCCATGGACTCCGTGGCGGGATGATTGCGCGGCAGTTCCATCATGGCCAGCTCAGCGTGCCCGGAAATGCTCATCAGGGTGTTGTTGAAATCGTGAGCCACAGCGCCGGCCAGTTGGTTCATGCTTGACAGCAGTTCAGCCCGCTCGCGCAGGGTGGTGGCGCTGGTGACCTGCCAGTGGGCGTAATAAATCACCGAGGGGTAAACGGCGCTGATAGCCAGAATGGGTAATATCCAGTTTTCCACACCGTGCACGTAGGCGGTAAACGCCATGCCGAGCACCAGGGCGGTGCCCAGCCAACTGTAGATCCAGTGGCTGCGGGGATGCAGGCTGAGGCTGGGGGCCAGCGCCACCATCAATCCCAGGCACAAGGCCGCATGCCATACGCCGGGTACCAGTTGCACGCAGATAAGGATAATGGAAAGGTCGAATGCCGGGTCTCCCCAACCATTATCTTTCGTGCGGAAACGGAAGCCGACAATTCCGGCAATAGGGGCCGCGATAAAACAGATCAACGCAACCCAATGCCGGTTCTCACCCACCTGAGGCAATATCAGGCACAGAACGGCAAGCGTCAGAATGCCGATCATGCGGAAGAACAGAAAGAGATTTGTATTTGCGTTCATCGCCCCACCCCCTGACGCTACGCTTGAACCAACTTCACTCTAGTCCTTCAGCACCCCTGGGCGTGGTTCGTCCTGTTTGCGTATTTTAACACGTTAACGGCAGCGGATGGGAGCAGCCGGACAGGCGTGCAGGTTGGCCAGGATCTGGCTGCGTGATTCGATATATTCGATATTCAAGCGAATGCGGGTGCCTGAACGCAGTTCCGTTTTAAACACATGGGTGGTTTCCGCGCTGAGCAACTGCAGGCTGTACGCTGCCTGCCTGCATCAGCAGATGCTTCTGACAAATCTGTTGTATCTGACGGGCTTCAAGTGGCACCTGCCTGTTGATGCCCGCGGGCAGGGCTTGATGGCCGCAATGCAGTGTGGAAACACTCGGGAAAGTGTCAACGGACGCTCAACATTGAGACCCTGTGCCGGATTGCGGAAGAGGTAATCAACAGAAAATATAACGGCATGGTTTAGGGGCAGGTTAATGTTAAAGTGCGGGATCAAAGCCGGATCCCGGACAACAAAACGATAAGGTACGACGATGCACAAGCTGCTTCTCCCTCTGTTTGTTTTTTCCGCCGCCGTTGAGGCCGGTACCCAAGTGGAGCCGGAAATGGCGGCCAGCTTGCTGAATGAACAGAGCCGCCAGTTCGAAAAACGTGTTGTCCAGGTGACGGATAACGTGTTTACCGCGGTTGGTTTCCACGGCGCGAACACGTCCATGATAGTCGGCGATGACGGGGTCATTATTATTGATACGTTGATGGGTCCCGCCGCGGCGCAGAACGCGTTGGAAGCGCTGAGGGCGCACAGCGGCAAACCGGTCAAGGCCATTATCTATACCCACAGTCACGGTGATCACACCGGCGGTGCCAGCG
>JANQOA010000311.1 GCA_028279305.1 Pseudomonadales bacterium
ACCCTGAGGTGGGCTTCCTGCGCCGCACCAACTATGAGAAAGGCGACTTTTTTCTGCTGCGCCGCATCCGCCCGGCGGACTTCATCGGCATGTACGAGATTCGCCCGCACATTGCGTTCCGCGGCTTCTGGGACGACACCGGCTTCTGGGAATCCGGCTTTACCCACGTCGACAGCCATTGGTAATGGCGCAACGGCACGGAAATACACACCGGCGTGAACTTCACCCATGAAGGGGTGAAGGAAGCTTTTGAAATCAATGAGGGCACCTTTGTGCTGCCCGGTGAATACGATCACGAAGAAGCCCAGATTGTGTTTCAGACCGACGAAGGCAAACCGTTCAGTTTCGAAACCGAGGTTAAAGCGGGCGGTTTTTTTGGCGGCGACCGCACCAGTGTGGAAACGACGGTGCGTGTGCGCGGCGGCGAGCGCTTTTCTTCAGAGCTGGTGTGGAACTTTAACGATATCGACCTGCCGGTGGAGAACGGTAACTTTGAGGTGAATGTGGCGCGGCTGCGGCTGTCGTATTCGTTTACGCCGAAAATTCTGCTGCAGACCCTGGTGCAATACGACGACCGCTCCAACCTGCTGGCCACCAACGTACGCTTTTCGTGGCTGCAGAGCGGCAACGCGGGTTTGTATCTGGTTTATAACGAGGTTGACGACGATAGCGTGGTGGGGCCCATCGAGAAGCGGCGTGAATTTACCCTGAAATTCAGCCGCATCATCGATTTGTTATAACTCAACCCATAAACGGCTGGCCCTGCACCGCCTGCACAAAGGTTACCGTAGTGAAGGCACAATAAGCGCAGGCAAAAGCCAGCACCAGCGCACTTCCGGTATTGGCGCTCAGCCGCTTGGGTAACAACAGCGCAAACACGGGAAAAGCCTGCATGGCGTGCATGCCGAAGAAATGGGCAACCCGCAGGTCGCCGCCGTCCCGGGCCCAGTTGAAGAAAGCCACGCCGTTGGCATCCGTTGCGGCGGCGGCAACCCAATGGCTGCTCTGGCTGCCCATGTAGCCGCCGAAACCGCCGCCGAAGATACAGGTGGCCACCAGGCCCACCACAATACTCAAGATCAGCGGCTGGCTTATGCTGTTGTGCCGGCCGATCACCCACGCCAGCCATACCAGCACGGCAACCATGCAGGTGGCGCCGAAGCCCATCAGTGAATACATCACGGCATGGAAGGGGGTGGCAACATTGAAGTGGGACTCCTGGCCAATGGCACCCTGGAAGGTGATATAGGCCATCTCAAACAGAGCCATAAATGCCGGGATACCCGCCAGCAGGCGGCCGCGCCAGGTGGCGAAGTAACCGGCCGGCGTGTAGCGGGCAAACAGCACCAGGGTGGCAAAGTAAGCCACCAGCGACAGGGAGAACTTAAAGGGTTTGGTCCATACGGACACACCCAGCAAGGTACGGTCGTCCAGCAGTTGGCCGGCGATGCACACAAGCGTCAGCAGGAAGTAGCCCACGGCGCTGTAAAACCAGAGCGGCTGCAGGTCGCGCAAGCGGGCCCAGGTGTCTGTCGGGTGGGTGGTGAATAGCGGTGCCAGAGGCGTTTGGCTGGCACTTGAAGAGAGATGTGTGGTCATGATCAAGCCTCCTGCAGTTTGTTCTGTCGCACTGCCTGGCTGATAAGTTTGACCACCCAGTACAGCAGCAGCCCACCGGGCCCTGCCATAAACGTGGCCAGCAGGCAGGGGATCAGCAGCAGATGGTGCACACCGTGCTGCTGGGCGTCTTTCACTTCCCAGGCGCCGACAAAAAGGTCAAATGCCAGGTAGTGGATCCAGCCGGCCAGCAGCAATTCCGGCACGCTGAACAATGCCGCCACCCCGGCCAGGGAGTTGAAGCTTCCCTCCGCGGGAGCGCTGCCGATGTTGGTGGTCATCAGCCAGACGTAGACCACGCCGATCATCAACGGCGCCACCACCGGTGCGTACCAGTCCCGGGTGATGGACCAGCGCGGCGCCAGGATCAGGCCCGCCCAGCCCGCCATGGCCAGCAAGCCGCACAAGCTGAAAATTTGTTCTGCAGTCATCCGGACCTCCTATCTTTACGTTGGAAAGATTGATAAGATATTAACCCTAAACTTTCCAGTGTCAAGATATTATTTTTACGATGTCAAGATGCGTAAGATAGACAACGCCGGGTGAATTCCCGGTGAAAACACCTGAGCAAAGGGGGGTGAATTGACCGCCAGAGAGGCTTACCACCACGGAGATTTGCGCAACGCGCTGCTGGATGCAGCGGACGAATTGCTGCAGCGGGAGGGGTTACAGGGTTTTACCCTGCGCGCCTGCGCGCGTCTGGCCAACGTCTCCCACGCCGCGCCCAAACATCACTTCGGCGACGTTAAAGGCCTGCTGGCGGCGGTGGCGGAGCGCGGCTTCCAGCGTCTGGTGCAGCAGTTAAAGCTGCGCATAGATGCCGCCCGCGGTAACCTGGACGAAGAAATGTTTGCCACCGCACGGGCTTATGTGGAGTTTGCGGAGCAGTATCCGGAACACTTCCGCATCATGTTCCGTTCAGATCTCATCAACTTCGACATGGACTGCCCGCCGGATATGGTGATCTCCACATTTACCGAACTGACCAATGTCATTCTGCGCCAGCGCGGCGAAGCTGAGGTGCAGCCCCATCAGACCCGGGACGCCAAAAGCCCGGAACTGGTCAACGACATTCTGCTCGGCTGGTGCCATATCCACGGCTATGCCCACCTGCGCCTGGAAGGCCAGCTGATGATGGTGCCGGAAGAAGATCATATGAAGCAGCTGCGCCGCGCCAGCGACCGCCTCGCCCATCTGATCCAGAAGCTGTAGTCAGTGACCCTACCCGGCCCGCGTCCGTGCAACCGCCACGTGTTGCTGACCTTGCGGCGCCGGTGAAAACCACTTCGCGATAGGCTACTATCGCGAAGGTAATTTCACACAACCCATGTGCGCGTTATGCGCCGGTGGGAGGGGGCAAGCATGACTTTCGATCTGGTGATTCGTGGCGGTATGGTGGTGGACGGCACAGGCGCTGAGCCCGTGCAGGCGGATATAGCCGTAAACGGAGACCGCATCGAACTGGTGGGTGAAGTCACCGGCACCGGCCGTAAGGAAATTGATGCCCGCGGGCTGACCGTCACCCCCGGATTTGTGGATCTGCACACGCATCTGGACGCGCAGATAGCCTGGGACCCGTATATGACGCCGCTCAGTTGGCATGGTGTCACCACCGCCCTACTGGGCAACTGCGGGGTGACTTTTGCGCCCTGCAAACCGGAAGACCGGGAAGTCCTGGCCGGCATGATGGAAACCGTCGAGGACATTCCCAAAAAAGCCATTCTGGAAGGGCTGCCCTGGAGCTGGGAAACCTACGGCGAATACCTGGATGCGTTGGAAGCGCTGCAGCCGGCGGTGAACGTCGGCGGGCTGGTGGGCCACTGTGCCCTGCGTTTTTATGTCATGGGGGAGCGTGGGGTTGAAGAACAGCCCAACGAGGCAGAACTGCAGCGCATGGCGGAGATTGCCGGGCAGTCGGTAAAAGACGGCGCCATCGGTTTTTTCACCTCGCGCTTTCTCGGCCACTACCTGCCCGACGGCCGCCACGTACCCGGCACCCACGCTGAACACGGTGAATTGATCGAAATCGCCAAACGGGTGGGTGAACAGGGCGGCCTGATGCAGGGGGTGATGAACTTCAGCAAAGGTGTTGACTACGAAATGGAGTTGTTGGCCAATGAGGCTAAAGCCGGCAGCCGGGTGTTGTTCAGCGCCGGCACCGGGGCTAACGCCAGATTCGGGGACGAACTTAAAGCCGCTGTTAGCAAATACCGGGCCCAGGGGTTGGATATCAACGCGGTTTCAATTCCCCGTTCCGGAGGTTTCCTGTCCAGCCTGCACAGTGGCTTCCTGGTGCGTTCCGCAGCCTGGAAAAACCTCTTCAGCCAGCCGTTTGAGCAACGCCTGCAGGCGTTGCGCGATGAAGCGGTGGTCAATCAGCTGGTGGCTGAAGCGGAGCAAAACAACCGCGAACGCAACGGTGAGCTGGATAAAATTTACGCGCGCATGTACTGGCTGGGGGCTCAGCAGCGCCCGGACTACGCCAGTGACGACCTCAGCCTGCAGCAGCTTGCGGATGCCGCGGGCGTGGAGCCGGCGCGCCAGTGGCTGCACATGGTGCGTGACAGCGGCGGCCAGGCGGTATTCAACTACCGGGTCTTTAACCCGAATCTGGATCACCTGCAGGATTTGATTACCACCGACTGGTGTATGCCGGGTCTGGGTGACGCGGGTGCTCATGTCGGTCAGATCATGGACTGCGGCTGGGCCACTTTTGTGCTGTCCTATTGGCACCGGGACCGCGGGGTCTACAGCCTGCCGGAAGCGGTGCAGCGCATTACCTCAATTCCCGCGCGGGTCCTGGGGTTGCAGGACCGGGGCCTGCTGCAGGCCGGCATGAAAGCGGATATCAACGTGATTGATCTGCCGCGGCTTGCGGAGCAGCAGCCGGAGTTTGTGTATGACTTCCCGGACAACGGCGGCCGCTTTATCCAGAAGGGTAAAGGCTACCGGGCGACCATCTGTAACGGCCGGACCATTGTTGAAAACGATGAACTGACGGGCACCCGGGCCGGATCCGTGCTGCGCAACCGGTCAGCCTGAGCTACTCGTCAAAACAGACCAGGATGGCGGCGTTGACAATCACCATCAGGTCAGCGCCGTTGTCGCTGGGTACATCCAGGCCGCCTTTTTCCGCCGCCACGGTGACCGTGCCGTAAGGGAGTTCCGCGGCCACGGCTTCAGCGTCCACAGCGGCCGGGTTGCCGGCACCCAGCTTCACGGTGATCTGCATGTCGTGGGGGGATTTGTCCAACGCGGCAAAAAAATTCAGGCTGGAATGGCGGATAGCGTCAGATACCGCCCGTTTGGCGGCTTTAGTGTAATCGCCGCCGTGCACGTCCACCCCCATGCCCATTTCGGTCACATACCGCTGCAATGCCATCCATTCACTCCTTAGTGGGTTTGTTGTGATCCGCGCCAGTTTAACGCGTCTGCCTGCCGCCTGGGCAGCAGCTTGCCGGCCGGTCCGTATATATACCGGTTCAGCGGGGTTATGGCAGCCCTGTCCCTGGCGTATTTTTACGCCGCGGATACCTGCTAGACTGTAGAACCTTTTGCGGATCAGACTCGACCAGGTAAGGTTAGAGAAGAGGTTTGGCGGGAGCGCAGCATGGCGGAACAAGTCGACAAGAAAGCGTTACTTGAAGAGTTGAAAATCGACCGCAGCGCCCCCGGCCCTGATAATCCCAGGCCGCTTAAATGGTTTGCGCTGATCGCCGTGGCCGCGGTGGCGGGCCTGGTGCTGTGGTTTGTCGATCTGCCGGGCGCAGATCAGGTTATCCCGGTGAAGACCGCGGTTGCCCGCGCCGCGTCGGTGCAGCCTGTGGGCACCAGCGTACTGGATGCCACCGGTTATGTGGTGGCGCGCCGCCAGGCCACCGTCAGTTCCAAGGCTACCGGCAAGGTGGTGGAAGTGCTGATCGAAGAGGGTCTGGTGGTGGAGCGCGACCAACTGCTGGCGCGCCTGGACGACAGCATCCCCCGCGCCCAGTTTGAACTGGCCCGGTCGCAGTTGCAGTCAGCCGAGGCCAGTCTGGCGGAATTGGAGGTGTCGATTAAACAGGCCAGGCTGGACCTGGACCGCACCCAGGGGCTGGCCAAACGCAACCTGGCCAGCCAGGCGGATCTGGACCGCGATGAACTATCCGTTGAAGCATTAATCGCCCGGCTGGAACGGGCCAAAAAAGATATTGTGGTATCCCAGCGCAGCGTTGCGGTGCAGCGGCAGATTCTGCAGGACATGCAGATTCGCGCGCCCTTTGCCGGCGTGGTAATCGCCAAAGCGGCACAGCCGGGAGAGATGATTTCGCCGGTGTCAGCCGGCGGCGGATTTACCCGCACCGGTATCTGCACCATTGTTGATATGGCCTCCCTGGAAGTTGAGGTTGATGTGAACGAGTCTTATATCAACCGGGTGTACGCCGGCCAGCCGGTGCAGGTGGCGCTGAATGCTTATCCGGACTACCACTTCCCGGCAGAGGTGATTGCCATTATTCCCGCCGCTGATCGTAACAAAGCAACCGTGCGGGTGCGGGTCGGCTTCCTGGAACGGGACGAACGCGTGTTGCCGGATATGGGCGTGCGGGTTGCTTTTCTGGATGAACAGGCGGATCCGGAGCCGGTGGCGGCCCCCCAGGGTGTGCTGGTGCCCAGTAACGCGGTGGCCGAAGACAGCAACGGCAAGTTTGTTTATGTGGTCAGCGGTGACGTTGTAAAGCGCCGCGCGGTGCGTCTGGGTGACATTCAGGGCGGCCGGGTGCGGGTGTTGACCGGGTTGAATAACGGTGAGCGGGTGGTGGCGGAATTGAGCGAAATCACTCTGGCCAGTCTCACCGACGGCGTGGCGGTAGCGGAAATCAACTGAGCAACTGCTGATAACAAGGAGCTGAAGGGGGTCTTATGGCCGCTGCGGTGCAGTGTCACAATCTGGAGAAACAGTACACCAAGGGCAAAGAAGTGGTGCCGGTGCTGGACGGTATTAACCTGGAAATTGCGCAAGGCGACTTCCTCGCCTTAATGGGTCCGTCCGGTTCCGGCAAAACCACGCTGCTGAACCTGATCGGCGGCCTGGATCAGCCCTCCGGCGGCGACGTTGAGGTTAACGGCCAGAGCCTGGCGGGCATGAGCACCAAAGCGCTGGCCAGGTGGCGCTCGGAAAACGTCGGCTTTATTTTTCAGTTTTATAACCTGTTGCCGGTGCTCAACGCGCAGCGTAACGTCGAACTGCCGCTGCTGCTGACCAAGCTGTCCCGCAAACAGCGGCAGCAGAACGCTGCCACGGCGCTGCAGGTTGTGGGCCTGGCGGACCGGGCCAAACACAAACCCGGTGAGCTGTCCGGCGGGCAACAGCAGCGCGTGGCCATCGCCCGGGCGCTGGTCGCGGACCCGAACCTGCTGGTCTGTGACGAACCCACCGGCGATCTGGACCGCGAGACCGCGGACGAAATCCTCAGCCTGTTGCAGACCCTGAACCGGGACCACGGCAAAACCATTATCATGGTGACCCACGATCCCCGCGCGGCTGATCACGCTGAAAATACCCTCTATATGGACAAAGGCAAACTGGTGGAAGCTGCCGGAGCGTCATCATGAGTCTGCTGGGCCTGATGTGGGCAAACCTGTTCCGCAAACGCACCCGCACCACCCTCACCCTGCTGTCGGTGGTGGTGGCGTTTCTATTGTTCTGCCTGCTGCAGGCGATTGCGGTGGCGTTTGACGGGGGTGTGGAAGTAGAAGGCACCAACCGTTTGATTGTCGGCGCCAAATATTCCCAGATCGAGAATCTGCCGATGAATCAGAAGCAGCCGATCATGGCGGTGGAAGGTGTTGAGGCCATCACCCACACCAACTGGTTCGGCGGCAACTACCAGGACCCGAAGAATTTTTTTGCCAAGTATCCCGTCGATCCGCTGAGTTTTTTTGATATGTACAGCGAACTGGATCTGCAGCCGCAGGATGCACTGCAGACGTTTGCCCAACAGCGCACCTCAGCGGTGGCGGACATTACGCTGATGGAACGTTTTGGCTGGCAGGTGGGTGACGTGATCCCCATTGAAGGGACCATCTATGCCAAGGAAAACGGCGACCGCCTGTGGGAATTTGAACTGGTGGGCAGTTTCTCCGAAGACGGCAAAGGCAGCGATTTCCCGCTGTTCCTGTTTCACAACGAGTACTTTAACGAAGCGGTGGCGGAATTCGGCAAGGACCAGGTGGGGCAGTGGACGGTGCGTATCAGTGATCCGCAGCAGGCGGACGAGGTTGCCCAGCGCATCGACGCGCTGTTCGAAAATTCGGCGGACCCCACCCGCACCGCCACGGAAGATGAAGCGAACCGGCAGTTTGCCCGGCAATTGGGGGACATGGGGTTTATCACCACCATCATCATGTCCGCGGTGTTTTTTACCATCATTCTGTTAACCGGCAACACCATGTCCCAGGCCCTGCGCGAACGCATCCCGGAGCTGGCGGTGCTGAAAACCCTGGGTTTTACGGATACCACGGTTTTGCTGCTGGTGCTGGGGGAGGCGTTATTGTTGTGCCTGCTGGGCGGCGTGCTGGGGGCCGGCGCGGCGCTGTTGCTGGGCCCGGGTATGTCGGTGGCGCTGGAAACCGTTTTCGGCGGGTTTGCGGTCACCCCGCCCATTGTGCTCAGCGCCATCCTGCTGAGCATCATAGTTGGCCTGGTCATCGGGCTGCTGCCGGCGCTGTCCGCCCAGCGTCTGACTATTGTTGACGCCCTGCGCAAGCTCTAACCGTGTTTGCCCAGATTAAAGAAATCACCCTTATGAACTTGCGCAACCTGCCGTCCAGGCTGGGCTCGTCGTCGGTCATCGTGGTGGGCATCGCCGGTGTCGTCGCGGTGTTGGTGGGCTTGTTATCCATGGCCACGGGGTTCAACAAGGCGCTGCAGGGGGCGGGGCAGGCAGACCGGGCCATCATCATGCGTGACGGCACCACCAGCGAAATGAACGGCGCCATGACGGCCCAGGACCGCGCCACCATAAAAGCCATGGAGGGGGTGGAACTGGGGGCGGGGGAAACCTACGTAGTGGCCGCCATCGATAAAATCGGCACGGACATTGCGGCCAACGTGGTGGTACGCGGCGTGGAACCCGCCAGCTTTGACATCCGCGATGAGGTGCGCATTGTTGAAGGCCGCCGCTTTGAAGCCGGCAAAGCGGAAATTATTGTTGGTGTAAAAGCCGCTTCCCAGTTTGCCGGCCTGGGGGTCGGGCAACAGTTGCCGGTGCGGGATCAAACCTGGCAGGTGGTCGGCCACTTCACATCCGGCGGCAGTGCCATCGAAGGGGAAATCTGGGCTGACCTGGCCAACGTCAATTCCGCCTACCGGCGCGGCGGTGTCAGCAACACCATGCGCGTGCGCCTGGATGCGCCGGAAGACGCTGCGCGGCTGGATGCGCGGCTGAAAGCGGACCCGCGTTTTGACCTCATGGTGCGCTCGGAAAAAGACTTTTACGCTTCCCAATCTGAGGACCGCACAGCCCTAATTAATGGTTTTGGCGTGGCGGTGGGCATCATCATGGCGATTGGTGCTGTATTTGCCGCGCTGAACACCATGTACTCAGCGGTCAGCACGCGCACCGTGGAAATTGCCACCCTGCGCGCCCTGGGTTTCGGCAATCTGCCGGTGGTGGTCAGCGTGATGATTGAAGCGCTGGCCCTGGCCCTGTTGGGCGGGTTGCTGGGCGGCGCTCTGGTTTGGTTGATATTCGACGGTTACACAGCATCCACGTTGAACAACGCGTCTTTTTCCCAGGTGGCTTTTGACTTCACGGTCACTCCGCAATTGTTGCAGATGGGGTTAACCTGGGCACTAGTGCTGGGTTTGATTGGCGGGCTGTTTCCGGCTGTGCACGCTGCGCGGTTGCCGATTACCACCGCCCTGCGCGGCGAATAACAAGCGGGTGGGCGTCTTACACCCACCCGCACGCGGCTGCAGTCCCGGTTATGCCACCAGGGCTTCCAGACCGTCCTGATTGGTAACACCAATGGTGCGTCCGCTTTCGCGGCCGTCACGGAATCCCAGCAGGGTGGGAATGCTGCGCACGCCGTATTCAGCGGCCAGTTCCGGATGCTGGTCGATGTTCACCTTCACCACTTTGACGTCACTGTGTTTTGCGGCAAAAGCATCCAGGGTGGGTGCCATGGCACGGCAGGGGCCGCACCAGTCCGCGTAGAAATCGACAATTGCGGTAGTGTTTTCGATGACTTCGTTAAAAGTCCGGCCTTGTTCAGGATTGTACGTCGTGACCGTCATAGCAGCCTCCTTGGTCGTAGTTGTGTTTATGGCTGTTGACCTTAGCGGGTTGTATCTGGCATATATATGCTAAATATAACTAGTTATCGCATAATTCGTACAATCGATCATGAATGACAATCATTTTGACGACAGTCCGAAGGAAAACCGCCCCGGCAACGATGATGCGCTGTCGGAAATTGTGCAGCGTCTGCGGCTCAACGCCGGGATATTTACCGAGGCTGAATACTGCGGGAATTGGGCGGTGGATACCTCGGGCAGCAAAATGGCCACCTTCCATCTGGTGCAGCAGGGCGACTGCTGGCTGCTGATGGCGGGTGAGCAACCCCGCGCCCTGAATCCGGGAGACTTCGTCTTTCTGCCCCGCGACGCCACCCACTTGATCTGCGGCAGCGACCGTTTGCCGCCTGACGTGGTGATCAATCAGCCTGCTGAGGTGCTTCCGGAGCTGCCGCTTACGCGCATATTATGCGGCTACTTTGAATTCCACAGCAGCGCCCAATGGCCTCTGCTGGACGCACTGCCGGAAGTAGTGGTGCTGGCCGCCGCCGAGGCCGGCGGCACCAGCAGCCGTATTATCGATTTGATTCTCGCTGAGTGTAACTCGGCGGGGCCGGGCCGCCAGGCGGCTTTGCAGCAGTTATCGTATCTGCTATTTATCCAGATTCTGCGTGAAGCCCTGTCCAGCGGCATCAGTACCGGCCTGCTGGCGGCCCTGAACGATCCACATATCGGTCAGGCGCTGGGGTGCATGCACCGCCGGCCGGAATATCCCTGGCGGCTGGAAGGGCTGGCCCGGGAAGTAGGCATGAGCCGCTCTGCCTTTGCCGCCCGTTTCCGCCAGCTTGTGGGCCAATCAGCCATGCAATACCTGCTTGCCTGGCGCATGCAGGTGGCTGTTGATCTGCTGACCACCACCGACGCGGGCATGGGGAGTATTGCTGAAGCGGTAGGTTATGCTTCCGAAGCGGCTTTCCGTAATGCTTTTGCCAGCCATATGGGTCAGCCGCCGGCGCGTGTGCGGCGCGCGGCAAGAGAGTAAACTGCGCCGCGGCAAATCAAGTTGAGGGTCAGGGATGGGGCGAGTGTTACGTTCCGGGGTATTGTTTTACAGTTATTTAGCGGCGCTGGGTGCGCTGGCCGCTGTTGCCGGGGGGGTGTCAGCAGCGGAGAAGCAGGCTTACTTCGGCGATCTGCACGTGCACACCCGTTATTCCCTGGATGCTTATTCGTTCGGTACCCGTACAGGCCCCGATGACGCCTACCGGTTTGCCAAGGGGGAAGCGGTTACACACCCGCAGGGTTTTGCCGTGCAGCTTGATCAGCCGCTGGATTTTTATGCGGTGACCGATCACGCGGAATACCTGGGCGCCATGGCGCTGATTGATAATCCGGCACACCCGCTATACGGACAGGCGCGGGAGTTGGGCATTCTGGACCCCGGCACGGTGGCCGGCCGCGGCCGCGGTCACCCGCAGCTGGCTGACTTTGTCAGCCAGCACAGCACTCAGGCGGAGCGGCGTTCAGCCTGGCAGGACATCGTGGCGGCGGCCAACAAGCACTACCAGCCTGGTAAGCTGACCACCTTTATCGGCTACGAATACACGGCTTTCCGCGACGGCGGCAATCTGCACCGTAATGTGATCTTTGCCGATGAGAATGTGCCGCAGGATATTTTCGGCCGCCTGCAATCGATGAACCCGGAAGATCTGTGGCGCTGGATGGATGCCCAGCGGGCGGCGGGTATGGAAGCGCTGGCCATTCCGCATAATTCCAACGGTTCCGACGGCTGGATGTTTGATGACAAGCAAACGGACGGCAGCGTGATGGATGCAGCCTACGCCGACCTGCGCCTGCGCAACGAACCGCTGGTTGAAGTTAGCCAGGTGAAAGGTACCTCGGAAACCCATCCTTTTTTGTCGCCCAACGATGAATGGGCGGACTTTGAAATTTTTCCCTACCAGGTAGCCCGCTGGCAGAAAAGCCGCCCGCGCGGAAGTTATGTGCGCGACGCTTATCTGACCGGCCTGCGGGTGCAGCAGGAACGCGGTGTTAACCCCTACCGGTTCGGCATGGTGGGCGCTTCGGATACCCACAATACAGGCTCCCGTTTTGACGAGGAGACTTACGCCGGCAAGGTGGGGGTGCTGGATGCCCTGCCGGAGCGGCGGGGTTCGGTGCCGGTGGCGGCGGCCGGGGCGGTGCCGGCTTACCGGCAGGTCTACCGCATCCATTACAGCGCGGCAGGGCTGACCGGGGTGTGGGCGGAAGGCAACAACCGCCAGGATATTTATGCCGCGTTCCGCCGCAAGGAAACTTTTGCCACCAGCGGCAGCCGTATCCGCATCCGCATGGCGGCGGGTTATGATATTCCGGCCAACTTCCTGCAGCGCAAAGACTGGACCCGCACCGGGGTGGTGCCCCAGGGGGCTGAAATGCGCGGCAAGCTACGCGCGCCGGAGTTTGCCGTGGTGGCGCTGCGTGATCCCAACGGCGCACCCCTGCAGCGGCTGCAGATCATCAAGGGTTGGGTGGAAAACGGCCGCAAGTATGAAAAAATCTATGACGTGGCCTGTGCGGACGGCCTGCAGGCCGATCCGCAGACGCACCGCTGTCCGGACAACGGCGCCACGGTGGATGTCAGCGATTGCAGCATCAGCGCGGACAAAGGCGCTGCATCGCTGCAGGTGCTGTGGACCGACCCGGACTACACCAAGCGCCTGCGCGCATTCTATTACGCCCGGGTATTGGAGAATCCCAGCTGCCGCTGGTCGACCTGGGATGCGGTGCGCGCCGGACAGCCGCCGCGCCCCGGCATTAACGCCACCTTGCAGGAACGGGCCTGGACCTCGCCGGTGTGGGTGAACTGATCAGTTCAGCAGGAACTCCTCGCGGTTAACCCGGTTTTGCTCCGCCAGGAAACGCGCGGCTGAATAGGGCCACAGGGTAAAATTCACGTCGTTGTCATCGGTGTACCAGGCGCTGCAACCGTTGGCGAATACCATTTTCTGCATATCGCGTTGCAGACGCTGGTTGTAGCTCGTGACAAACGCCGGGTCCGGATCCAGCCACTTGATCTTGTGTTTGTTCATTAATGCCAGACATTTGATGACGTATTGCACGGTGGACTCGATCATGATCAGCGCGGAGGTATGTCCGGTGGCGCTGTTCGGTCCCAACATCATAAAAAAGTTGGGGAAGCCGGGTACCATCATGGTGCGGAAACTGTCGATACGGTTTTTCCAGACGTCACGTAATTGCCGCCCGTCGCGCCCAACAATTTCCACATATTCGGTGATGTCAAACGGCTTAAAACCGGTGGCTTCGATGAGCACGTCTATCTCGTGCAGGTGTCCGGTCTTGTCACGCACACCGTTGGCTTCAATAGCATCGATCCCGGCGGTGACCAGGGATACATTGTCGCGGTTGAACATCGTCAGGTAATCGTCCGCGATCACCCTGCGTTTGCAGCCGGCGGCGTAGTCCGGGGTGAGCTGGCTGCGCAGTGCCGGGTCGGTGACTGAATTCTGCAGATGCTGCAGCGCCTGCTTGCGCATGGATTTTGACAACAGCCCGTTGCGGCGCAAAGACAGAACACCCACCAGGTCCATCTGTATCCAGACCAGCCAGCGATACAGGCGCATCAGCCAGGGGTAGCGGTTGAACAGGGTGCGGCGCCGGTCGGAAATTTCCGCTGAGCGGCGCGGAAACACCCAGGCGGCTTTACGCTGGAACACGGTCACCTGTCTGGCCAGCGGTGCAATTCCCGGCAGCGTCTGCGCGGCGCTGGCGCCGGTACCCACCAGCGCCACCCGCTTGCCGTTCAGATCAAAATTCTCGTCCCACTCTGCGGTGTGGAAGTGGCGGGCGTTCAGGGTCTCCAGTCCCGGCGCCTGGAAGCGGTTGGGTTTGTGCAGTCCGCCCAGACCGGACACCACCACCTCTGCCTGCACGCGGCTGCCGTCCGCGCATTCCACCTGCCAGTGGCTGCCGTCAAAAGCCGCTCGGGTCACCTCGGTGTTAAAGCGGATGAACGGCGCCAGCGCGTATTTGCTCACGCAGTTTTTGCAGTAGGCAAGGATCTCTGCGCCGCCGCTGTAGGAGTGGGACCAGTTCGGGTTCAGTTCAAAAGAGAACGAATAAACGTGTGAGGGAACGTCGCAGGCAATATTGGGGTAGCGGTTTTCCCGCCAGGTGCCGCCCACCTCATCCGCCTTTTCCAGCACGACAAAATCGTCGATGCCGCGTTTGCGCAACTGCATGGCCATGCACAGGCCCGACATGCCTGCGCCGAGGATGGCAATGCGGTACTTGTTACGACTGCTGTTCATGAAATGCCCTCCGTGTTGAGTACCCATGTTACTAAAGGTACCCTGCCGCAGGTACCGTGAGGGTACCTGGCGGGGCACTGCGTTTGCAGACGTAAATAAGAGAGGGCTGAAGCGGCGTGACAGTTGCATATTCCGGGGCCGTACCGGTCATTCTGGACACCGATATCGGATTTGACGTTGACGATGTCTGGGCGCTGGCCTTTCTGCTGCGTTGCCCGGAAGTTGACGTCAAGTTGATCACCACCTGCAGCGGCGATACCGCTTACCGTGCCAGGCTGGTGGCCCGCTTGCTGCAGATCAGCGGCCGCGAGGACATCCCCATTGCGGTGGGCATCCCGTTGGAAGAATCCGCGCCAACCCATGCCGCCTGGCTGGGTGACTTTACGTTGGCCGATTATGCCGGCGAAGTGCTGCGCGACGCCCCTGGCGCCATCTGCGAAGCCATCAGCGCCAGTGCGGAACAGGTGTCGGTGGTCTGCATCGGGCCTTTGCCGAATATTGCGGCGGCGCTGGCCAGAGACCCGGAACTGACCGCAAATGCACGTTTTGTCGGCATGCACGGCAGTCTGCGGCGGGGCTACATGGACGCACCCAAACCGGCGCGCGAATATAACGTCAAGCTTTATCCAATGGCCTGTCAGGCGGTCTTCAAAGCCAACTGGCCCAAGGTGATTACGCCGCTGGATTCCTGCGGCACGGTCAGCCTGCAGGGTGAACACTTCGCCCGCGTGCAAGCCAGTGACGACCCCTTGTGCCGGGCAGTGCTGGAAAATCACCGCAACTGGTTGGCTGCGGCAGCGGACTGGCCGCAGGTGCAGGGGCTGGATGTCGAGCGCCAGAGTTCCGTCTTATATGACACGGTGGCGGTTTATCTGGCCTTTGCTGAAGATTATCTGCAGATGGAAGAACTGCACGTGGCGGTGACCGCGGACGGCAAAACCATGCTGGACGACAGCGGCCCGGTGCTGCGCTGCGCCACGGGCTGGCGCGACCAGGCGGCGTTCCTGGAATTGCTGACAACCCGGCTGGCCGGAGAACAAACTTAAATCGGGAGGCACACGATGAGTGAACCGGTATTGCGGATATTCTCTTATCTGCCCAATCCGCGTGTATGGAAATCGCTGATTACGGCGGACCTTGCCGGCGTAGCGGTGGATACTCTGGGTGACAAGCCGGCGAAACTGGGTACCTGGCTGTGGGACTATGATGCCCGCGAACTGCCTGAAGCGGAACGCACCGCGGACCACCCGGCAGCCCGCACCGGGCGCCGCGGGTTCTCCGGCAGACTGTTCAAAAGTGACGCCTTTTTGGCAGCCCATCCATTTGGTACGGTGCCGGCGGCGTTCAGCCCCGGCGGCGAAGTGGGCATATTTGAGTCCAACAGCATTCTGCGCGCCGTCGCCAGGGCCGGGGGCGGCGGTCTGTACGGCGGCGATGATCCTTATCAGGCATCGCGTATAGACAGCTTTCTGGATGCAAATCTGGTGTTTGCCCGGGAGGCTCAGGTGTACCTGCTGGCGATGGACAACATCAACCCCCACACCCACCAGCGCATGCAGGCAGCGTATGAATTTTATCTGGCGGGTATTGAAAGCGCGTTGCAGCACACGGCCTGTATCAGCGGCGCGGAACTTTCCATTGCGGACATTTCTTTTGTCTGCGACTTTGCGCAGTTCCTGCGCGAGGGGCATTATGAAACACAGTTAGAGACAGCCGGGCTGGCGCTGATCAGCGCTGATGGGTTGCAGGAGTACCCCCGCGCCTATCAGCACATGCTGGCGTTGAGTGAGCGGCCGGAATTTGCCCGGCACCTGGGTACTTATTTGAATTGGTTTAGAGAAAAAGTGGAGGCGGTTTAAATTGGCGGACGCAAACGCAGAAACGGCGCAGGATAACCAGGCGCAGATTGAATTTTGGAATGGTGAAGCCGGCGACACCTGGACCCAGACCCAGGAACGCATGGATGCGCTGCTGCAGCCGTTGTCCGACGAGCTGTTGAGACGCGCGGCGGCGCAAGCCGGCGAGCGGGCGCTGGATGTGGGCTGCGGCTGCGGGGCAACTTCGCTGGCTCTGCACGCGGCGGGCGCCGCGGTATGGGGGGTGGATGTGTCCGCGCCTATGTTAGTCCGGGCCAGGGAGCGGGCGCAGGGTTTGTCCGATATCGCTTTCAGCCAGACCGACGCCGCCACCCAGGCTTATACCGCGGATCACCAGTTGGTCATCTCCCGCTTCGGCGTCATGTTCTTCGACGATCCGGTAGCTGCTTTCAAACAGCTCCGCACCGCGCTGAGTGATGACGGGCGCCTGGTATTTCTGTGCTGGCAGGCGCCCCGGGAAAATCCATGGATTGCCATTGCCGGCCGCGCGGTGCAGCCTTTTCAGCCGGAACCGGAAACACCCATCGATCCCCGCGCGCCGGGTCCGTTTGCGTTTGCCGACCGGGAATACCTGCAGGACATTCTGCAGCAGGCGGGTTATGCCAACATAAGTATTGAGAGCTACACCACCAACCTGCTGCTGGCGCGCAATCTGGACGAAGCCATGGATTTCCAGAGCCGCATCGGGCCGTTGGCCCGGGGCCTTGCGGAAATGGATGAAGCCACCCGGGAACAAGCCTTGCATGCGGCGCGTACGGCACTGGCTGAGCACCTCACCGACGAAGGCTTGCGTCTGGGCGCGGCAACCTGGCTGGTGACGGCAACCAAGTAACCCATCATTTCAGGAGAGGCAGTGGAGAATAAGCAGATACTGATTGACAGCTTACCCCAGGGTAAGCTGCAGACCAGCGATTACCGGCTGGCCACGGTGCCGGTGGAACAGCCCGGCGAAGGTGAGGTGCTGGTGCGCACTACGGCTTTTGCCGTTACCGCCGGTACCCGGGCGGGGCTGCAGGGCAGCGCCAGTTATGCCGGCGCACCCACCAGCGGAATTGTCATGAACGGTACCGGTGTCGGTGAAGTGGTGGCAAGCGGCGATCCGGCGTTTGCGGCAGGCAGCCGGGTCATGGGGCCTACCGGCTGGCAGCAGTACTCGGTGCACAAGGGGGCAGCGCTCACGGCCATACCCGCTGAGCACGATCCCATCCACTATCTGGGGCCGCTGGGGGTTAACGGCCTGACCGCCTATTTTGGCTTGCTGGATGTTGGCCAACCGCAGGCCGGGCAGACGGTCATGGTATCCGCGGCAGCCGGGTCGGTAGGCCATCTGGTCGGGCAGATGGCGCGCATTAAACAGACCCGGGTGGTAGGCGTCTGCGGCAGTGACGAGAAAGGTGCGCTGCTGGTGTCCAGGCTGGGGTTTGACGCGGCGGTGAATTATAAGGATGCGGGTTTTCGTGATGCGCTGAAGCAGGCCACGCCGGACGGCGTAGACGTGTACTTCGACAACACCGGCGGCATGATTCTGGGCGCGGCGCTGTTCCGCATGAATGTGGGCGGCCGCATTGCCTGTTGCGGTGTGGTTTCGCAATACGATACCGACCGGCCGGAGCCCGGTCCCAAGGGTATTCCCGGGCTTTTGATTAACAAGCGTATCAACATGCGCGGTTTTCTCCTGTTTGACTATGCGCAACAGTACGCCCAGGCCCGGCGGGAGATAAACGGCTGGCTGCAGTCCGGTGAACTGCTCAGCCTGACGGACGAAGTACACGGCCTGGAATCCGCGCCGGAAGCTTTTGTAAACCTGCTGGCGGGGGGCAACATCGGCACCCGCGTAGTACGGCTGGATTGAGGAATGAATATGACCCTTCGCGCAAACTCAAGGTATCCGCTGGTTGCCGCGCTGGCGCTCGCTCTGGTACAGGCGGCCCCGCTGACAGCGGCTGCGGACGCTGACGCGGCGCACCAGGCGATCTCCGCGGCGTGCACGGAACTGGTACTGGATTATGCCTATTTCCGCGACCGGCTGGATGCTGACGCGGTGGCAAACCTGTTTACCGAAGACGCCCGCATGTTTGTGCTGGGGGAAACCTTTAACGGCCGCCAGGCGATCCGCCGGCGCATCGAGCAGGCCAAAGCCTCAGCGGACAACCCGACCATGCGGCACATGATGAGTACTATCCGCATATTCCCCATCGATGCCGGCAATGCGGAGGGGGTGAGCTATATCACCGTATACGGTGCGGTGACGGATAAACTGCCGGCGCCGGTGGACGGTTTTCTGGCGGTGGGTGAGTACCGCGACAAGTTTGTGCTGACCGCGGCGGGCTGGAAAATAGCCGACCGGGAATTTGTCCCGGTGTTTACCCCGACTCAGAACTGACGCGGGCTGACGGAATGGCTACGGGGCTGAGCGCGCCGGACATAGGGGTGGTGGTGCTGGTGATGCTGCTGGTCACCTGGCTGGGTCATTATCTCAGCGGCACCATCACCAGCCGCCGCGGTTTTTTCCAGGCCGACGGCACTCTGCCCTGGTGGGCCGTGTCCGCCAGCATCCTGGCCACCCTGGTCAGCGCGGTCACCTTCGTGTCGGTGCCCGCCGCCGTGTTTGCGCCAGGTGGGGACCTCACTTACTTTCAGGTGATTATCGGTCTGGCGCTGGGCAAAATTGCCGTGGCCCTGGTGCTGGTGCGGCCCTTCTACGAAAGCCGCACCGCCAACACCAGCTATGAGTACATCGGCCAGCGCATCGACCGCCCCACGGGTGAAATATCCATGTATCTCGGGCTGGTGCTGAATATCATAAATTCCGGCGTGAAGATCCTTGCCGCCAGTCTGGTATTGGACGTGATCACCGGCTGGGGCCTGCCCGGCTGCGCGCTGTTTATTGTTGCCGTCAGCATCCTCTGGAGCACCCTGGCCGGTATCAAAACGGTTATCTGGACAGACTTTCTGCTGTTTGTGTTGTTTTGTCTCGGCGCCGTGTTTGCGCTGGTCTATATCAGTTTCAACGTGCAGCAGAGCCTGGCCCAGGCCTGGTTGACGTTGGATCAGCAGGCCAAACTGGTTCTGTTCGACTTCTCGACGGATCCGGCCACCCGTTACAGCATCTGGGCTGCGGTGCTGGGGGGTATTGCGCTGAACATTGCCCAGGGCAGCGCCCAGGGTACCTGGCAGCGGGTAAAAGCCTGCCGCAGCCAGCGGGATGCGCACAAGGCTTACTGGTTTGCGGCGCTATTTTATGTCATGCACCTGGTGATCCTGGGGGTGGGGCTGGCGCTGGTGATTTTTTACAGCGAACAGGGTCTGCCGGCGGAAGTCAGCCAGCGGTTGGGGGAACAGCCCGACCTGATTTTCCCTTACTTCATTGTCACGGAGATACCCACCGGGTTGTCCGGCCTGTTTATCGCAGCCATATTCGCGGCGGCTATTTCAACCCTGGATTCGGCGCTGGCGGAAAGTTCGGACCTGACCATGAACCATATCTACAGCCGTCTTGTGCGCGGTGCCAGTGAACGGCATTACATTAACGCGTCGCGCGGCTTAATGGTGTTGTGGGGAGGTGCATTTTTCGGCGTGACCCTGCTGTTCAGCCGCTATTCTGCTGAGGGTCTGTTGAATCTCACCTTTAAGCTGCCGAACTATGTGTACGGGGCCATTCTCGGCAGCATTCTGCTGGCGCGCATGGGTACCGGCCGCTTATCCACGGTGTTGGCGGGTTTTGCGGTGGCGTGCGCGGTAACCGCCTGGCTGGCGGGTCAAGGCGTGGCGTTCTTTTTCTGGTGTCCGCTGGCGGGCGGCGCCATGGTGTTAACCGTAGTGTTACTGGAACGGCTGCTTCAGCGGTTGCGCGTGCGCGCATGGGAAGGCTGACCCTCGCGGGAGCCTTTGCGTTTGGTGCGCGCTAACGGTCTGCTCTGCGCTCGTTGCTGCGGCCGCGCCTGTGCGCGGGTCTGCGCGCGGGCCGCAGCGGGGCGGGATTGGGTGCTTGCCGGCGGCCGCGCCTGGGGCCTGCCTGTTGCTCTGCTTGTTGTTCTGGCCGGGCTTTGCATACGCGCCCTGTTGCCGGCCTGTTGGCGGGGCTGCGCCCTGTTCTGATTAAACCTCTGCCGGTTCTGCGGGCTGCGGGCGCCAGCGTATTCGCGTTTGGTTTGCCGCAGTGCGCGCGGTACCTGCCGCGGTACCGGCTGTTGCGCCTGCTGCTGGCGCTGTGGGTTGCGGTGCTGGTTTTGGCGCTGCTGCCGGTACGCCCTGCGTTGCTCAGCGCTGCGCTGCTGGCGGTGGGCCCGGCGTTGATCCGCGTTACGTTGCTGGCGTGCATTACGGTGCGCGGTTGAACGCTGGCCGCGCAACTCCCTGTGCACGGCGGAGCGTTCGCGGCGCAAATCCCTGTGCACCGCGGAGCGACCTTCAATAACCCTGGTTTCGCCGCGGCGCGTGCGGTAACGCTGATCGTCGCGGTAACCGTGGCGCCGGTAGTTGGGCCGGCTGCCGTTGTAGCGGCGGTTCGGCTGCCAGTAACCCTGGGCGTGCAGATCGCGCTGGTGGCGCAGCCGCGAGCGGTAAGAAAGCCGGCGCTGATAAGCGCGGGGGCTGTGATAGTTTTTCGTGCGGTAGAAATGCCGGCGGTGATAATCACGGCCGTAGTAGCGGTGTTTACGGTGTTTGTGGTGGTAGTGGCTGATGTGATAGCTGGGCCAGGACACACTGAATACAGAGTTCAACCCCCAGAAGCGGTGCCGGTCGTATGCGTTGTGGTAGCCGTGGTACGGGTAGTAGTACACCGGATAAGCGGTGGGATAGTAGTAGTACACCCGGCGGGGCTGGTAGACCACGACCTGTTCGGGTTCGTAGTAGGGTACGTAAACCACTTCCGGGTCTGCGCTGGAAATGACCACGGTATTGTCCGTGTCTTTAATCACCTTCTGATGCTTGTCACTTTTCAGGTTACCCGCGGCGTAAGCCTCCTCGCGGAAGGCTTTTACCGCGTTCAGCACATCCGCCTGCTGGTCCAGCACCGCCTGCCCCAGGGCCCAGGTCCAGTCGATGTCGTTGTTCAGCAGCTCGAGCGCTTCCGGGTAGTTAAGCAGCGCCACAATGGATTCGTCCCAGTCGTCGTCAGGGGCCAGGCTGGCGTTGCTTTCCGCCGCCGTGCGGTAACGGGACGCAGCCACAACCTGCAGCGGATAGGTGGAGGCAGGCAACACCACCGCCAGCAGATCGTCCGGGTACAGGGCCACCGGGGCAACCAGCTCGCGCAGTTCCTCAGCGGTTAACAGTTCCACGGGCTCAACAGTGATGTCCTGTGCAGCCGCCTCAGCACCCGCCGGCAGCCAGTACACCAGCAGCAAAACCAGCCAAACCAGCGCGCCCAGCGTTGGTTTGATGGCCTCCTGCAGCCTGTTTCGAACTGTTCCTCGCATAGCGCACCCCACTGCGTTAACGGGTGATATATGAGCTTGGAGAGGTAAAATAGTGTTTTCAACCTGAACTGGACCTTAATACTTCTTGACAAATCTGGTGAAAAGTTGAGGTCCGTTCGGGTACTGAGCAAGCTGTGCCGGGTGCTGCTGTTACCGCTTCTGGGCTGGGCGGGCACCGCCGCGGTAACAGCGGCTGAAACTGCGGTGGATCCAGCAATGGCGGGGGTTGCTGAAGCGGAGCTGTTGCCGGTACGGGGTTACCGGGTGGGTGCCGCCGCGGTCAGCATCACGCCCCCGCCCGGCGCATTCCTGGGCGGTTACGGCCCCGGCCGGGTGTCCACCGGCCAGTACGACGAGTTGTGGATCAAGAACATCGTGATCGACGACGGTGAGGTACGGCTTGCCATCATCACCATTGACAGCATTGGCCTGACCCGCCCTGACGTGCTGCGCATCCAGCGGGGAGTACGGCAATTGCATCCCGGTACCCGGGTGGTGGTGACTTCCACCCACACCCATGCCAGCCCGGATGTGGTGGGCATCTGGGGGCCGCGTTTCTGGACCAGCGGGCGCGATGAAGCCTACGTGCAGTGGCTGATTAACCGGGCAGTAGACGCGGTGGACAAAGCCGTCAACGCTGCGGTTCCCGCCAGCAGCAGGATTGCCGGCGCGGATATCCCGTTGGGCTGGGTGCAGAATCTCAGTGAACCGGAGTTGCTGGATAGCCGCCTGACGGTCATGTCGTTTGTTGACAACCGCGGGACCTTGCTGGCCACCCTGACAAATTTTGCCTGCCATCCCACGGTGCTGGGCCCGGACAATACAATGGTTTCAGCGGACTACGTGGCCGGTTTTTATGCCACCATGGCGGCGGCATTTCCCGGTGAGCACCTGTTTCTGCAGGGCGCCATCGGCGGCTGGGTACAGCCGCTGCAGGGTGACCGCAGCATGGATCTGGCTTTGGGTCTGGGCGCCCAGGTGGCGGACCGGGCGGTGGCGCTGCTGGGTGAAAGCACCGACAACCCGTTCCGGCCCCTGTACTACGATGAAGCCCAGGTGGACATCCCGCTGGAAAACTGGGGGTTCCGGGTGCTCATCGGGTTGGGGGTGATTGAGCGGGCATTGGGCGGCAGTTGGTACGCGCCGCAGATGCAAACCGGTGTCAGTTATTTCACCATCGGCGACGCGGAATTTGCCACCCATCCGGGTGAGACTTCACCGGCTTATTCCCTGCAAACCCGCAGGATGTTCAGCAGCCAACACAATTTTGTGCTGGGCCTGGGGCAGGACGCCATGGGTTACATCCTGAAACCGGCCTATTTTGCTTCCACCGCGGAGTATCCCCATGCAGATTACCTGACCTCGGTGTCTGCCGGTGCCCAGGCCGGGCCGAAAATCATGCAGGCATTGGAAGACCTGATTAAAACCCCGCGCGGAGACATTGAAGACGCCGCGGTGAGCGCGGTGGTGGCGGAATGAACCTGGCTGAAATTGCGCAACCCCGCCGCTGGACCATCAACAACCATTCCGCCCGGGGCGGGCGTCTGACTATTGCCGGGTGGTGTTTTGACTCGGCCGCGCCGGATGCGCCGGTGATGCTGCTGCATCACGCCAACGGTTTGTGCGGCGCACCCTGGGCGCTGGTGGCCGCGCAGCTTGCAGGCGCATACCGGGTTTATGCGCTGGATGCCCGCGGCCATGGTGACTCGGATGCGCTGATCGTGCCGCAGGATTACAGTTGGGACTATTTTATCGACGACCTCGTGCAGGTGGCGCGGTGTATTCTCTCGGAAACAGGTGCGGCTGATATCGCCCTGGGGGTGGGTTCTTCTTTCGGCGGGATTATTACCGCGGCGGCCAGTGCCCGGGCGCCTGAGCTGTTCCGGCGAGTTGTCATGCTCGACCCGCCCATCCACCCCAGTGAGGAGCTGTTGGCGGCACTGGGTATGGCCGGCGCGGTTGCGCCTTCGTCTGAACGGGAAGGTCTGGTGGCGCAGACGTTGAAGCGGCGCAAAGTCTGGCCGTCGCGGCACGCGGCAAGGCAGGCGTGGCGGGACAAGCCGCTGTTTGCCGCCTGGGCGCCGGAAGCTTTTGAACTGTACCTGCAACACTGTCTGGGGGAGGTGGAAGGCGGGCAGGTTGAGCTGCGCTGCGACCCCGCCCTGGAAGCACACATCTTCCAATCCACCGGCAGTCTCGGCGTGCTGGATTACGCGCCCCAGGTAGCCGTGCCGGTGAAGGTGGTGCATGCAGCGGAGGGATTTTTCCCGCAGCCGGTGTTCCGGCGTATCAGCACTCTGTTCCGCGACGGCGAGTTTCTGCAGCTCGCGGGCGGCCACATGTTGCCGCTGGAAGTGCCGGAGCTAGTCGCGCAACTGCTGTTGTCAGAGATCCCCTGAGGCAAAAAACCATGCGGTTGCCACCAGCAGCACGGCAAATCCGCCGGCCCGTTGCTGGTCCGCAACACTGATGCGCGACAGGTTCATGTGCGCGCAGGCCAGGCCCATGCTGATGCCGGCGGCAAAACCGAACAAGTGTCCCAACACATCCACGCGTTCACTGCCGAAGCCGGTAAAGGCCAGCAGCGCAATGGCGGCAAACAGGGGCGCAAAGCCGCGCACCCAGCCCCGGCCGCGGAAAAAGCCGCGGCGCCAGCCGAACGCGGGCACCAGTCCAAGGCAGGCGAAGGTGGCTGTAGACGCGCCGATGGCGCGGAAAGCGCCGGGTTGTATAAAAGCGTTGAGCAGATTTGCCACCGTGCCGCAGATCAGTACCAGCAGCCAGCCCACCCCGGAGCCCAGGTAGCGGCCGACAAACAGGCCGAATACACAGCCGAATAGAGAATTTGAGGCAATGTGGGCCATGTCTGCGTGCAAGGTTAATGCGGTCACCGCCCGCCACCACTCACCGTCCACTACCGCCGCGGCGTGCAGGCGGCCCGCCGCCAGCAGGTTACCGTCGGTGTAGTTCTGCAACCCCGGCAGCAGCCAGATGATCAGCAGGAAACCCGCCACCCCGGCCCAGCCGCTGTCTATCACGGTGGCTTCCACGGGCTGTTCCGCCGCTGGCTGATTTTCATGCCAGTAGGCCTGCAGTTGATGGTGGGCCCGCGCCTGATCCGCCTTGGCTACCCAGAGATGCCAGATGTGGTCTTCACGGCTGATATGGTTGTCGATGCTCATGGCGGTGAGCACCAGCGCAGCCTCCACCACCGGCCTGCGGCTGTCAGCGCTGAATACCGCGGCATACTCCTCGCTCACCGGCGGATGCGCTGGTTGCCGGGGTCGTAAAGGCTGCGCAGGCTGATTTCGGCGCCCACCCGCCGGTCCGCCACCTCCAGTTCGAATTGTTGCTGCAGCAGTTGCCCGCGGTCGGCGGCAACTGTGTCTTCCACGTAGGCAAATGCCAGGCTGCAATTGAACTGGAAGCTGTAGGCGCTGCTGCGCACATGGCCGACCCGGCGCGGCGCGCCGTTTTCCGGCAGCAGCCACAACGGCTCGTCGTGGGTCAGCAGCGTGTCGCTGTTGGACAGCTGAAACAGCGCCAGGCGTTTGTTCAATTGGCCGCTGCGCAGGCGCTCGCGCTGGGCCAGCAGCGCGGCTTTGCCGATAAACTCTTTCTGCCAGTCGACGGTGAAGCTTAAGCCCGCCTCCAGCGGGGTGTCTTCGTCGCTGATATCGTGGCCCCAATGCCGGTAGGCTTTTTCCATGCGCAGGCTGTCCATGGCGTGATAGCCCGCGTGGCTCATCGGCTGTTCGTTCAGCGCCTGATAAACCTGCTCAGCCAGATCCCAGGGAATGTACAGCTCCCATCCCAGCTCACCAACATAGGTTATACGGGTCGCACGCAGTAACACGCCGGCCAGCTCAATCTGGCGGGAAGTGCCGAACGGGAAATCTGCATCAGCGAGGGATGCGCGGGTGAGCGGCTGCAGGCGCCGGCGGGCGTTGGGCCCCATCACCCCCAGCACGGCGTAACGTTCGGTGATGTCGTCAATCTGCACGTTCAGGCCGCCGCGCTGCCGGGACATCCAATGCAGATCGCGGGTCACACAGGCGGCGGCGGACACCACCCAATAGATACCCTGATGCAGGCGGGTGATGGTGACATCCGCCTCGATGCCGCCGTCTTCGTTGAGCCACTGGCAATACACCACACGGCCGACGCTGATATCCACATCAGCGGTGCACAGGCGGTTCAGGAATGCGCAGGCGTGCACCCCGCGTACCAGGTATTTGGCAAAACTGGATTGATCAAACAGCGCAACATCGTGGCGCACCGCGGTATGTTCCCGCCGCGCGTTGGCAAACCAATCCGGTAGGCCGTAGGTG
>JANQOA010000065.1 GCA_028279305.1 Pseudomonadales bacterium
AAGGGGAGCCGGGAGGGCCGGCGGCGTGAGCGCCGTAACCCTCACGCCCTGTGATCCCGGACCAGGAAACTGAACAACAACCAGGCTTGCAAAATCAAAAACCAAAAACTGAAGCGCGTTGATAAGGGCAGGCCGGCCCCGGGCGGTGAGAAACCTGGCCCCAATGCGCAGACCGGCCAGCCCTGAAAACGCCAACCTTATTTCATCGGCTTGCCGATATGTTGGCTACCACGCCGCTCCGCTAGAAGGACCTGCTTCTGCCGTTCCCGCAAGTTCTGCGTCTGCTCGCTGGAATGTCTGCCGCTGCAATGCGGGCAACTCACACCCTGCTCGAAGTCCGCGCTGGCCATGTCCGCTTCGGAAAGAGGATGGCGGCAGGCGAAACACTGCTGGTAGCGGCCCTGCTGCAGCTGCGGGTCAACCGACACCCGCTGGTCAAAAACAAAACACTCCCCGGACCAGCGGGTTTCTCCGGCCCGGGTGTCTTCCAGATACTTAAGGATGCCGCCGTTGAGTTGATAGACCTCGTCAAATCCTGCCGCGAGCATGTAGGCCGAAGCTTTTTCGCAGCGGATACCGCCGGTGCAGAACATGGCCACGCGTTTGTGGGCGGCGGGATCCAGGTTGTCTTTGACCCACTGCGGAAATTCCCGGAAGTTTGTGGTGCGGGGAGAAACGGCGCCCGGGAAGGTGCCGATATCCACCTCATACTGATTGCGGGTATCGATGACCGTCACCTCCGGGTCTTCAAGCAGTTCGTGCCATTCACCGGCATCAACGTGCCTGCCGGTGGCATGCACGTCCAGGTCCGGCACGCCAAAGCTGACAATCTCGGGTTTAACCCGGATTTTCAGGCGGTGGAATCCCGGATTCCCGGCCTCCAGGTCCGACCATTTATACGGCAGCTCATCAAAGTGGCGTGCCAGTTCCTGCTGGAACGCGGTTAAATCGGCAACCGCGCCCGCCAGAGTGCCGTTTATACCTTCCGCCGCCAGCAGCACGGTGCCTTTCAGCGCCAGGCGCTCCCCCGCCGTCTGCAACCGCTGTTGCAGCCGCGCCGGTGAGGCCACCCGTACAAAGCGGTAGAAGGTCAGTACCCGGCGGCTCTCCGTTTCAGTCACGCTCAGCCTCAGCGTCGATCTCACCTTCAGCACCACCTTTAGCCTCACCACCCAGACACGGCGGACTCATGGGGGCTTCGCCAAAACGGGCCTGCCATTCTTCGGGACTGTAGGCATGCACCGCCAACGCATGCATGCCGCTGTCGAACTCAGCCTGCACCGCCTGGTTGATCAAGCGGTGCCGGTTAATCCGGGTCATGCCGGCAAACGAATCCGCAACCGCAACCACCTTATAGTGGCTCTCGGCGCCGTCGGGCACGTTGTGATTGCCACTCTCATCCAGAACCTGCAGATGCAACAGCTTGATGGCGTTTCCCAGCTGCATCTCCAGCCGCTCAGCGCGATTGGTCATAATCTTTAACTTACGCAGTTGAACTCCGGCCGGCATTATAGGCACCCTGCGGCGGCGGGCAAACCTCGCCGCGGTGTTCAGGGTCAGGGGTCAATGAGAATGACGCTGACATTGTCATGGCCGCCTTCATCCAGGGCGGTGCGGATCAGCGCGGTGGCGGCTTCGTCGATATCTGTGATGGCCAGCAATTCGGCCATGCGCGGCGGCCGCACCAGGTCCGACAATCCGTCACTGCACATCAGCAGCCGGCCGCGCGGCGCCACTTCCAGACACTGCGGGTTGATCACCCCGGGCAGGCCCAGACCCTGGGTCAGGACGTGACGTTTGGGTGAAAGGTACACCTGGCTGGCGGGTAATACGCCCATATCCACCATGCGCTGGGCGAGGGTGTGGTCAGCACTGAGTTGCACCAACTGCTGGTCCGCAAACTGATAGAAGCGGGAATCACCGATGTGGGCGACAAATGAGGTATCGCCGCAGCCCACCCATAACAGCAGCGTGGTGCCCATTTTGCCGACAAAATTCAAGGTACCGGCATATTCCATCAGCACATCGTGGGCGCGGCGCATTACCTCTTCCGCAGCCGCCTTGGATGCCACTTCCACACCTTCGTCAACCAGCTGGCGGCGTGCCGCCTCCACCGCTACCGCGCTGGCCTCTTCACCGGCAAACAGTCCGCCCATGCCGTCCGCAAGAATGGCAACACCCAACTGCGCATCCGCAAACACGCAGTCTTCGTTTGTCACCCGCACCAGCCCTTCGTGGCTGCGTGCCGCCATCTTCACGGTGTTCTCTCCAGCACGTGCTTACGTTACCCGGGATGCGCTAAACTAGCCAGTATCAGCGATATAGAGGAATAAGGCACCCCATGCTGGCCATCGTTTCACCAGCCAAGACCCTCGATTTTGAATCGAAGTTGCCCAGCCGTAAGGCAACAGACCCTCAGTTTACGGCGGAATCCCAGGCATTAATCCGTGCTCTGCGCAAATTTACGCCCGGGGAAATCAGCTCGCTTATGGGTATCAGCGACAAGCTGGCTGAACTCAACCACCGCCGTTATCACGAGTGGCAGCCCCAGTGCAGCGCTGCCGGCAGCATGGCGCGGCCCGCCGTGCATGCCTTTAAGGGTGATGTGTATATCGGCCTGGACGCCGCCAGCCTGTCCGAGCGGGACCATACATGGGCGCAGAAACATCTGCGTATCCTCAGCGGCCTGTACGGGCTGCTGCGGCCGCTGGACCGTATCCACCCCTACCGCCTGGAGATGGGCACGCGTCTGGCCACCGAAGCCGGCGGCTCGCTGTATGAATTCTGGGGAGACAAGATTACCGATGCACTGAACCGCGCCATCAGCGAACAGAAGCAGCCGGTACTGGTAAATCTGGCGTCCAACGAATATTACAAAGCCGTGCAGCCGCAACGGGTGCAAGCGCGCATCATCAATGTCAGCTTTAAGGAACTGCGTGACGGCCGCTATCAATTCCTGTCATTTTCAGCCAAAAAGGCGCGCGGTCTAATGGCCCGCTACATGATTGATCAGCGCGTCGGGACGCTTAAGGCCCTGCAGGCCTTTGACTATGAAGGATATAGTTACAATTCTGCTCTAAGCGACGGAAATGATTGGGTTTTTACCAGAAGTTGAACCCCGTCACTGACCCTCCCCACGCGCTTGATGTACACCCGGATATTTGGAGAACGCTGAAGTGACCAACCCGAACAACTCTGACCCGAATGATTTGGACCCGAACCTGCAGACCCGGATAGAGGCGGCGGCATTCCGCCGTCTGCTGGCCCATTTTGACGAACGCAAAGACGTGCAGAACATCGATCTTATGATCCTCGCCGGCTTCTGCCGCAACTGCCTGTCCAAATGGTACAAAAGCGCGGCTGAAGATCTGCAGGTCAACATGGACCTGGAAACCGCCCGTCAGCGTGTTTACGGCATGACTTACGACGAGTGGAAATCCAACCACCAGGCTGAAGCCACGCCGGAGCAACTGGCTGCGCTGGAACGGGCGACCAGAGACAGTTAACAGCGTTGATGCAGCATCCCCAACCCGAATCTACCGCACCTCAGTCCGGCTGGCGGAAAGTATGGCGCGAATGGCGCGGCTTTGTGCTGTTTATTGCCGTTATGCTGTTGTTCCGCTCCGCCATTGCCGATTGGAACCAGGTGCCTACCGGCTCCATGATTCCATCCATTCTGGAAGGTGACCGCATTGTCGTGGACAAGCTGGCGTACGATCTGCGCATCCCCTTTACCCTGATCCGCGTCGCGCGCTGGGCGGATCCGGCGCGCAGCGATGTGGTGACCTTTGAATCTCCCGAAGACGGCAAACTGCTGGTTAAACGTATTATCGGCGTGCCCGGCGACGTTGTGGAGATGCAGGACAACCAGTTGCTGGTAAACGGCGAACAGGCGCAGTATCACACCGTGCCGGCTGAACAACTGCCGGATCCGCTGCACCGGCTGAGCCGCCGCATCCAGGTGTCTCAGGAGCAGGTGCTAGGCAGCAGCCGCGCCGTCATGCTGCACCGGCTGCGCCATCCTCAAATCCGCAGCAGTTTCGGGCCGGTTGCGGTGCCCGACAATCACTATCTGGTGCTGGGTGACAACCGTGACAACAGCCAGGATTACCGGGTCATCGGGTTTGTACCCCGCGACCTGATCCTCGGCAAAGCCAATTCCATCGCTTTTTCTCTGGACTATGAGAATTACTATCTGCCCCGCTCGGAACGGTTCTTCCAGACCTTGAACTGAGCCTGCGCTAACCGCGCCGCCGCAACAGCCAGCGCACGGCAAACAGCAATACTGTGCCGGCTAACCCGGCCACAACCAGAAAGCCGACAAACAGCAGGCTGCTGGTCAGAAACTCCAGCACCAGCTCACGCTGCAGGCCAAACTGTTCCGCCCCCCAGAACAGGGCGGCAAACACCGCCACCGTACCCAGCGCCACGGTGCGGACCAGCCGGCTCCAGCCGAGGCTGCGCACGCTGTGCCGCTCTTCGATGATGGAACGCCGGGACTTGCTTGCAGCGGGGTGATGGCGCTGTTTCATGTGTATACTGTTGCCCTTTTGCCGGGTGGACCTGCCGCCTGAGCCAGTCACTTTAAGTTAACCCGGAAAATGCAGCAAACCGCATCGCCAGCCCAGGCCGACCACACCGCAACCCTGTTTGGACTCGCCACCCCCAGCGGTCTGTGGGAGTTGCCGTTCGAACAGAAACAAGCCCGGGTGCAGGCGGTGGTGGACGCCGGCTTCAACCACGTTTTTATGGCTGATCACGTCTCCTTCCGCAACGGTTCCGGCACCGATGGATTTGTTGAGGTGGCTGCCCTGTCTCAGCTGCACCCGGCCATGGGTGTGATGATCAGCATTTACCTGCTGCCGCTGCGGCACCCCTTACCGGTGGCACGGCAGCTTGCCACCATGGCCAAAATTGCACCCGGACGGTTGCTGTTTGGTGTCGGCGTCGGCGGTGAGGACCGCCACGAAATAGAAGTGTGCGGGGTGGATCCGCGCAGCCGCGGCCGGCGCACCAACGAATCACTGGACATTATCCGGCGCCTGCTGAGCGGTGTCACCGTTGACCACGATGGAGAACACTTTCAAATCGAAGCGGCACGCATCAGGCCCACGCCTGCCCAGGTGCCGCCGATAATTGTCGGCGGGCGGTCCGACGCGGCGCTGGCCCGCGCCGGGCGTTACGGGGAAGGCTGGATCGGCGTGTGGTGTTCACCGCAGCGTTACGCCAAGGCTGTGGAAATTGTAGGCGATGTCGCGGAACAGGCAGACCGGGGTGCGGTGAACTGGCAGCATGGCTACCAGCCCTGGGTGGGGCTTGCTGACAACCGCGAACAGGCGCGGCAGGCGGTCAAAGCGCAGATGGAGGCTTTTTACAAGGTGCCCTTCGAAAAGTTCGAACGTTACACCCCTTACGGCACTCCGCAGCAGGTGGCTGCTTTTCTGGCGGACTATGCCCGGGCCGGCTGCCGCCTGTTCAACATTAAGGTCTGCTGCCCGAATGCTGAAGAAGAAGTGCCGCTGGCGGCGGAACTGCGCAGCAGTATGTACAACCTGATTGGATCCGGGGACTGAACAGGCGTGGCCCCACCCGACCTGCGCCAGCACGAAACCAAAACACAGATGGACTTCCTGGGCAGTTCCCTGCTGGTGGGGTTCAGTGTGCTGCTGGGCCTGAATCAGGCGCTGGTAAAAATTGTAAATGACGGGCTGGCGCCGGTTTTTCAATCGGGATTGCGCTCAATCTGCGCCTTTTTGCCGGTGCTGTTGTACGCCTTGTGGGCGCGCAAACGCCTATCCGTCAGCGACGGCACCCTGGGCTGGGGTGTCGTCAATGGCTTGCTGTTCTCCGCGGAGTTCTGCCTGCTGTTCCTGGCGCTGGATTACACCACCGTTTCCCGGGTCAGTCTGTTCTTCTATATCATGCCGGTGTGGGTGGCCATCGGCGCCCACTTTCTGATTGCCGGTGAGGCGCTCAACCGCAACAAAATCCTCGGCCTGGGCCTGGCCGTAGCGGGCGTGGCATTAGCTTTGTCCGGCGACCTCGGCAACGCCCCTCCGGGGGCATGGATCGGCGACCTGCTGGCGCTGTGCGGCGGCATGTTCTGGGCTGGGATTGCGCTGGTCACCCGCACCACGCCGCTGGCCAACAGCAGCCCGGAGATGAATCTGCTGTACCAGCTGGGCGTGTCCGCCATTGTCCTGACCGCCGCCGCGCCGCTGTTCGGCGACCTGCTGCGCGAACCGACTCTGTTCATCAGCATCGTGTTCGCCTTCCAGGTCATTTTTGTCGTCTGCATAGGGTTTATCCTATGGTTCTGGGTGCTGTCTGTTTATCCCGCTACCCACATGGCATCGTTCGGGTTGTTAACGCCGGTGTTCGGCATGTTGTTCGGCTGGCTGATGTTCGACGATCCATTGACCCTGACATTCCTCGCCGCGGTCTGCATGGTGGGCGCCGGCATAGTGGTGGTGAACAGACCCGCGGCTAAACGCCTGGACAAACCCGTATGATCAGGCGTGTTGCGCTTAAGTTGCTTGCCTGCCTGGCAGTGGGCAGCGCCGTTCCCCTGCACGCCTCAACCCCGGCTGCCGAAAGCGGCGCCTATGATGTGATTCTACGCGGCGGAACCATATATGACGGCAGCGGCGAACCGCCGTTTGTGGCAGACCTGGCAATCCGCGGGCAACTTATCAGCGGTGTTGGCGATTTCAGCCGGGCTGCGGCCCGGCGCACGGTGGATGTATCCGGCCTGGCCGTGGCCCCCGGCTTCATCAATGTACTCAGTTGGGCAAATGCCTCCCTGCTGGTCGACGGCCGCAGCCAGGGCAATATCCGCCAGGGCGTTACCCTGGAAGTGTTTGGTGAAGGCCCCTCCATGGGGCCGATCAACGACCGGATGCGCGAACAGATGCTGGCGCGGCAGGGCGACGCAAAGT
>JANQOA010000354.1 GCA_028279305.1 Pseudomonadales bacterium
CAGGAACCAGTAGCCCAGCATCAACACCGCGGGTACGGAGATGGTGGTGACATAAACCACCAGGATAATCAGCAGATGTACCCGGGCGCGGGGAAAAGACACCGCGTAGGCACCCATCACCCCGCCGATGGCGCCGGAGGCGCCCACCATGGGCACGGTGCTCAAAGGGTCCGTGACAATCTGTGCCAACGCCGCGGCCAGCCCGCACAACACATAAAACAGGGCAAACCGCAGCGGCCCCATAATGTCTTCCACGTTGTCACCGAAAACCCACAGAAACAGCATGTTGCCGATGATATGCAGCCAGCCGCCGTGCATGAACATGGAAGTGAACAGGCTGGCTATGTTGTAGTCAGCGTCGGTGCGGCAGGCGAGGTTTTCCGCCACCGCAAACAAGCTGCCGGGTGCGGCGGTGTTGAGCAGGTCGCCGGGAATGAGAGCATACTGGCAGAAGCTGGCGGCCAGCGCCGGCATGGTGCCGAAACCCTGCACCGCGCCCCAGACCACCACGTTCATGCCAATCAGCACATAGGTCACCACCGGCATGTTGAGGGTCGGGTTTTCGTCTCGAATCGGTATCATCTACACGTTTTGACCCGGCCGGCCGGCTTCTGTTCAGTCCCGCGGCGGCACCGGATGCAGATCGTTCCAGTCAAACCATTCCCGGCGCCCGTGGTTTTTGATCATGCTGCGGCCCAACTCGGGATAATGCACCGTGTCCGTGCTGTTGCGCTCGCCGCCCATCAGATAAACCAGATCCTCATCTGAAGTGTTGGTCATGCTGTGCGCCGGCGACGGCGCCGGGAAGCCCATGAAATCGCCGGGCCCAACGGCAAAACTCCGGTCTCCGATCCTGGCGGTGCCGCGGCCGGAGATGATGTAGATAAATTCTTCATCAGCTTCGTGGCTGTGGTGGGTGGTGGAGTCGCTACCCGGCGCCAGCCTGATCTGGTGGATGCCGGTGCGCCGCATGCCTGTGGGCATCGACAGCGTGCGGGTGTGGCGCACGGCATTGGCGTTAAACTGGTGCTGCACCCGCTTTTCCGGCATCGCGCGGATGTCAGCCGCGCGCAACAGGTGCGCCGCTGGATCTGAGGTGTTGTCCATGGTCTTCCTTCCGTCAGTTCTGTCAGTACGGGGTGATCGGTTCCGGACTATTCCGGGCCGCGGTCAGCCTGCTGCACTGATGATATCCGTTAGCGCCTCCAGCAGCTGCTGATTGTCCTCGCGGGTGCCCACGGTAATGCGCAGCTTGTCCTGCAGCCGCGGGCTGTCAAAGTAGCGGACCAGAATGCCCTGTGCCTTCAGCGCGGCGTAAATCCGCGCGGCGTTCAGAGGCGCGTCAGGGGGCACCGTGGCGAGCAGGAAATTACTCTCGCTGGGCGGGCTGGCCAGGCCCAGCTGGCCCAGATTGTTGCGCAGCCGGCTGCGTTCCGCGCGTACCTTCTGCCAGCTGTCCCGGGCGTAAGCCTGATCCAGGATGGCCGCCCGGCCCAGAGCCTGGCTGAGGTGATCGATGTTGTAGCTGTCGCGGGTCTTGTACAGGATGGGGTTAATCAGGTTTTCAGCCCCCAGCAGATAACCCAGACGCAGACCCGCCAGACTGTAGCCTTTGCTGAAAGTACGCAGCACCAGCACGTTGTCGAAGTCGCGCAGCAGGCGGCTGCTGTCGTAGCCGGCGCCGGGGTCTATAAAGTCCGCATAAGCTTCGTCCACCAGCAGAATACCCTGCAGCTCCGCGGCCATGGCCGCCAGCTCCGGCACCGGGGTTAAGGTGCCGCTGGGTGCGTGGGGGTTGACCACACAGGTCAGTTGCACGCCGGCGTCGTTCAGCACCTTGCTGAAGTGCGCGGGACAATGCCAGTCCCCGTCCAACTCCACGCGCACGATACGGGCATCCTGAATTTCCGCCAGCACCGGGTACAGAGAGTAGCTGGGTTCAGCCATGCCAAAAGCATGCCCGGGCTGTACAAAGGTGGTCAGCGCCAGGCGCAGGGCCTCATCCCCGCCGTGGGTTACCACGACGTTGGCGCGCTGCAGGTTGTGAAGTTGCGCCAGGGCGTCACGCAAT
>JANQOA010000004.1 GCA_028279305.1 Pseudomonadales bacterium
TGCTGGGCGGATTTCTGGCTGACTACTTCAAGACCAAGACTGCCAACGCGCGGCTCTATATAGGCATTGCCATACCGCTGCTGGCGGTGCCGTTTGCGCTGGCGTTCCTGTACACCGACAGCGCCATCGCTGCGTACATATATAGTTTTGTGTTCAGCATCTTGTCACCCGCGTGGATCGGTTCCGGGGCCAGCACCATAAACGATCTGGTGATGCCGCGCATGCGCGCCACCGCTTCCGCTTACTATGTGTTGATGAACACTTTTGTCGGGCTGGCGCTGGGGCCGTACCTGATGGGGCAGATCAGCGACCTGAACAGCGCTGCCGGTATGGATGGCGGTGCGGCGCTGCAGAGTGCCATGATGTGGGGATTGCTGATGTTTGTCCTGAGCGTCGCCTGCCTGTTGGCGGCGACCCGCTATCTGGCGGGGGATGAAGCCAGCCGGGTGGACCGGGCGCGGGCGCTGGGAGAGCCGGAAATCTGAGGTTGACTGCGGTTGCGGTTGCCTCGGTTGTGGCTTTGGTGCAACCTAGCCGACCCGGCAAAAAAATATAATAACGACCAGCACAGGCAGCAGAATTGGAGCAGCACGGAGAATACCGCATTCATGCCTCCCGCGAAGAAGTGTGGCAGGCCCTTAATGACCCCGAAATTCTCGGCCGCTGCATCAGTGGCTGCCAGGATGTCACCCGCATCGACGATCAGCATTTTGACGTCAAGGTTAAAGCCAAGGTGGGGCCGGTCAGCGCGGTGTTCCAGGCAGCGCTGGAGCTGGCGGATCTGCAGCCGCCGGACAGTTACGTCATCCAGGGCAACGTTAAAGGCGGTGCTGCGGGGTTCGGCAAAGGCAGTGCCAATGTGTCGTTGCGGGACGAGGACGGCGCTACGGTGCTCCGCTACAACGTGAACGCCAACGTCGGGGGTAAGCTGGCCCAGGTAGGCAGCCGGCTGGTGGACGGGGCCGCACGCAAAATGGCGGACGAATTTTTTGCCGCGTTCAGCGAGCACCTGTCGCCGGCACCGCCGGGCGAAACCGCAACACCCTCCGCACCGGCAACTCAGCAGGATTCAGGCTACGAGCGCTCCGGCCAATGGAAGATATGGCTGATCGCATTTGTTGTACTGGCGCTGGCGGTGGTGCTGACGGTATAGACGGCGCCGGGACGCCACTTCGAGATACAGATTTTCGGGAGGTTCACGATGAAAGTGACATTAACGGTAAACGGCGAAGAACGGGAGGTAGAGGTACCCTCCAATACTTTGCTGGTGGAAATACTGCGGACCCATCTGGGTTTAACCGGCACCCATGTAGGTTGCGATACCTCCCAATGCGGGGCCTGCACCATTCATGTGGATGGGCGCGCGGTGAAAAGCTGCACGGTGCTGGCGCCCCAGGCGGAAGGTATGCAGATCACCACAATTGAAGGTATCGGCAGCGCCGACAACCTGCACCCCATGCAGGCCGCCTTCCGCGAGTGCCATGCGCTGCAATGCGGCTTCTGCACGCCGGGCATGATCATGCAGGCAATTGATCTGGTGGACAACAACAGCAATCTCGACAACCGCGCCATCCGTGAAGGTCTGGAAGGCAACATCTGCAGGTGTACCGGCTATCACAACATCGTGCGGGCGATTCAATCCGTCGCGGATGCCGGCTGACGGTGGGGGGAAGCAAACGGTGGGGGAATCAAAGTGAGAGAAAACCATGAGTGAGGTGAGCACGGACAGCGGTGCCACGGGCATTGGCGCAGCGGTGCGCCGCCGTGAAGACGCGCGGTTTATCACCGGCGGCGGCCGCTATACAGACGATATCAATCTGCCGGGACAGTTGTACGGTTTCTTTTGCCGCAGCCCTTACGCGCGGGCTGAAATTGCATCCATCGACACGGCTGAAGCGCTGGCGGTACCCGGGGTGGTGAGTGTTTTGACCGGCGCGCAGATGGTTGAGGACGGTCTCGGCGACCTGCCCTGCGGCT
>JANQOA010000040.1 GCA_028279305.1 Pseudomonadales bacterium
GGGCAATCAGACTCACGGTCTGATGACACACGGGTCAGCTCGGTACCAGCAGCGCGGCTTCGACGTCATCCTGCTTAAAGCGTGCAACAATTTCGGGCACCGTGTCCGTCAGCAGCGGTGCCACATTCGGCTGCAGCCCCATCAGCACCAGTGTTGCAGGCGACAAAGAGCCGATCTCACCTTCCGCCACCAGCTCATTCAACCGGTCGAAGGGAAGATTGGCGTTGTGATCTTCCAGCGCATACTTGTGATCGTAGCCGGGGTGATTGATTTTCAGCTTGGCACGGTCAACATCTGTGGGAATCACGCGGATCTGCGGCACCTCGTCACCAAAGGTGGGATAACCACGCATCGGTTCCTGCTCTCCTTCAATGGAATAGCCGCCGGTGGTAAGCAGGCCGAAGCGGGTATCTCTAACAGATTTTCCAAGCCGCGCAAACGGATCGCCGCTGGTGGTGAACCAGGGGTACTTGGCAAACGCTTCTTTGGCTTTGCCCTGGGGTAACAGCGGCTGGGCAAAGGCCACCCATTCTTCGAACCGCGGCTGCCAGGCTGTCAACTCAGCGGCGTCAGGGGTTGCTTCCGGGGTCGGCATATCAAACGCTCCACAACAATGTCCCCGGCATATTACGCCGGCACCAGCGGCAGCGGAAGGCTTATCGCCGGGACAGAGTGTCCTTTAAAACAGCCAGGTGGCTGGCCGCGCTGAGGTCAGCAACCACCCGGTTCTTGATGGTTTTCTGCCGGTCAATCAGGTAAGTCACCCGCCGCACGCCAATGCCGAACATCCCGTCCACGCCGTAGGCGCGAATGGCCGTTTTTTTCACGTCGCTGAGCAACGGGAACGGCAGCTTGAACTGCGTGGCAAAGCGTTTGTGGCTGCTGACGCTTTGCGGGCTGACGCCTACAATGCTGATGCCCAGTTCCTCCACACCCTGAAAGTTATCCCGGAACAGGCATGCTTCCGCTGTACATACCGGAGAAAAGTCAGCCGGATAAAAGTACAAAATCAGCTCGCCGTCCCGCAGCAGATCATCCAGCGCGGTCATGTTGCCGTCTGTATCTGCCAGGCTGAAATCCGCCGCCTGGTCGCCAATTGCCAGCATCGGATGCCTTTGTCGTTGCTTAGGGCAGCCCATCATAACCGGCCGTATACGAACTTCCAGTTCACAGTGCAACAGACAATGGCAAGCTGTATGCTTATAACAAGCTAAAGCCCGCAATGAAGATCCGCGCTCGGCGCAAGGGGTGATTTTTGTTTTTCCGCAAAGCCCGCAAAGCGGCTGCCGCTTTGCATTCCCTGATGTCGCAAACCCGGGATACCATGGTTTGCTTCGATTTTCGCGTGCCCATCGATCCGCAGGAACCCCAACACGTTATCGACGCCAAACTCCGCGACTGTGTGGTCGTCGACGCCAGCCGCTCTTTTGCCCTCTACTTCGGCTTCAGCAAACGCGAAGACGTCATCGGCCGCCCGCTCATTGACCTGTTTGACAATGGCCAGATTCCCGAGTGGTTCATCAACTACGGCCAGGAGGTGGAAAACCGGAACTTTGCCAACCTGGAGCGGGTTGTTGCCATCCCCGTCAGCGGCGAGCTGCGGGAAATGCGCATTCATATGCAGAATATCTTCGACGGCGAGCTGCTGGTGCGCCAGTGGATTACCATTCGTGATGTCTCCCGCGAAGAACAGAACCGCCGCGCGGTGGAAGAGAATGAACGCTTAAGGGTGCTGGCCCTGGAAGCCGTGGGGCTGCGCACCTTCTCCCTGGAATTCGACCCGCACAATACCGAGCAGCGTCACGGCGCCATCACCGTCAGCGGCGGCATCCACCCCGACTGGTGGGAGAATATCCACGAGGACGACAGACCCGCCATGGAACAGGCCTTCACCCGTTTCTACAAGGGCGAAACGGATCAGTTGCATACCCTGTTCCGCACCGCCACCGAAAAAGACAGTGAAGTCTGGATGGAGAGCTGGGCGGTGGCTTCCCACCGCGACGAGCAGGGGCAGCCGGTGGGGATCTCCGGCGTGATTATGGACCGCACCCAGAGCAAAGCCCTGGAAGCCAAGCTGATTGCCAGCCAGCGCCTGGAAAGCCTGGGCGTGCTGGCCGGCGGCATCGCCCACGACTTCAACAATCTGCTGATGTCGGTCACCGGCTCAGTTGACATTGCCACCCAACGCCACCCGGAACTGGGTGAAGAACTGCGGCTGATCGACGACGCCGCGCGCCAGGCCACCCTGTTATGCGACCAGTTGCTGACCTACGCCGGACGCGGTTCCGCTGAGCTTGCGCCTCTGGACCTCAGCGAGGCCATTGAAGGTTTCAAGGAACTGCTGACCCTGTCGGTGGACAAAAACGCGCGGGTCATTCTGCAAATAGAAGAAAACTGTTGGGTCCGCGGCGACTCCAGCCAGCTGGGACAGGTGTTGATGAACCTGGTGAAGAATGCATCCGACGCCCTGGTCGGTGCGCCCGGCGAGATTGTAGTGCGCCTGCACGAGGCGGATTTCCAGGAACAGTGGCGGGTGGATTTCCATCAGGGCGCGCGGCTGCGGCCGGGGAAATACATCACCCTGGAAGTTCAGGACACCGGCAAAGGCATGAGTCCCGCTGAGCTGGAGCATTTATTTGACCCCTTCTACACCACCAAATTCACCGGCCGGGGCTTGGGGATGGCGGTGGTCATGGGGGTGGTGCGCGGACATGCCGGTGCCGTGCAGGTGACCTCCAAGCCGCAGCAGGGCACCGTGGTGCAGGTTGTGCTGCCCGCTTCAGCGCCGCCGCAGCAGCACCCGCCGCCGCTGGAGGACCCCAGCGCGCGCGCTCTGCGCGGCTGCGTGATGGTTGTGGATGACGAGGCGGCGGTGCGGGAAGTGGCCAGCAACCTGATATCCAGCATGGGTGCGGAAGTTGAACTGGCGGCCAGCGGGGAGCAGGCGCTGGCGCTGTTTCTGGACAACCCCGCCCGCTATCAGGCAATTCTGATGGATGTCACCATGCCCGGCCTGGACGGGGTCGAAACCGCCAGCCGCATCCTCGCCCGCTATCCGGACACCAACATCGTCATGTGCAGCGGCTACTCCAACATCACCATGCCAAGCAAACTCACCGACGCTGTACACTTTCTGCAGAAACCCTACCGCCTCAGTCAACTGCACGACAAGCTCAAGCCGCTGCTGAGCAATACCTAGCGTTACCATCCGCCCGCACCGCCGGGGAAAATGTCGTATCATGTTCTGCTGTACAACCGCCGCCGCTGACTGCCACACAAGGACCGTCTCAATCCATGCAACAAACCGCCAACCCCCGCCGCACCCAGGAAGAGCGCAAAGCTGAGTCCGAGCGGCAGATTATCCGCGCCGCCCTGAAGCTGTTTGCTGAACAGGGCTACCTGCGCACCACGTTGAATCAGGTGGGCGAGCAGGCGGGCTACACCGGCGGCCTGGTGAGTCACCGGTTCGGTTCCAAACCCGGCCTGTTGCAGGCGGTGGTCAACCACATATCCCACCGCTTTCTGAATGATCAATTGGGCAGCGCCATAGAAGCCCCCAGCGCGGAGGAGTCGCTGCTGAACTATATTGCCATCTACCTCAACGAGGTATCGGTACGCGAAAGCCGCATCCGCACCCTGTATGTGATCATGGGTGAAGCGCTGGCGGCGGTGCCCGAAATCCAGCAGGAGGTGGCCAAGCTCAACACCGGCGTGCGCGAAGCGCTGGCCAGGATAGTTGCACGCGGGGTGGAAAGCGGTGAATTCCGCAAGGAAATCGACCCAGGCATTTCAGCGGTGCTGATTCTCGGCATGCTGCGGGGCGTGACCATGCAATACCTGGCGGACCGCAAGGCGGTGAACATCAAAAAAGTGCTGCCGACCATTCAACGCAGCGCACTCAGCGGGCTGAAGTAAGCGTCTCTGCCGCGGGATACCCGCTAGCACCATACGCCGGCGCGATTGCCGCGGCACCCCAACGCCTGATAAGCCGCGTCCACCAGCGCCTGGCCGCGTTCGTTCATGAGTATCCCCGGACCCATGCGGTTCATGGTATAACCAAAACTCATTCGTGCCCGCGGATCGGCAAAGCCGATACTGCCGCCGGCGCCGACGTGCCCGAAGGCATCAGCACCCAGAATGACGCTGTCGCGGCTCACCGCCTGCACCTGGCGGTTATCCATGGATTTCATGAAACCAAGGCTGAAGCGGGTGGGAAGCAGCAAGGTTGCGTCTTCATGACTGGCTGACGACACCTGTGACATGGCGGCCAACGTATCGGTA
>JANQOA010000042.1 GCA_028279305.1 Pseudomonadales bacterium
ATGGCATCACCGCATTCACCTGACGCGCAGGTGCGTACCGAAGCGCGCCTGAATAACTACCAGTTGGCTTCATACGGCGCGCCTTCCATGCCATTGTCCATGGTGACCCTGCCGCTGGCGGTGTACCTCACGCCGGTTTATGCCGACTCCGACGGTTTTGCCCTGAGCCTCGGGTTTGTGGGTCTGGTGCTGGCCCTGTCCAGGGTGTTTGACGGCATCACCGACCCGCTGATCGGCTTCTACTCGGACCGCATCCGCACCCGCTGGGGCCGGCGCAAGCCCTTTCTGCTGCTGGGCACGCCGATTTTTGTCGCCGGCGTGTGGCTGCTGTGGGTGCCGCCCATAGAATTCACCGAAATCACCCTGCTCGGTATCACCATGAACTCCGGGTACCCCTATCTGCTGGGGGTGCTGGTGCTGGTGTATGTAGGCGCCACCATCAAAGATGTGCCGTATTCCGCCTGGGGTGCGGAGCTGGCCCGAGGTTACAACGAACGCACCCTGATCATGAGCTGGAAAGAGGCGTTTACCGTGTCCGGCTCGCTGATCGGCGCCATGACCCCGGCCATCATTATCTTCTGGGGGTACACCAAGCCGGTGGACGCGGTGTACTTCCTGGCCATCGGCGTGGCGGTTCTGATGCCGGTGCTGATCCTCAATCTGGTTAAATTTGTGCCGGAACATGAGGTCCGGGAGAGTTCCCAGGCGCGGCTGTCCATCCGCGAGAGTTTCCGCTTCGTGTGGCAGAACGAACCCTACCGCAAGCTGGTCATCATCTTTCTGTTCTCCACCATCGGCTCCGCCATGACCAACTCGCTGAGTTTCTTTTTTGTCAAACACGTGTTGCTGGCGGGGGATCTATACGGCTTTTATCTGGCGCCCTATTTTATTTCGCAGATTGTTGCCATTCCGCTGTGGTTCAAATTGTCCCGCCGCATCGGCAAACACCGCGCCACCATGGTGGCGATTTTCTGGTACGCCCTGTGGTCCTGTTTTATCCCGTTAATTGCCATTGCACCCCAGGCCTGGTTTGACTCCTTTGAACTCACCCGCATGCTGAGCTTCCTGCCCGGCGACTGGGTGGCCGGTCTGGACGCGCGCTTTGCAGACACCCCCACCGGCAAGTTTGCGTTTTTTATCGGCATCATGTGCTTAAAAGGCAGTTCCATCGGCGCGCTCAGCGCGCTGCCTTACGCCATGGCGGCGGATGTTGTGGACCTGGACAGCGCCCGCACCGGCAAACGTCAGGGCGGCGCTTATTTCAGCATCTGGACCATGACCCGCAAGCTGGCTTATGCGCTGGGGCTGGTGGTGGGGACATCAGCCGCCACTTACGTGGGCTTCAACTCGCTGGCTGACCCGGTCAACGACCCCAACTCCTGGAGCTCGCTGATCTGGCTGGCGTGCCTGTATTCAATTGTGCCGGCAATATTCAAATTTGTTGCCATACCCATGCTGTGGAACTATTCCCTGACGGAAGAAAGCCTGGCCCAGGTACAGCAGGAGATGGAGGCCAAAACCGGGGCGGCGGCACCCTCCTGAGCGCCGGCCGCCGCAGCTAACAACTCACACGCCCGGCTGCCTGCGGAACACGTATTCGTTACAGCCGATACCCTGGCGCGAAAACAGATTCTGCAGGGTAAAGCCACGGTCCCGGTAAAATCGGAAAATGGCTTCCGGGGTGGCCACTTCAAAGGGCCACCCGCCCACCCAGTCCACCACATCGGTCCACGGCGACATGCCCCGCTCCCGGGTGTAGTTGCGCCAGGTGTGCATGGGTTGCAGATTCAGCAGGTCCCGGACAAAGGTAGGCCCCCACAGACGCAGCGTACTTAACAGCAGCAGCGGCGTGCGCAGCCAGCGGTACTTCACATACAGTTGCTTAATCCGGCTCCAACGGCGCGACCGGTTACCCTGATCGTTGTAAATAGCGACAAACAAAAGACCGTTTTCCTGCACCAGCGGGCTGACATTCGCCAACGCCTGCCACATGTCGCCGGTGTGATGCAGCACCCCCCAGGAGTAGACAATATCCCACTCGCCCAGGGTCTGCAGAAATTGTTCATCGAGGACCGAACCCTGCTCCACCGTCCAGTTGCCGTCGTCAGCAAAATACCGCTGCTTCAGCTCGCGGGTGCAGCCTACCGAATCCGGGTCGTAGTCAAATGAACGCACGGTTGCGCCCAGACGCCGTGCCGCCAACGAAAACAGGCCGCTGCCGCTGCCAACATCCAGAAACCGCCTGCCTTCGAGACTGTCTACCTCCAGCATCTCGCACAACGTAGAGCACGCCTGCTCAATCTTCTGCTCGTTCAGCGTGTCGAGAAAGCGGCGCCAGTTCTCCCCAAAAGCAAAACGTTGGCCCTGTTCAATTTCTCCGGATGCGGTTGTCAAATCCTGTTTCCCCTGTTATTGCTGATGACCCGGTCCAACAAGTTGTCCCAAAGGGCCATAACTTCCGCGGCTGAATATTGCTGCCGTGTTGCCCGGGCATGAGCCGACAGCTCGGCGCCCACCTCCGGCTCCGCCGCCAACCGGTCTATCGCCGCGGTCAGCGCCGGCACGTCTTCCACCGGCACCAGCAGGCCGTTATCGCCGTCGCTGATCAGTTCCGCCGGACCGCTGCGGCAATCAGCGGCAATGCAGGCGCAGCCCATGGCCAGGCCTTCCAGCAAGGCGTTGGGAAACCCCTCAAACCTGGAAGCCAGCACAAAAACCCTTGTTTTATTCAGCACCGCGGCCGGCTGCTGAATGATCCCGGTGAACTCCGTCAGCTGTGATACCCCCAGGTCCTGCGCCAGTTGTTCTAACGCCTCACGCTCGGGTCCGCCGCCGATTATAGTCAAACGCCAGCCTTGCGCACGCGCACGGCTGGCGGCAAAAGCCCGCAGCAGCAGGTCAAATCCCTTCTGCGGCACCAGGCGCCCCATGCCGGTAACAGTGTTAGCGCGGGTGTGCCAGGGTGCAACCTCAGGCAACAGGCTGAGCGGGTTCGGAATGACCTTGACGCGCCCGGCCGCGGTGTGGGTGCGCGCCCAGCCGGCCGCCGCGTCGGTCTGCACCACCACCTGCGCCGCGCAACGGTACACCATCTTCCTTAACAAGGTCCAGAACGTGCCGATGCGGTACACCCCCGGGTCGATACGTTCGCTGACAATAACAGGGATGCCGGTACCGAGCAGGGCAAGCAGCACCATCACATTGGTCTGGTCGATAAAGCTGACCACAACCCGCGGCTGTTGCTGAACTATTTCGCGCCGGATAAGCAGGATGCGCCGCACAAAGGAGACCATGCCATGCAGGACGTTGCGCGATGCCCAGCTGAGGTTGAGTACCCGGCGTACCACCCCCCTGGGTACCGGGTAGTGGTCAGCAGCCGCATCCGTAAACGTCAACAGGCGGGTTTCCCTGCCGCTGCGGGACCAGTGTTCCAGCATTACCGACGCCACCCGTTCAGCACCGCCGGCCGCCATAGTGGATATTACGAAGAGCAGTTTGGCAGGGTCTGCGGGCACTAGATCAGCGGTTCCATCTACTGGTTTACGCGGTCCATTCTATTAACACGCAGCGCAAACACTGAAGGATTAACACCAATTTTTTGCGCTGATCTAAACAATACGACCACGGTCCACAGCACTGTGGAACACGCTGCCGCTACGGATGCACCCAGGGCGCCAAATTCAGGCGCCAACACGAGACACAGCGTCACGGATACGACAAGACCGGCGGCTTGTGCTTTAAACGCATACCGCTCGTCACCCGTCATATTGGCCAGGAGCCCTACTGAACCGCACGCGACGTTAACCAATTGCCCGACAGATAGAATACACAACGGTAAATAAGCATCACTGAAAGAAGGTCCGTAAAGGGTAACGAGCAAGAGCTCACCAAAAGCCACTACGCCAACCACGAACAAAAGCGCGATACAGGTTGCGTACCTGGACACACGGCGCATGAGACTTTGTAACTCGTCGTGTTTTCCATTGTGGAAAAGCTCGGACACGTAAGGTCCGAGGACACTATTGGCTACCGTTATCATAATCGGCGGCAACAAGGCTATGCTTTCTGCAGCGCGGTAAAAGCCAGCCTGTTCGTTAACACTGACAAATCCTATGATCAGAAGCGGGAATCTCAGGTTGGCCACGCTGACCGCCTGGATCAACGAGTAAAAACGCCAGGCAGACGGCCAGGAGGGATCTGGAAGATGCTCTGCCGAAGTCGACGAGGCCTGCTGTTTAAAGACGCTCCTGACGCTATTGCTGGTCACGGAACCGGCCACCACACTAACGGCCAGGGCAACACCAAAAGCCACTAACACAGCATTCAACGCCAGCGCGCCGCTGAGCAGCAAACCCAGCACCAGCAACAGATACAGGGCCGGTTGCACCAGCCAATCGAACAGTTGGGCCAACACCACCCGCTTCAGGCCCTGCAGAATGCCCGCAATACGCGCCGCCTGGGACCACAGTGCAATCAGCAACGCAGCAACCACGTAGGGTAGCGCCGGGCCCGCGCCCGCGGTCAGCGCCACAGCCGCGGACACGGCCAGGGCGGCCACCATGCCCACCAGCACCCACAGGCGGGTGCGCCGGGCCGACCAGCGCCAGGCGCTGACCATGCTGCCGTAATCGGCAGGCCGGTTATAGGCGGCGGTGAAGCGGACCAGAAAGGGTACCGCTGCACTGTTGGAGGGAATCGCCAGCACGCTGGCCAGCGCCAGTACAAAGGCAAGTTGGCCGAAGTCGTTGGGGCCGATATGACGGGCGACAATGATTGAGGCGATGGTGGTCAGCACCAGGGCGGCACCGCGCAGCATGACCAGGCCGGATAGGCCCGCTCTGAGCCGACTCGCAAAGGGTACTGTCAAATGGGCCAAGTCCAGGCATGCTGCAGTGAACATCCATAATGGCCCCAGCGCTGAACAACCGCAAGCGCCGCCTGGGTAACAGTGGTATGCTGCGGCGCTGCAAACCCTGGTTGTAACGCCTTACCTGTTATATGCGTCTGCTGCTCTTCATAAATAGCCTGGACACGGGCGGTGCAGAACGCGTTATTTCCAAACTGGCGAACCACTGGGCCGCAGCGGGACATCGGGTTACGCTGGCCACCCTGGTGCCGCCGGGTAACGATCACTATCCGCTCAACCCCGGGGTGCAGCGCGTCTCCCTGCACGCCGGTGAGACTTCCACCAGCCTGCTGCATACGCTGACCAACAACCTGCGCCGTGCCGGGCGGCTGCGCCGGCTGCTGCGCGCCGAGCAGCCCGATTGTGTCGTTGCATTCCTGTTAACGGCTAATGTGCTCGCTTACGCCGCCGCTTTCCCCGGTTCCACGCCGGTAGTGATGTCCGAGCGGTCGCACCCGCCCAATTTTCCGTTGCGGTTCCCCTGGTCCTGGCTGCGTAAGCTGACCTATCCCCGCAGCGCTGCGCTGGTGGTGCTGACCGATCTGAGCGCCCAATGGTGCGCCGTCAATCTTGGCTGCACAAACACTCATGTGGTGCCTAACGCGGTTGCCCTGCCGCTGGGCGAGCGGCCGCCCCGGCTGTCCCCTGCTGATTACATCGCTGCTGACGATCTGCTGGTACTGAGCGTGGGCCGTCTGGAAGCCGGCAAGCAGATGGATCAGGTGGTGCGCGGCTTTGCCGCGGGCCGGGCCCGGTTGCAGCTCAACAGCAAGCTGGTGCTGATCGGCCAGGGTCCTCTGCTGACCAGCCTGCAGGCGCTGGTAGAAAGTCTGCAACTCAGCCAACAGGTCATTTTTGTGCCGCAGGTGGGCAATATTCAAGCCTGGTTCGAGCGCGCGGACATCTACGTATCCGCGTCGTGCCTGGAGGGGTATCCCAATGTGCTGCTGGAAGCCATGGCCTGCGGTTGCGCGTGCATTGCTTACAACTGCCCCACCGGACCGGCGGAAATCCTGCAGGATACAAAAAACGGCTACCTGGTACCCCTGAACGAAGAACCTCTGCTGACCCGCCGGCTGACGGAACTGATGCAGGATCGGCATACCCGTGCACAACTGGGCAGCGCCGCAAGGCTGGTAACGCGCACCCATTCCCAGGCGCAGTTTCTGGCGCGCTGGGACGCCGTGGTGGCCGGGGCAACACGCTGATGTGCGGACTGGTTGGAGTATATTCCCGGACGCATCCCGCAGACGCCGAATTGCTCGAGAAAATGTCCGCCAGCCTGCGCCACCGCGGCCCCGACGACAGCGGCACGTGGACCCGGGACGGTCTCGGCCTGGCGCACCGGCGCCTCTCCGTAGTTGATCTGTCAGCGGCCGGTCATCAACCCATGCACAGCCGCTCCGGCCGTTGGGTGATATGTTACAACGGGGAAATCTACAACACCGAAACGTTGCGCGAACGTTTGCCGCATACATCCTGGCGCGGCCATTCCGACACGGAAGTGATTGTGCAGGCCTGTGAATGCTGGGGCGTGGAGCAAACCGTGCAGGCGCTGACCGGCATGTTTGCGTTTGCCGCTTATGACACCGAACGCCGGGAACTGTGGCTGGCGCGCGACCGGCTGGGCATCAAACCCCTCTACTACGGCTGGCTGGGTGAACGTTTTGCATTTGCTTCCGAACTGTCCGCTCTACGTCATGTGCACAGCCCGCGGCCACTTGACCCTTCCGCGGTACGCAGCTTCCTGCGCTACGGGTATGTTCCGGCGCCGCATTCCATCTACCACGGCGTATTTAAACTGCCCCCCGGCCACATCGCTAAACTGCCCCTCACCCCGGCCGCGGCAAACGGCACAAACCCGCAAACCCAGTGTTACTGGTCCTATCAGGAACACGCCTGTCAGCCGCGCCTCGAGCTCAGCGAAGCGGAAGCCACGGATCAACTGCACGCGCTGCTGCGGCGGGCGGTCAAAGACCGTCTGGTGGCCGACGTGCCGCTGGGAGCTTTTCTCTCCGGCGGCTACGACTCTTCCCTGGTCTGCGCCTTAATGCAGGAGCAGAGCGGGCAACCCGCCAACACCTTCACCATCGGCTTTGACAACCCGGCGTACAACGAAGCGGAACATGCAAGACGCATCGCCGGCCATCTGGGCACACAGCATACGGAGCTGTATGTGTCCGCCGCGGATATGCTGCAGGCGGTACAGCAACTGCCGCAACTCTGTGATGAACCGTTTGCCGATTCGTCTATTCTGCCCACCTACCTGGTCAGCCGCCTGGCCCGCCGGCAGGTCACGGTGAGCCTGTCCGGCGACGGCGGCGATGAACTGTTCTGGGGTTATCACAGATACGCCACCAGCCTGGCGGTGTGGAATAAGATTGCCCGCTTCCCCGGGCCGCTGCGCAAAGCGGTTGAGCATCTTGCCCGTAACAAGCTTATGCAAACGGCAACGCGACGCGTGCCGGTTCCGGGCTGGGGCGGCCGGCCGGGCATGCTGAACCAGAAGCTGTTGCGCGTGGCGGATCTGATTGGCGCCGGCAGCCATCACGAGCAGTATCACCGCATGATGTGCCAATGGCTGGACCCGGACCAGCTGCTGGCCGGCGCAGACCACCTGAATGCCTATAACAACCCGGCCCACTGGACCGCGGAACTGCCGGCTGAGCAACGCATGGCCGCCCAGGATCTCCTCGTCTACCTACCGGACGACATTCTGACCAAGGTAGACCGCGCCAGCATGGCGGTGAGTCTCGAGGCGCGGGTACCGCTGCTGGATCACCGGGTGGTGGAATTCAGCGCGCGCCTGCCCGACCATCTGAAAAACAACGGCGGCACCAGCAAGTACCTGCTGCGTAAGGTGTTGGCCGAATATGTGCCCGCAGAACTGACGGACCGGCCCAAAATGGGTTTTGGCGTGCCGTTGGCCGACTGGCTGCGCGGGCCGCTGAAAGACTGGGCCGGCGACCTGCTGGCCGCGGATACCATTCTCCGGCAGGGGCTGCTGAATCCGCAGCCGGTCACCGACCTGTGGCAGGAACACCAGCGCGGCCATAGTGACAACTCCGCCAGACTGTGGTTTGTACTGATGTTACAGCTATGGATGCAGCATGAGCACTGACCAGAGTCTGATGGGGCTGATGCCGGCTGCCGGCCGCGCCGCCCGCATGGGCAAGCTGCCGTGCAGCAAAGAACTGCTGCCCGTGGCAGTCAGGGAGAGCAACGGCGATGCTGCGGTTGTGGTGCTGGCGGATCTGCTGCTGGACCTGTTTGCCGACTGTCAGCCCGCGGCGGTGGTCACGGCCATCGCACCGCACAAACAGGACATTGCGGAATACTTCAGCACCCGCAGCCGCGGCATCCAGATGCGCTATGTGAGCCTGGAATCGCCCAGCACCCCCCATTCCATCGACGCCTGCTTTGAGCACTGCCGGGACAAAACCGTCATGTTCGGCTTCCCCGATATCGTGTTGCCGCCGGGTGCGGGTTTTGCCGCCCTGTTGCAGCAACTGCGGCATGACCGGGTTGACGCGGTATTGGGCCTGTTTCCCACCCAGCAGCCGGAAAGGGTGGACATGGTAAAGACCGCCGCTGACGGCCGGGT
>JANQOA010000047.1 GCA_028279305.1 Pseudomonadales bacterium
CGTCCAGGTAGCAGGCCAGCACATCCTTGTGCATGTAGCCGTCGGGGTCCTTCCCGTTATACGCCAGTCCCGGCAGGTCCAAGGTCCAGTTGGGCGTCAGCAGGCTGAGCGAATCCCACCGCTCGCGCCGCCAGCGCTGGCCGACGTCTCCCGCTTCCAGCACCACATGTTCCACATTATGGCTGCTCAGCCGCGCGCTCATGGCCAGCCCCGCGTGTCCCGCACCGATGACAATGACGTCTATGGCACGGGGTTTGCGGCGCATCCTCAAGCTGATGGATGACATCGGCCCGGCCATGACTAGCGGCCTACCTGCACGGTGACCTGGGTCGGGTTGGTGACGATATCGAATACCGCTGAACGCTTCTGGGATTGCGCTACCAGGGCTTCAATCTCCTCAGCGCTGGCGTCCGCATCTATATCGAAGCGTACGGTGACGTCGTCAAATCCGTTGCGCACGTCACCGTCGATACCCAGGATACCCTGCAAGTCCATTTTGCCTTCCATGGTGGCGGTAACCTTGCGCAACTGGATGTTGCGGTTCTGGGCCACGCTTGCCACCCCCGCTGTCAGACAGCCGGCCAGGCCCACCAGCACATACTCCACCGGGGTAGCCCCCTGGTCTTCGGCCGCAAACACTTCCGGGTGGTCGGAGTCGAAGGTGAATTCTTTGTGGTGGTTCTGCTCCTCACCCAGACCGTGAAATCCTTTTACCTTGGACCGGGTGTGGGTGCCGTTTACCCAGGCGCTGGTGGCGCGCCAGGTAAAGCGGGCGGCTTCGGGGGCTTCGGTCAGCGCTTCCCTTGCGCCTATCAGAGCTTCCACGTTAACGCCGTTATCCACGGTTTCGGTCTGTACGGTGTTTGTTTCCATGCTGGCTTCTCCTGCTCATTGCATTGTGGCTTTAGGTCCGCTGCTGTACTTCGCAACCCGGCAGCGAATGTTGCACAGCTTAGGGGGCGGCCCGGTTACCTGCTTGGGGATGGTTTGAAGGTGTTGTGAAGATTTATTGAAGTTTTCTTCAAGAATTCCCCATCCGGTCTACAAGTTCCGGGGCGCTCAATGGCCTAAATTGCACCCACTGATCACAGCATGGAGAAGCCCATGGCCCGTTACGACAATATCCTTGACACCATAGGCCATACACCGCTGGTACGCTTGAACCGGCTGGCGCCGGAACACGTCAACCTCTACGTCAAGGTGGAGGCGTTTAATCCCATGGGTTCAGTCAAGGACCGCATGGCGCGGGCCATCATCGAAGACGCTGAGGCTTCCGGTGCGCTGCAGCCGGGACAAACCGTGATTGAGGCAACCAGCGGCAATACCGGTATTGGTCTGGCCATGGTCTGCGCCCAGAAGGGCTACCCGCTGGTGGTCACCATGGCGGAGAACTTCAGCGTCGAGCGCCGCAAGATGCTGCGCTTTCTGGGTGCCAGGGTGGTGCTCACGCCGGCGGCGGAGAAAGGCACAGGGATGTTAAAGAAAGCTGAGGAACTGGCGCGGGAACATGGATGGTTCCTGTGCCGCCAGTTTGATAACCCGGCCAATGCGCGGGTGCATATGCGCACCACGGTGCCGGAAATTCTCAGCGACATGCAGGGCCAGCCGCTGTACGCGTTTGTCACCGGCTTCGGCACCGGCGGTACCCTCAACGGGGTTGCCCACGGGTTGCGCGAACATTCGCCGGATACAAAAATTATTGCAGCGGAGCCGGACAACGCCCAGGTGTTGGGCAGCGGCGTGGCGCAACCCAGGGATGCTGAGGGTAATCCCGTCGGCAGCCATCCCAATTTCAAACCCCACCTCATGCAGGGCTGGAGCCCGGATTTTATATCCTCCCTGACGGAACAGGCGCTCAGCCAGGGCCTGATCGACCGCATTCAGCCGGTGCCGGGGGAAGGGGCCATGCGCACCTCGCGCCGGCTTGCCCGCGAAGAAGGCATATTTGTCGGCACCTCCAGCGGTGCAACCCTGCACGCCGCTCTGGAGGTAGCCGCCCGCGCCCCTGTTGGCGCCAACATTGTCTGCATGCTGCCGGATACCGGCGAGCGGTATCTGTCGACCCCGTTGTTTGCCGACATTGAAGAAGATATGAACGAGGCGGAGCTGGCGGTCAGCAGGTCGACCCCGGGTTACCGTTTTGATGCCGGCAGCAGCCCGGCACCGGCGCCGGCTGCATCCGCGCCGGAGCTGGACGAGGACGCGCAACGGTTTGTGCGGGACATTACCCGTAATACTCCGGTGGTCATGTTCGCGCTGGAATGGTGTGAGTTCTGCTGGTCGGCGCGCAAGCTGTTCAGCGCCATGGGGGTGGACTATGAATCGGTGGACCTGGATTCGGTGGCGTATCAGGACAACAACCGCGGCAATAACATACGCGCGGTGCTGCTGCAGGAAACCGGCAGCCCGACAATTCCGCAGATTTATGTGGGCGGGCGCCACATTGGCGGTTGCACCGAGCTGTTTGATTATCAGCGCAGCGGAGAGTTTGCAACGGCGCTGGGGCAACTGGGCATCGAGCCCCGTGAATACCGGGAAGATCCGTACGGTCTGCTGCCGCAATGGCTGCACTCCCGGGCCAGTTAGAAGAGGCGGATATGAGTGAATTACCGCCGCAAATCTGCAGGGCTGAACTGCAGCAAGCTGAAACCCTGGACCGGCTGGACCTGGCCTGCCGTGAGTGGGGGGTGTTTTATCTGTCCGGGCACGGCCTCGGCGACACGGATGCGTTGTTTGCCCAAGCCCGGGACTTTTTTGCCCTGCCCGGCAGCGTCAAATATCAGGTGCGCCGCAGCCGCGAAAATGCCTGGGGCTATTTTGATGAGGAATTGACCAAAAACACCCGGGACTGGAAAGAGATATTTGATTTTGGCCCGCGCCGCGGCGGCTTTGTGCCCCAGTGGCCCAGCGGGCAAGCGGCTTTCCGCCGCGCGTTCGAAGCCCACTACGCAAATTGTGAAGCGTTGGCGTTTGAACTGCTGCAGGCGTTGTCAACCAATCTCGGCGTCGCGGGCGGGTTTCTGGACCACGCTTTTGAACCCGACCATTCCAGTTTTGTGCGGCTGAATTATTACCCTCCGTGTCCGCAGCCGGCGGCCCCGCGGGGGCTCAGCGCCCCGCACCAGGGGCACCTGGGGGTCAACCACCACACCGACTCGGGGGCGTTGACCCTGCTGTTGACGGACAACCAGCCGGGTCTGGAAGTTTATGTCAGGGGCGGCTGGCAGCCGGTGCCGCCCCGGCCCGGAGCGCTGATCGTCAACATCGGTGACGTCATTCAGGTCTGGTCCAACGACCGCTACAAGGCGCCGGTGCACCGGGTACGCTGTCAGCCGGCCGGCGCAAGGATGAGTATTCCGTTTTTCTTCAACCCCCGCGACAGCTTCGACTACGCGCCGCTTACCGGTGCAATGGAGACCGCCGCGGCACCCCGTTACCGGCCGATAAATTTTGGTGAATTCCGCAGCCTCAGAGTCTCAGGGGACTTTGCCGATAGCGGTGAAGAGGTGCAGATCAGCCACTACCGCGTACCCGGCAAGGAGGCTTGAACATGGCTTTTATCGCAGCAGACCCGGACGCTGACGCGGATCCGCACACCCGCGCGGTATATGACCGGCAGGCCCGCGCGTTCGGCTATCTGCCCAACTATGCACAGTTGTTCAGCCACCGGCCGCAGGTCATTGATCTGTGGGCGGAGCTGCAGCAGGAGCTTCGCCGCCACGTCAGCCCGCGGCTGTTTGAGCTGGTGACCTTTGCCGCGGCGCTGGCGCTGCGCAGTTCTTATTGCAGCCTGGCACACGGCTGCCGCTTGCGTGAGTATTTTTGTGACACGGAAATAGAACAGCTGGCGGCGGGCCGTTACCAGTCCATTGTCAGCGCCGCGGAGGCGGCGGCCATGCGTTATGCAGCCCGGGTGGCGGTAGATGCCAACAGCGTGTCCGAAGCGGATATGGTGTTGATGCGCGCTGCCGGGTTGAGTGATGCGGAAATTTTTGACATTGCGGCGATTGCCGCCGGGCGCGCCTTTTTTTCCAAGCTGGTGGAAGGGCTGGGGGCGCGGCCGGATGCGGCTTATGCGCGCCTCCCGGAACACCTGCAGGCGGTGTTAACCGTCGGCCGGTCCATCGAGCAGGCCGGCGACCCAATCCAGCGCGGCTGAGCCGGCTGCTTCCAGGGTCAGGCTGTTGCTGTCGGCCTGGAGTAAACCGCGCAGTTGCCGGTAAACGGCGATACCGTGGAAGGTCTGCTGCGGTTTGCGGGAGGCGCGGATGGCACCCAGCCAGGCGCTGGCCAACTGTTCCTCGCCGTGGCGGTAGGCCAGCACAACTGCCGGTACCAGCAGATCCGGCCATGGGCTGCGGCCGGCACGGCGCAGACGGGTTTCCACCTCACCCATGAGCTGTACCGTGGCGCCGGTGTCGCTCACGGCAGCAAAAGCGCTGGCAAACAGCAGGCTGGCCCCCCACATGCTGTGGGCCTCGGGACGTTGCAGCAGGCGCTGGGTCCAGTTCAGCGCCGTCTGCGGTTGCGCAAAAACGGTACAGGCGATGGTGGCGCAGACGGCGTTATAGGTAGGGTTGTCCAACGGTTGATCTTCATTCAGCAGGCGCCTTGCAATAGGCGCGGCCAGCGCTGCCGCTGAGGTGGTCTCGCCGGTGACCACGTCCGACCAGATGCGGTAAATTGTCACCAGGTCCCGGGTCGGCGCATGATTCAGCTCTTCGGCAATGCGGATGGCTTCATCAAGCTGTTCGCGGGCCAGGTCCGGGTTAATAAAATTATTCGTCAGCGAGGTCAGAATCAGCGCGCCGGCCAACCGGGTGGGGTCGCCAACCTCGCGGCACAGGCTGAGGTTCATTTCTGCCTCCGCTGCCAGCCGTTGCGGGTTGCGGGTCACCTGAGCGCACAGTGCGGCGGTGCCGTGCAATTTGCTGCGCTGGAATACATCGGTGGCATCGTGCATGTAATGCTGCAGGCGCTGCAGTTTCGCCACCGCGCGGGCGCCGTCGTCCAACTGGATCATCAACCCGGTGGCGCAACACACTTCCAGCGCTTCCGCGCGGCGGTTGTTGGCGTCCAGATACAGTTCCGCCGCGGTCAGGTCAGCGTAATGATCGGCGCACCAGCGCGCCTGGGTAAAATTGTGCAGGTGGTCTTCAGGGTATGCCCCCAGTGATTCAATCACCCATTCCGCGTGCCTGCGGGTGTTGTCCTCCCGCTCTTCCGCTGACAGTTTCTCCAGCGCAAACAGGCGCACCGTTTCCAGCAGGCGCCACCAGCCGCCGCTGCGCGAGGTACGGCTGAGCAGGCACAGTTCCACCAGCCGCGATAAAGCAAAAGATATGCCGTTTGGCAGGCGCCCGGCAAATACGGCTTCAATGTCGTTAACGGTAAACTGCCCGGGGAACACGGCGAGCTGTCCCAATAGCTGCTGTTCTTCTTCGTCCAGTAGCTGCCAGGTGTTTTCCACCACCCGGATGAGGCTGTCCTGGCGGTGGTCACCCTCGCGCTGACGCCCGGCCAGCAACTCAAAGCGGCGGTCCAGGCGCTGCGCCAATTCTTCCAGGGTTAACTGCTTGAGCTGGGCCGCGGCCAGCTCTATGGCCAGCGGCAGGCCGTCCAGGCGTGCGCAGATCTGCTGCACGATGGCCGCATCCAGCAACTCGGCGCTGATGCCGTGCCGCTCAGCGGTGAGTTGAAACAACTCAACACTGGGGGCGGTACCCTGGTCGCTGTAAACCGGCAGCGGATCGATAAAAAAGCGTAACTCATCAGCCAGATCAATGGGATCGCGGCTGGTGGCCAGAAAGTTCGGGCCGCTGGTGTTTTCCAGCAGATAGTCCAGCGCCGCGGCTACCTCATCTTCAATGTGTTCACAATTGTCCAATATGAACAGCACCCGGCGGTCCCGTACCGCGGCGGCAATCTGCTGGCGGGCTTCACCTTCCTGGACGCTGATGCCCATCACCGAGGCCATGGCGGTGTCGATGCCGGCAGCGTCGCGTACCGGCACCAGGTCCACAAACCAGACTCCGTCCGGGTAGTCCTGCTGCACGCTGCGGCCGACCGCTTTCGCCAGCCGCGTTTTACCGGTACCGCCAATACCCAGCAGCGAGACCAGCCGGTAACGGGCAAAAGCCTCGATGCAGCGCTGTAATTCTTCGTTGCGGCCGATGAGTTTGGTGCGTTCGTAACCGAGATTACTGCTGCGCTGGCTGGCAGGAGCGCTGCTCGCCGGGGTTGTCGCCTGGGCGGCAGAGACATCAGCCACAAAGCGGTAGCCGCGTCCGTGCACGGTTTTGATAATGCGCTGGCTGCGGCCGTCGTCACCCAGGGCTTTGCGCAGGGTTTTGATCTGGGTGGCGACGGCGGATTCGCTGACGTAACGGTGGCCCCACAGTTCATCAAGCAATTCGTCGCGGGTGACCAGGGTGTCCCGGTGCTGCACCAGATAGGCCAGCAGGGACATTACCTGGGGCTCCAGGCTTATGTCCTCTCCGCCGGTGCGCAGGCTGAAGGCGCCCAGGTCCAGCTCAAACTGGTCAAAGAGATATACCGGCGCAGCCGCCGGAGACGTGACCGCCACAGTCTGTCCCGTTGATACAAAGTGCTCAATGCTAGCAGATTAGGTGCCTGCTTCGCTCAGGCCGCGCAACCAGCCTTCCACATCATCGCGGATATCGTCCAGTGATGGGGCGGTATCCGCACTGCTGCCGCCGAACCCCAGTTGCTTGTAGAGTTGCCGGTAGATGGCAATGGTGTGGTACATCTGAATCGGCACCCCGCTGTGACGGATGGCGCTCAACCACAACCGCGCCCGGTCGTGGTCTTTGCGCCCGGCCGCCAGCAGGATGGCGCTGACCAGCACATCGGGAAATTCATCCCGGTTGGCGCGGTTCAGGCGGGCTTTAATGTCCAGGCAGCGCTGCGCCGCGGCGGCCCAGGCGCCGTTGCTGGCGTCTACGCAGGCGAGCAGGTTCTGGATGCCCCAGAAGGAGGTGACGGCGGGAAAGTTGTTAATCTCCGGGGCCCATCGCGCGGCGGCGGCCGGTTCGTCCACCACCGTGCAGGTAATGATGATGCCCATGGCGTTGTAAGCGGGGTTGTCGATGTGATCGGGTGCCGCCAGGTAGCTGTCCACCAGTTGCTCCGCCAGCGCCCGTCCGCGGCTGTACTCGCGTTCCATGACAAATTGCCAGGCGTGGTAACAGGTTGCCGATTGGGCCAGGGAACCATTGCCGGTGCGCCGGGCCAGGTTCGACATTTCGGTAAGTTGGGCGTGGGCCAGTTCGCTGTCGACAAAACCGGTGGTCAGCGACTGCATGAGCAGGGCGTTGGCCAGCAATTCCGGGTCGTCGAGCCGGCGCGCTATCTGCACGTAAGCCTCGGTGTGTTGTCCCAGCAGGCCCGGCATTCTGTTGGCCTGGGCGCAGAGGCCGGCGATGGCGTGTAATCTGGCTTGCCAATACGGCGGCGGTTGAGCCTGCAGGTAAGCTTCCGCGCGCTCCAGTTTTTCTTTGGCCCGGGCGCCGTCGTCCAACTGCACCATTAAGCCGGTGCCGGCACACACGGCGTAAGCGGCGGGCAGGTTGTTGTGCGTGCTGAAAAACTGTTCAGCAGCCTGCAAGTCCGGCCAATGCTGCAGGCACCAGTCCGCTTGCCGCAGGCTGTCCAACTGCTCGTCGGGGAACCGCCCCAGCTTCTGCACACACCAGCGGGCATGCCGTTCCGCGTGAGCGTGTTTGTCAGCAGCAGACAGATCCTGAAAGGCAAAAGCGCGTACGGTCTCCAGCACCCGCCACCAGCTGCCGCTGCTGGAAGTGCGTTGGATGAGGCCCAGGTCCACCAGCCGTGAGATACCGCCGGAGATTTCCCGCTGCGGCAGGTCAGACAGTAACTCTTCAACACAGGTCATGGTAAAACGCGAGGGGAACACGGCCAGTTGCCGCAGCAGCGCCTGTTCCGCGCCGCCCAGCATGCCCCAGGTGTCCTCCAGCACCGCCTGCAGGTTGCTCTGCCGGTGTGAAGGGCTGCGTTCGCGGCCCGCCAGCACCT
>JANQOA010000059.1 GCA_028279305.1 Pseudomonadales bacterium
CTGGCGGCCCGCCTGGGTGTGGCTGGGGGTGATCACCGCGGTGCTGCTGTATCCGGTGGCGCTGGTGATGCGCCGCGCGCCGGAGGATTACGGCTTGCAGCCCGACGGCGTCAGCAACCGCCAGGCGGCTGAGGGTCTGGCGGCGCGGGCGGCGGCGGAGGATGCCAATGCCTACACCCGCGCGCAGGCTCTGCGCACCTTTTCCTTTTACGCGCTGGTGGTCGCGTTCGGCTTTTTCTCCATCAACATTGTGGTGATGCTGTTGCACACCGTGCCATATCTCACCGACTACGGGCTCAGCCGCAGCCAGGCGGCGTTAGCGATGCTGATTGCGTCCATCCCGGCGATGGTGTCAAAACCGGTCTGGGGGTATCTCATCGACCGCAGTCCGGCCAAACCGCTGGCGGCGCTGTCCGCTGTGGTTACTGGCTTGTCGTTGTTTCTGATTGTCGCCGCCGTCAGCCGTCAGCAGTTGCTGTTTATCTACTTTGCTTATGTGGTGCTGGGCCTGGGTTGGGGCGGCATGATTCCCATGCAGGAAGTGATCTGGGCGTCGTTTTTCGGGCGCCGGCATATCGGCGCCATCCGCGGAGCGGGTATGCCGTTTGCCCTGGCCCTGGGGGCCCTGGCCCCCTGGCTGGTGTCTTACTACTTTGACCTGGTCGGCCGCTACGACGGCGCGCTGCTGGTGGTCGCCACGCTGAACGTGCTGTCCGGCGTATTGATCTTCCTGGCGCCGCCGCCGTCCCGCCCGCGCGCTACTGTTTCTTGAACAGTTCCGCGGTGATAAAAATCTCCACCTCGTCACCCACCGCCGGGGCATAAGCACCCAGTCCGAACTCGGTGCGGGACAGCTTGGTGGTGGCGGAAAAACCGATATCCGGAATTTTCAACATCGGATGTTGGCCGGCTTTGTTGACGGTGGCAGCCAGGGTCACGGGTTTGGTGACACCTTTAATGGTCAGGTCGCCGGTGACGTCAAACGTCATGTCACCGGTTTGTTTGAAGGACGTGGACTTAAAGGTGATTTCCGGGAATTTGCCGGTGTCGAAAAAGTCTTCACCATTCAGATGATCGTCGAATTCGTCCACCCGGCTGTTAATGCTGGCGGCGTCGATGGTCACGTCTATCTTGCTGTTCTCCGGGCTGTCCACATCCGCGTTGAGGCTCACGTCAAAACTGTCGAAGCTGACGTGGGGGTTGGAGAACCCCAGGTGGCTGTATGTGAACGTGATGTAGGCGTGGGTTTTGTCCAGATAATATTCACCTGAAGGCACGCCGAAGTCGGCTGCCGCTGTTGCGGTGGTGGCCAGCAGCGAACCGGCGGCCAGGTATCTGATTAACAGTAAAGCTCTGAGCATGAAATTTCCTGAAGTTGATGAAACAAAAGCAAACCAAAAAGTGGAAAACAAGTTTAGTCAGTGGATGGCGTTGTGAACACTACCGTGACGTTAACTTGCACAAATTGTCCGACCCAACTGGTGTCCGTCCAATCGCCGGTGCCCACGCCCAGCAGCAGCCGGTCCAACCGGCTGGTGCCGGTCAGCACGCCGTTGCCGGCATCGTCAATATCGAGCTGAAAAGCCAGTTCAACCGGCACCGTGGCGTCTTTCACCTGCAGTTGCGCGGCTGCGATAAAGCCCTCTTCAGTCCGGCGGAATGAAGTGGTGCGGAACATGGCCTGCGGAAACTGGTCCGCGGCAAAAAAGTCGCTACCGGTGATGGTGGCGTCCCGCTCGCTGTCATTGGTATTCACCCGGCCGGTGGCAACCGTGACCACCGCCCGGCTGTCGGCCAGCGCATCCGGGTGAAATTGCACCTCAGCCTGCCAATCCAGCCACACACCCTCGAAGGTTGCACCAGCCTGTTCCGCGGTGAAGCGGATATCGCTGCCGGCGTAATCGATAGTCCACCGCGGCAGGGTTGATGGCTCAACGGTTGCGGAGCCGGTTGCAGCCGGTTGGGAGGCTGCACCGGCAGGCGCCGCGGGCGTTGCGGAGTCTGCGCTGCCGCCAGCCGGGCGCAGGACAAAAATTCCCGCCGCGGCAACGGTTGCAAACAGGACAATGGACAGGGTCGAAGACATCCGTTTGAGCACGTCGTCTTTGTCTATCAGCGCGTGTTTCAGACCCGCGCCGATGTGCACCAGAGCGACGATAAACAGCAGCGTGGCGAGGACTTCGTGTACCTCCTTCAGCAGGTCTTCCAGCTGCGGGTCCGCCGCTACCAGATCCGGTAGGGTGAACAGATTAAACCAACTAACGGAATACGCGGTGGCTGAAGACATCAACCAGCCGCTCACCGGCAGGGCAAACAATAAGCCGTACAGGGACCAGTGGCTGAGGTGAGAGGCGGTGACCTGCCAGCCCGGCATCTGCGCCGGCAGCGGCGGCGGCGGATGCGCCAGGCGCCAGCCCAGGCGTACCAGCGCCAGCACCAGGATGGTGATGCCAACCGACTTGTGATTGGCCAACAGCGCCAACTGGGCCAACTGGGCTTGCCGCTCGCCGGCACTTTCAGCCAGTTCGGCGAGTACAAACTGCACGACGATCATGCCGGCCACTGCCCAATGCAGCAGCCTTGCGGTGTGGGTGTACAAGGTGGACGGTTCCGGCTGGTAAAGGGTTATGGTAGCAGGGCTGCCGGCCTAAGGTATAATTTGCGCTTCCGGCAGGAGGAAAGACGTGTCATATCAGAATATCAATGTTCAAGCCCTGGGGGCGGTGGGTGCGCAGGTCAGCGGCGTTGACCTGGCGCAGTTTGACGATGCCACCCTGGGAGAATTGCGTAACGCTTTTGCCCGGCATTCAGTGCTCTTTTTCCGCGATCAGAAGCTGACTCCGGAGCAGCATATCAGCCTCGCGGAACGCTGGGGTGACATTAATGTTAACCGTTTCTTTACGCCGGTTGAAGGCTATCCGCAGATTGCCCAGGTGCTGAAAGAGCCGGAACAGAAATTTAATATCGGCGGCGGCTGGCATACCGACCACTCTTACGATCAGATACCGGCGCTGGGCTCCATGCTGTACGCGCTGGAGACCCCGGAAACCGGTGGCGACACTTTGTTTGCCGGCACCTGCGCGGCGTACGACACCTTGTCGGAGGGGCTGCGCGAAACCCTGGGCAACCTGCGCGCGGTTCATTCTTCCCGGCATGTCTTCGGCGCCGCCGCCAACCGGCCGAAAGAGCTTGCCGACCGGCTGGGGAATGAAGAGCTGGCGGAGCAGGACGCGGTACATCCGGTAGTCATTCAGCACCCGCTGTCCGGCCGCAGATCTTTGTACGTTAATCCCGGTTTTACCCGCCGTTTTGATGGCTGGACCGAAGAAGAGTCCGCGCCTTTGTTACGCTACTTGTACGACCACATCAGCCGGCCTGAACATACCTACCGTTTCCGGTGGCAGCCCGGTTCCCTGGCGTTCTGGGACAACCGCGCCACCTGGCACTTTGCGGTCAACGACTATCACGGCCAGCGGCGCCTGATGCACCGCATCACGCTGGAAGGAGAACTGATTGACTGACCCGGACATGCCGGAGCTGGGCGGCGGCTTTCACAAGGATCTGCTCGGCTATTGCACCCCGTGGTCGGTGCGCCCGGGCGAAAGCGTTAACTTCAAGCTCAGCCGCTACGCCGAGGGCGAGGTGAGCGGCTGTGTGGTCAGGCTGATCAGCGGTGACGACCGGCCCCACGGTACCGGGCTGCTGGAAACAGTGGTGGACGGCAACCTGCGGGGTCTGCACGACATTCCCTGCCAGGCGCTGGTTCCGGGTTCCTATGCCCGTGTTGACAACCTGCCGCCCGTGGCTTCCGGTGAAGTTGATCTGTGGTGTTATCCGACTTTGCCGCAGAGCAACCGGCAGACGCTGTGGCGCAACGGTGACGTACGGCTGTGTGTGAGCGAAACCGGTTTTTATGCTGAGTGGGCCGCCGGTGATGTGATGCTGTTACTGCCGGTACAGGCCCAGCGCTGGTACCGGGTGACCTTCAGCTTCGGCGCGCTGGTGACGCTGCGCGCGCAACTGAAACCCCGGAGTATTGCTGAGACAGCGCGGCTTGCCGAGGTGGATGCTCCGGGGCCTTGTGAACTGCCCGGCGGCACGTTTTATCTGGCGGCGTCTGAACCCGGCGCCGGGCATTTCTTCGGCCGGCTGGAGGCACCGCGGATCTCCAGCGCGGCAGTGGACAAGGGAACCGGCAGTCAGGCCGTCAGCCGCAGGAGTATCGCAGCCTGGGATTTCTCCCGGCGGATCTCCACCCAGACTATTGAGGATGTTTCGGGTAACGGGCATCACGGGCGGCTGTATCAGACACCTACCCGCGGCGTCTGCGGGGTAGCCTGGGACGGCACAGTGCAGAATTATCAGGACCAGCCGGCCCACTACGGCGCCATTCACTTTCATGCGGATGATCTGACCGACGCCTGCTGGCAGGATACCCTGCGCTGGCAGGTACCGGAAGATTTGCCCAGCGGCCAGTACGCGCTGAAGCTGGAAATAAATACCGACCGGGACAACGCCAGCGACGAGTATGTGCCGTTTTTTGTGCGTCCGCCCCGGGGCCGGGCAGGGGCGCGCCTGGTCTACCTGGTACCTACCGCTTCTTATCTGGCGTATGCCAACCAGCGGCTCGGCTTAACCGCGGGACCTTTCGGCGACCCGCGCCTGCGGCATGCCAACGACGCTTTCCTGAAAGCCCACGAAGATGTGGGGTTCAGCATGTACGAGTACCACGGAGACCAGAGCGGGGTGCATTTCTCCTCGCGCCTGCGGCCGATCCTGAATATGAAACCCAGAAACGGCACCTGGGCGTTTAACGCGGACACCCACATTACGGCCTGGCTGGACGCCGTTAACGAACCCTTTGATGTGCTGACGGATGAAGATCTGCACCTGGAGGGCGCGGCGGCGCTGGCACCTTACCGCACGGTGATCACCGGCACCCACCCGGAATACTATTCCACCGCCATGCGTGAAGGTTTAAGTCAGTGGCTGGGGGATGGCGGCCGGCTCATGTACATGGGCGGTAACGGATTTTACTGGCGGGTGGCGTTCCAGCCCGACAACCCGGCCATTATGGAAGTGCGCCGGGCGGAAGACGGCACCCGTGCCTGGATTGCCCGGCCGGGGGAGTATTATCAGCAGTTTAACGGCGAGTACGGGGGCATGTGGCGGCGCCTGGGCGCACCCCCCAACGAGTTGGTTGGCGTTGGGTTCGCGGCTCAGGGATTTGACGGCGGCACCTACTACCGTCCCGGCCCCGGCGCGTTGGATCCGCGCGCGGCGTTTATCCTTGAAGGTGTCAGCGATGCTGAGGTTTGGGGTGACTACGGCAATCAGGGCGGCGGTGCTGCCGGTGAAGAACTGGACCGTTGGGACCCGGCACTGGGCTCACCGGCGCATGCGCTGGTGCTCGCCAGTTCGGAAAATCACAAGCCGGGTATGCTGCGGGTGAAAGAGGAGTTCCATATGATGGAATACCCGGGGGATGATCCCAAGGTGCGCGCGGACATGGTGTTTTATGAGATGCCCGGCGGCGGAGCGGTGTTCAGTACCGGGTCCATTTCTTTTGCCGGTTCCCTGGCGCATAACAATTACCACAACGATATCGCGCAGATTACGCTGAACGTGCTGCGGCGTTTTCTCGACGAAACGCCATTGAGCTGCCTGCGCAAGAGCTTGGGAGGTGACAATATGACTGACACGGTAGTAATTCTGGGTGCCGGCGCGCCTGACGGGGTTGGCGGGGCGCTGGCCAGAAAGTTCGGTGCCAACGGCTGTCATGTAGTGGTGTCCGGGCGCACCCTGGACAAAGTGGCCGCCTCAGCGGCGGCGGTGGCGGAAGCGGGCGGGTCGGCTGAGGGGTTTCAGGCCGACGTTACGTCAGCGGCGGATCTGGATGCGCTGTTTGAGCACGTGCGGCAACTTGATGCACCCGTGGCCGCGGTGCTCTACAACGCCGGCAGCAACCGGCCGCTGCCTTTTGCGGACATCAGCGCTGAAGAATTTGAAGAGTTCTGGCGCATCGGCTGTTTTGGCGGGTTTCTGGCGGCCAAACGGGCCATGTCCCTGCTGGCCGGGCAGGGTTCCGGCTCCATGTTGTTTACCGGCGCTTCCGCCTCCATGCGCGGACGGCCGAACTTTGCCCACTTTGCCGCCGCCAAGGCGGGCCTGCGCAATCTGGTGCAGGCGCTGGCGCGGGAATTCGGCCCCCAGGGCGTGCACGTTGCCCACGTTGTCATAGACGGGATAGTTGACGGAGACATTGTGCGGGACCGCTTCGGCCAGTACCTGGAGCAGTTGGGCGAGGACGGGGCGCTGCAGCCGGATGCCATTGCCGATGCGTTCTGGATGCTGCACACCCAGCACCGCTCAGCGTGGACCCACGAGATTGACCTGAGGCCGTACAAAGAGAATTGGTAGGCGGTAAACCGGCTGGCAAAACCGGTAGGAGGATATATGGCGTTAAAGAGACTGAGCAAGGATGCACCGTTGCAGGAACTGCTGGCGGTGTATGCGGAGGACGGCGGCATGATTGTGGAAGGCATCTTTCCGCTGCAGACCATTGAAACCATCAGGGACGATGTACTGCGGGCGGCGGAACACGTGCAGCCGGGTATAGCCAATCAGGGGCTGGGTGAAATGGGAAAATTTTTCACCGGCGCCAATACCATCCGCTTCTCCAGCCTGGGGAAAATTTCCCCCGCCTTTTTTGACCTGTTGGACAATCCCCTGTACGCCGCTCTGGCGGATGCTGTGCTGTTGCCCCACTGCGGTTCTTATTGGGTGAACACGGGTCAGGCCATGTTGATCGGCCCGGGTTCCGAAGCGCAAATGCTGCACCGGGATTGTGAGAACTGGGTGCACGTTTCTTCGGTCAATTGGCCGGACAGCCCTGAAGTCACCATCAGCGCCATGATTGCGCTGGATGAGATGACGGAAGAATTGGGCGCCACCCGGGTGATTCCCGGCAGCCACAAATGGCCGGATCTTACAGACGAGGCTGATCAGAGCATGACCGTAGCGGCGGAGATGCAGCCGGGGGATGCACTGATTTACTCCGGCAAGGTGGTGCATGGGGGCGGCGCCAACCGCACCAGGGACCGCTGGCGGCGTGCCATGCATCTGAGTTACGTCCTCGGCTGGCTGACGCCGGAGGAATCCAGCCCGCTGGACTATAGCGACGATGATCTGCGCCGGCAGTCGCCGCGGGTGCAGCGCCTGCTGGGGCACCGCTCTTACGATCCCCGGCCCCATGACGGCGGCGGCCTGTGGCTGCGTGATGTGCGGCAGATTGAAGAAACGGCCTACCGGTAACCGCTCCGCGCTGCTCGTCTTGTAGCGCAGCCGCCCGGGATGCCGCAGCTCACAAGCCGTACAGGTCCGCCAGATCCAGGGTGTTGGCCATCAGCCGCACGGTGGCGGCGTCGGCAAATTTACCATCGATCATCACCGCACCTTCACCGTTGGCTTCGGATTCCCGGTACGCTGCGGTGAGTTTGCGTGCATCCTCCACCAGGCTGCCGTCCGGCGTAAACAGGGCCTGGGCGTGTTCTATCTGCGTCGGGTGCAGGGCCCATTTGCCGACCATGCCCAGCGCGCGTGCCTGCTTGCACGATTCCTGGTAACCCTTGACGTTTTTGATGGCGCCGTAAGGGCCGTCGATGGCGTCAATGCCCCGTGCCCGGGCGGCCATGGCTACCCTGAATTTTGCATAGTGGAAGATGTCGCCGGGATACTGGTAGGTGCCGTAAAGTACGCTCAGGTCGATGCCCTGACTGGCTGAATAGTCGCCCATGCCGAACACCATGGCTTCCAGACGCGGGGTGCAATTGGCAATCTCTTCCACATTCTGCAACCCCAGGGTCTCTTCGATGAGCAGTTCCAGGCCGATTTTCTTGTCCAGCTTCAGCTTGATTTCCAGTTGCGTCAGCAGCTTGTCGACAAACAAAACATCGGACGCATCGAAAGGCTTGGTGAGCATGATGGTGTCCAGATTCTGCCCGGCTTTCTCAACCACGGTGACCACATCCTCCCAGCACCATTCGGTGCCGGTGTCGTTAATGCGCACGCAGCGCACCGTTTCACCCCAGTCCAGGTTGTTCAGGCCGTCGACGACAATGTCCCGAGCGCCCACCTTGGCGTTGGGCGCCACCGCATCCTCGAGGTCCAGAAACACATGGTCCACCCCGCTGGCGGCGGCTTTTTCGACCATTTTCGGGTTGCTGCCGGGTACCGACAGCTGGCAGCGGCGGCGGCGCCGCGGCTGTCCGTGAGCATTCAGTTTATTCACTTGTTAGTCCTCTGTAGTTGGAAGCGGGCTGTCAGCGGTCCAGCCAATGGCTTTTTTTCTTGATCAGGGCGGTGCGTTCCACCTCGGCCACCAGTTCCTTGTTCTGATTAACCCCCCAGTGCTTGAACACCACAATGCCGGCGTCCTCGCGGTCGCTTTCACGCTTTTCCATGACCCTGGAATAGGCGTACAGGGTGTCGCCGTGAAAGACCATGGTTTTCAGGCTGATGTTATTCAGGCCCAGTTCCGCCAGCGCGTTTTCCACGGTGTCCTGGGATGACAGGCCGAGAATCAGAGAGAAGTTGACACCGCCGTAACAGAGAATCTTGCCCAGCGGCGTTTTCTGCATCTGGTCCAGATTGAAGTGGCCCTGTGCGGTGTTCATGACCATGTTTGTGATGTTGACGTTTTCCAGCTCGGTCATGGTTTTGCCGCGGGCGTGGCGAATGGTCTGACCCACTTCAAAGTCTTCGTAGTAGTTGTCGTTGCTGGTCAGGTTGGCAAGTTTACCCACGGCGCTGCTCCTTTTTGCCGCCCATCTGGCCTTTCCAGATGGCCAGGTTGGTGCGTCTGAAATCAATCACCCGGTTGCCGTGCTGGTTAAAACCCTCGTTGTGCCAGGACACAATGCCGCGCCCTTCGGTGGACTCGGATTCGCGTTTTTCGATGGTTTTGGAAACCGCCGTCAACGTATCTCCCGGGTATACGGGTTCGTGGTAGGTGAGGTCGTAAACGCCCAGAAACGGGCCACCCAGCCCTTCCGAGCAGATTTCGACACTCAACCCCAGGATCACGTTAAACACCAGTTGAGGGTTCACCACAATATCCGGATGGCCCAGTTCCCTGGCGTATTCACGGTTGAAGTAGAGGGGGTTGTACGCCAGCGTCAGGTGGCAGAATTGGATGGCATCTGCTTCCGTGATGGTGCGTCCCCAGTGATGGTGAATGGTTTCACCCACTTCGAAGTCATGAAAACCCTGGCCGCGCTTGCGCAGCACCGCGGTTTTTAGAACGTCTTCAATCTCGCTCATTGTATGTCTCAACAAACTTAGTGAATAAGTAATTAATAAGATACGTGGTTCGGCGCGCGCTGGCAAGTAGCAAAAGGCGGCCGGGGTTTGCGGTTGACCCCGATTATGCTTCCGCCAGCGCGTCCCCCAGGGCGGCAAAGTGTGCCAGCGCTTCCGGGTTGGCCAGCGCGCTGGTGTTTTTCACCGCCCGGCCGTGGATGGTATCGCGCACCGCCAACTCGGCAATTTTACCGCTCATGGTGCGGGGGATATCCGCTACCGCCAGCACCTTGGCCGGCGTGTGCCGGGGCGAAGCATACTGGCGGATGCGCAGGCGGATTGCTTCGGTCAACTCCGCGGTCAGGGTTTGCTGGTCACGCAGCACCACAAACAGCACAACCCGTACATCGTCCTGCCATTGCTGGCCGACACACACCGCATCCACCACTTCATCAAAATATTCAACCTGGCGGTAAATTTCCGCGGTGCCGATGCGCACGCCGCCGGGATTAAGCACGGCGTCGCTGCGCCCGTGAATAATGTAGCCGCCATGGGAGGTGCGTTCAGCGTAGTCACCGTGCACCCAGACATTGTCGAAGCGGTCAAAATAGGCGCTGCGGTATTTGCGTTCATCGGGATCGTTCCAGAAACCCACCGGTGCGCTGGGAAAAGGCCGGGTACAGACCAGTTCGCCTTTGCCGGCGGCCAGCGGCCAGCCGCGGTCGTCCCAGATGTCCACCGCCATGCCCAGCCCCGGGCTCTGCAGTTCCCCTTCATAAACCGGCAGATTGGGATTGCCCAGCATGAAACAGGAGATCAGATCTGTGCCGCCGGACATGGAGACCAGATGGCAGTCCGCCTTGATGTCGTTGTAAACGTATTGAAAGCCTTCCTGGGTTAACGGTGACCCGGTGCTGATCAGCATACGCATGGCCGCCAGCGGGTGGCTGCGGGCGGGCTCTACTCCGGCTTTCTGCGCGCCGCTTAAGAATTTGGCGCTGATGCCGAATACGCTGACCTGTTCCCGGCCGCAGATGTCAAACATCGCTTCCGCGCCGGGGTGAAACGGCGAGCCATCAAATAACACCACCGTGCAGCGGCTGGCGAGGGCGCTGATCAGCCAGTTCCACATCATCCAGCCGCAGGTGGTGAAGAAAAACAGCACGTCTTCCGGGCGCAGGTCCAGGTGTAGCTGGTGCTCTTTTTTGTGCTGCAGCAGGGTGCCGCCCTGGCCGTGCACAATACATTTGGGTTTGCCGGTGGTGCCGCTGGAATACAGTATGTACAGGGGATGGTCAAAGGGCAGCTGAGTAAACGTCAGCGCTTGCGCCGGGGCCGCCAGCCAGTCGCTGACCATTACCTCAACGGGTGCGGCGGCCGCATCAGCGGCGCCGGCGTCATGTGCCGGCGGCTGCGGCTGCAGTTCCTGCGGCTCCAGCACCGGCACCCAGACTATGGTGCGGATAGACGGCACCTGACGCGCCACATTGCGCACCTTGCTGCGGATATCCAGGGTTTTGCCCGCGTAGTAATAGCCGTCGCAGGCAAACAGTACTTTGGGCTCGATCTGGCCGAATCGGTCCAGCGCCCCCGGCTCGCCGAAGTCCGGCGAACAGGAAGACCAGACGCCGCCGAAACTGGCGGTCGCCAGCATGGCGCTGGCAGCCTGGCTGATATTGGGCAGCCAGCCGGCAACCCGGTCGCCGGGTTGCAGCCCCAGTTGCCGCAGCTGCCAGGCCAGCTTTGCGGTTTCATCGTACAACTCGTTGTAGGTGCGGGTTTCGCGCCGGCCGTTTTCCAGCAGGGCAACAAAAGCGGTTTTACCGGAGCGTTCCTGTAACAGGTTTTCCGCAAAATTAAGCCGTGCGCCGGGAAACCAGCGGGCGCCGGGAAACAGATGCACATCTTCCACCGCCGCCCGGGGCGGGGTGCTGCTGACGATGCCGGTGTAGTCCCAGAACGCCTGCCAGAAGGCGCCGGGCTCCGCGACACTCCAGGCATGCAACTGGTCGTAGTTGTCAGCCTTGACCCCCTGCGCCCGCAGCCGCGCGGTAAATTCTGTCAGTTGGCTGCCGGCCACCGCTGTTGCGGTGGGCCGCCACAACGGTTCACTCACGCCGCAGCCTGCCCCGGGTTCACCTGGCGGAAGCAGGCGCGCACTTGATCAACGTATACTTCCGGCTGCTCAAAAGCCGCAAAGTGGCCGCCGCTGTCTTGCACCGACCAATGGATGATGTTCGGGTAGATTTTTTCCGCAAAACGCCGGCTGGTGCGGAAAATTTCTTTGGGAAAAATAGTGCCGCCGGTGGCTACGGTGACCTGCTCACCGGTGAACGCCGCGCCGAAGCTTTCCCAGTAAATGCGCGCGGAAGAGGCGCCCGCCTGGTTGACCCAGTAGACCATTACATTGTCCAGCAATTCATCCCGGCTGAGGGCGTTTTCCGGGTGCCCGTTACAGTCGGTCCAGGCCCAGAACTTTTCCAGAATCCAGGCCGCCTGGCCGGCCGCTGAGTCCACCAGCGCGTACCCGAGGGTCTGCGGCCGGGTACTTTGCTGTTTGGCATAACCGGAATCCCAGTCCTGGTAGTGCTGCAGTCCCTGCAGCGCATCCAGCTCAAGCTCGGTAAGGTCTTCCGCGTTGGGATCCGGCGGCACAATGACCATGTTCATGTGGATGGCGCTGCAATGTGCCGGGTCCAGACGGCCGATGGCGCTGGTGACAATGGCGCCCCAGTCACCTCCCTGGGCCAGGTAATGGTCGTAGCCCAGGCGTGCCATAAGCTGTGCCCACGCCCGGGCAATTTTATCGACTCCCCAACCGGTAGTTTGCGGCTTGCCCGAAAAGCCGAAGCCGGGCAGGCAGGGTATCACCAGATGGAAAGCATCCTCAGCATTGCCGCCGTGTTCAACCGGCTCCGCCAACGCCGGGATGACCTTCAAAAACTCCACGATGGAACCAGGCCAGCCGTGGGTCAGCAACAACGGTTTGGCTTGCGCGTGGCTGGAGCGGACGTGCATGAAGTGAATGTCCAGACCGTCGATTTCCGTGACAAAGTTGGGGTAAGCGTTGAGGCGTTTGGCCAGGCGCTGCATGTCGTACTGGTTGGCCCAGTAGTCGACGACTTCCCGGGTGTAGGCCAGCGGTATACCCTGGCTCCAATCGTCCGGGGTTTCCGCCTCCGGCCAGCGGGTGGCTTGCAGGCGCGCGCGCAGGTCCTGCACACAATCATCGCTGATGCTGATTTCGTAAGGTCTGATATCACTCATGGTATTGTCCGTAAGTTCTTATGTTTTACAGAGAGCTGCAGATGTGGCCGCCATCCACAGTCAGCACTGATCCGGTCATGTATCTGGAAGCATCGCTGGCCAGCAGCAGTATGGGGCCGTCCAGATCTTCAAATTCGCCAAAGCGGCGCATGGGGATGCCTTTGACAAACTCCGGCGCGGCCTCGCTTTCCAGCAGGATGCGGCTGACGTCGGTGAGCACGTAGCCCGGCGCCAGGGCGTTGACGCGAATGTTGTAGCGGGCCGCTTCCAGGGCCATAACTTCGGTCATACGGCTGAGCCCGCCCTTGGACACGGCATAGGGGAATTGCCCCTTAATGGTTCTGGTGTCCGTGATGGACGAGATCATGATGATATTGCCGGCCGCCTGTTTATTTTCCTGGACCTTTTCGGTGTAGTACTTGGAAACCATCCACGCGCCTTTCAGATTGGTGTCCATCACGTAGTCCCAATCGTCTTCTTCGATCATGGCGTAAGTTTTGGCGCCGGCCTCCACTCCGGCGTTGTTGATCAGCACGTCCAATCCGCCGAGGCTGTCGAAGGCGTAGTCGACAAATTGGCGGATGCTGCTTTTGTCCGTGACATCCAGCGCATGGGCATGCGCGCGGCCGCCCTGACCGATAATCTCAGTCACCCTTGCGCTCAGCTTTTCCTCCCGCCTGGCGCCCAGCAGCACGGTGGCGCCGGCCGCCGCCAGCACGCCGGCAAAATGGTGGCCGAAGCCGGATGAGGCCCCGGTTATGCCAATCACCTTACCGGCCAGGTCAAAGACGTCCGGCATGTTCCGCCCCCAGTTATGCTTATCAGGAGCGAGTTATCGTATCACGGTTGCTGGAATGTTGGGCTCAAGCCGCCGCCACGGTGCGCAGTACAACCCGGTTGCGGCCCTGGCTCTTGGCGATGTACATGGCGTCGTCCGCAGCCTTGAACAGGGCGGCCAGATCAAAACTGGTGTGGGTGTCAGCTACCCCGCAACTGACGGAAAATTCGATCACCGCGGTGTCGGTCAGCAGCGGGCTGGCGGCCACTTTGTCCACCACCCTGGAGGCCAGGGTTTTGGCGTCCGCCATGGTCATGCCGGGCACCAGTACGGCGAACTCTTCACCGCCGACCCGGCAGATCAGATCGCTCTGACGGAAACTGTCTCTCAACACCTGCGCAATCACCACCAGCGCCTGGTCGCCCACGGCGTGGCCGAAGTTGTCATTCAGCTCCTTAAAGTGATCCGCGTCGATGACCATCAGTGCCGCCGGCTGGTTGCACTCCCGCTGGCCCTTGAGACAGGCGTCAGCCTGGTGGAAGAAAGAGCGCCGGTTGGGTAGCTGAGTCAAAGGGTCGGTGTCAGCCAGTTGCTGCAGTTCAGTTTGCGCGCGGGACAGGGTCAGGCTCATCCTTGCTATGGCCAGACAGATGGGAATGCCGATGATTGCCGGCACTATGGCGGCAAATATCATGGCGTTGACGTGGTGAAAGGCGCCGGGGCCGCCGAACAGATACAGCAGACCAATACTCACCTCCGACGCTACTATCGCCAACAGCGTAACGGAAAGAGTGAATACAGCCACATCCTTCGAAGACTGGAATCGGAAACCCATTAAATTCGCGTCCTTGCGCGAAAGTTGTACTCGTATGTTAGAAATTCTGCATTTAGCCGGTTGTGATTAACGTCACATAACCGTTGGCAATGTCGTACCATATCCGCAAAACTGGAACCTGGAGCGGACTATGACGCCAAGACGATCATTGCTGTACATGCCTGGCGCCAACAGCCGGGCCATGGACAAAGCGCGCACGCTGGATTGTGACACGGTCATATTTGATCTCGAAGACGCGGTTTCTCCGGATGCCAAGGCGCAAGCCCGGCAGCAGGTTCTGGAAGCGGTCAGCGCGGGCGGCTACGGGCACCGTGAACTGGTGGTGCGGGCTAACGGGCTGGATACACCGTGGGGGGAAGAGGATGTGGCGGCTTTTGCCGGCCAACGGATTAACGCCATGCTGTTCCCGAAGATTGAAGCCACCTCCCAGGTCACCGAAATTGTCGACGCGGTGAACCGCTGCGGCGGTAACGAGCTGCCCGTCTGGTTGATGATCGAAACACCCAGGGGTGTACTGCACCTGGAACGGTTTGCCGACCAACCCCGGGTTGAAGCCCTGGTGATGGGTACCAGCGATCTGGTTAAGGAACTGCGCGCCCGGCACACGGAAGAGCGGCACAATCTGGATTATGCGCTGCAGCATTGCGTCATGGTGGCGCGCTACCTGGGCAAAGATATATTTGACGGGGTCCACCTGGATTTCCGCAACGAAGCCTCGTTGCGTCTGGCATGTGAAGGCGGGCGGGCCATGGGGTTTGACGGCAAAACCCTCATTCATCCAGCCCAGGTGGACATTGCCAATGAAGTTTTCGGCTATTCCGCGGAAGCGGTGCAGGAAGCCTACAAAACTCTGGAGGTGTGGCAGGCGGCGCTGGCGGAAGGTAAAGGCGTGGCGGTACTGGACGGCAAGCTGGTGGAAAACCTGCACGCCGCGGAAGCGCAGCGGGTGGTGGCTTTTGCCGAGGCCCTGGACAAGCGGAGCTGAAGGAGGAGCTATGCCGGTTGCAAAAACGCCGGACCTGGACATCTATTACGAACGCGGCGGCAACGCGGACGGGCCCGCCGTGCTGTTCATCAGCGGCAGCGGCGGCGATCTGCGCAACAAACCCAACCAGTTTGATTCACCGCTGGCGGACCACTTCGACTTAATCAGTTACGATCAGCGGGGCTTGGGGCGCACTGCCAAACCGGCGGGTGACTACAGCATGGCGCAGTATGCTGACGATGCTGCCGCGCTGCTGGACTGCCTGGGGCTGCAGCGGGTGCCGGTGATCGGGGTATCGTTTGGCGGCATGGTTGGCCAGGAGTTTGCGTTGCGTCACGGTGATCGGGTGCAGGCGCTGGTGCTGGCCTGCACGTCCAGCGGCGGTGAAGGCGGGGCTTCGTTTCCGTTGCACCAGCTACAGGATCTGGCGCCGCACGAGCGTGCGGAACAGCATCTGAAAATTGCTGACCTGATGCACACCGGGGAGTGGATCAGGGACAATCCTCAAGCCTGGGAAAAGCGCGTGGCACTCAGTTTGCGCCAGCCGGGCAGCGCCGAAGAACAGGCAGGAGCAGCCAAACAGTTGGAGGCGCGCCGCCACCACGATACTTATGCGCGCCTGCCGCAGCTCAACATGCCGGTTTTACTGGCAGGCGGTGAACGGGACGGCATTGCGCCGGTGGCGAATATGCAGGCCTTACAAGCGCGGATTAACGGCAGCGAACTTGCGCTGTTTGCCGGCGGGCACATGTTCCTGATCCAGGATAAGTCCGCTTATCCTTATATAATTCAATGGCTTACGGATAAGTCAAAAACTGCCTGAGGGTATTTCTGGCAAGTTTCCGAGGCTTTGCTATACCTCTAGATGTACCCGCTGTTCTCTCCACGGGTACACATGGTCCCGGCGATTCAAGGCTTCCCCTCCCTCCCCATTTCCTTGTCGCCGGGGCTGTTTTCAAACTCCGGCTGATGCTCCTCACCGCTGCCGTAATCTTCGGTTTCCACAGGTGTCTGCAACGGCATGTCGCCGTAACGCTCCACCCCCAGCCCAAACCAGCGGGCCAGATAAAAGATACTGATGTAGAGGAGCGCTACCGTCAGCAGCGCTAACGCCAGCGGGTAGAGGTATTGGCGGCCGAGGAGCAGCAGCAGGGCCAGCAGAATGCACAGGTTGGCGGCCACCCTGACCAGCGGGGCCGCTTTGTCGGGTTCGTCCAGCAGAGCAAATAGATTAGCCAGCAATACAACCGATACCGGCAGGCCAATCACAAATACCAGCACCTCCATCATGAGTATTGCGCCTCGGCGCGGCCGGCATCAGCGGCGTGAATGACCACTTCACCGGCCGTGGCGTCCACGGTGATCTGTTGGCCGGTTTTGATGGTGTTGGTGCAGCCGCTGACGTCTACCAGGCAGGGTAAATGCAGTTCCCGGGCCACGGTGCCGGCGTGGGACAGAAAGCTGCCTGTTTCCACCACGATGCCTGCCGCTCTGGTGAACAGCGGCGTCCAGGCCGGGTCGGTATAAGGTGCAACAATAATTTCACCCTGTTTCAGTTCGGGGCTCTGGCTGAGGGAGCGCATCACCCGTGCCGGTCCGGACACCACCCCGGGGCTGGCGCACTGGCCGCGGCAGCCGTCAGCGGAGGATACTGTGCCGGCGGGTACCGCGGGTTGTTCGATGTTGATGGTCTGCGGCGCTGCCTGGCGCGCCAGCCGCTGCCAGTTGCGCCGCCGCTTGCGGATCAGCAGCTGCGCCGGTTCCGGCAGCAGCGAACCGTCTGCCAGTTGCAGACTTTCGTCGAAAGTCAGAAAGAAGATGTCCCCGGCAACCTGCAGCAATCCCTGGCGCAGCAACTCCTGTTCCTGTTTCAACAGTTTTTCCCGGGTCGCTGCAAACGCCATGATGTGATAGTGCCGGGTATTTTCGCGCAGGCTGATGTAGCGGGTAATGGTTTTGACAAGGCGGCCAACAAGCTTGCGCTGCCACGGCTTCAGCTGCTGATGCAGATTGTCCCGCGCCACCAGATGGCTGCCGTAGGTCACATCCTCACGGGGCGGGTTTTTGGCGTTGTTGTAGATCAGCGCCAGCAGGTCAGCCGGCGACTCCCGCCAGCGCGGCGCGGCCAGTTCCATTTCCCGCGCGCCGCGGTGGCCGAACTGATCGAGAAAGCGTTCGAACTCCTGGGCAAAAGCGCCCTGGGAAGGCAGGGTGTGGTGTTTGCCTTCCAGGGCGGCAATAATTTCCGCCTGTTCCGCGGCAAAGCTGGGGCTGGTGCTTTGCAGGAGCTCGCGCAGGGTTTGGGTCAGCGCATCGATCTCTCTTAACAAGCTCATGGACGCCATGTCGTCCTGGCAGTGATATATCTTCGGCAGTTCGTTGATGTCGTAGCCGGGCAGGAACTTTTTTACTACCCCATTCAATATGCCGATGAGGATAAAGTAGCGGCCCGCTGACAGGTTGGTATAAAACATCTGGTGGCCGATCGGCTCCAGCGGATGGCTGCCCCAGATCAGGCGCCGCAGAGTCTGGCGCGCGTCGTATTTCGGATTCTCGCTGATGCGCTTGACCAGGGGTTTAAATCGCTGCAGCCCCTGTTGCGACACCCGCGAGGTACGCAGCCAGTTTACCCCGTCGAGCAGGAACCCGGCACCCAGCAGAAACGCCAGGGCCAGGCTGCCGGCAGGGCGCAGAGGCCGCGGCGCCCCTTCGTCCGCGGGTTTGCGCAGCAATGCAAATTCCGCCAGCTCGTGGTCCGGCATGCGCCAGGGATTAAACCGCGCCAGCATGTTAAAACTGACGTAGAAGCGGCCGTTGTAGAGGGCGCCGAAGCGGGGTAACACGCTGGCGAACAGATCTTCAGCCATTGGCGTCAGGGGCTCGGTGAAGTTTTCCGCCAGCGGCTTGAACAGCACCAGGCGCTCTTTGATCTGATGTTGTCCCGGGTAGCTGCTAATGGGGCGGGATTGCAGCAGATACAATTTGTCTTCCACGAACGCCCATTCCATATCCTGGGGATATTCAAACAGGGTTTCCAGTTGATGCGCCAGATTAGCGATATGCTCCGCTTCAGCTTCGCTCAGCACCGGTTGACTCTGCTGCTCCGCCGGCACTTCCTGCAGGCGGCTGCCGGTGTAGTTCCTGCTGGAGGCTTGCACCTGGTAGCGTTTGCGGCTGACCTGATAGCTCAGCAGGGCGCCGCTGTCGCTGACCCGGGCGTGATCCGGAGATACCCGCCCGTCCACCAGCGCCGCCCCCAGCCCCCAACTGGCTTCGATGACGCAGTCCGTGCTGCCGGTATTAACCGGGTCGCGGCTGAAAGCCACCCCGGCGCGGCCGGCCGGTAACATCTGCTGCACAATCACCGCCATACGCGCGGGTTCGCCGCCGGCAATTTCGGTCCAGCCCGCACGCCGGTATGCCATGGCGGCGCTGGACCACAACGACATCCAACAGTCTATGATCGCCTGGTCGATGCGGTTGGGCGTTACAAAATAATAAGTGGAGTGCTGGCCGGCAAAGCTGGCGTGCTGGCTGTCTTCGTCGGTGGACGAGCTGCGCACCGCCAGAAAACTCTCGTGCCCGAGATGGGTGACAATGGCGTCCACCACTTCTGCCATCAGTTCCGGCTGCAGCCGGGGCGGGGCCGGTTTAACCAGCGGGTCGGTGAGCTGTCCGAAGTGGTCGACAAAAGCGTCGACGTTGATAACAAACCCCGGCGGGACATTGAACCCGGCCCGCAGCATGGCCCCCAGGTGGGCCGCTTTACCGCCCACCGCCGGGCTGTCAGCCAGCGTGATTTCGGAAAGGGGTT
>JANQOA010000100.1 GCA_028279305.1 Pseudomonadales bacterium
TCTGACCAACCGCTTCCAGCCGCGCCTCATTAACAAAAGCATGCTGGGTAATCACATGGATGTCGCGAAAGTATTTTTCAAACGCATGTTCCCGGCGGATGCCGCTGGTGCCCACGCAGGTGTGCACAAGGTCGACAGCCTCAGCCGCGTTGCTTACGGCGGTGGTACATGCCAGTTGGCATTGCGCTTTGTCTTGCAGGCTCAGGACGCCCCGGGTCTGTAAGGTCCGCCAGGCCTGCTGGTAAGCGTGATGGAAAAAGGTGCGCGCGCTTGCCAGTTTGCCTTCCGCCTGGGCGAGGCGAAATTGCACTCTGGGGCGGCTGCTGATGGAGGCATCGGTATAAGCGGGCACTTTCCCGCCCAACTCAACCAGATCATCCACTGCCGCTTGGGCCACTCCCAGCGCAACCGCGGCGTGGGCACCCTTGGTGGCCCAGATGGCCATGCGGGTCAAAGGGTTGTCGTAAGCGGGCGGCGGCGCCACGCCGGGCGTAAACGGCACCGCGCGGCTGGACGGGCAGAACACCCTATCGATGTGCACATCGTGGCTGCCGGTGCCGCACATGCCCATGGTGTTCCAGTTTTGCTGAATCCGGCATTCCCGCATGGGTACCAGGGTCAACAGCACCCGCGGGTTGCCCTCCGCGTCCATGCCCGCTTTATTGTCTTCGAACACTTCAGCAACACCCATCAGCCAGTCTGCGCCGTGGCAGTTGCTGTTAAAGGGTGTTGTTCCGGAGATCAGATATCCTTCCCGGGTGGCTTCGGCACGCCGCCGGGGATAAAAAGAACCGGCGATAATGGCGTCCGCCGAGCCGAAAACTTCCGCAGCCGCGGCTTCGCTGAACCAGCCGCCGTACAGCTCCCCGGCGTTGCACACCTGCACGTTCCAGGCGGCAGCGGCATCAATGGCAGCCAGTTTTTCCGCAACCTGAAACTCCGTTACCGGATCCAGGCCAAAACCGCCCAGGGACCGCGGCCTGAACAGGCGGTAGAAGCCGGCCTCCCGCAGCGCCTGCACCACGGGCGCGGCTAGCTGTTTCTGTTGTTCCGCGGCCCGGCTGTGGGTACGCAACGTGGGTTCGAGCTGCTGCAGGCGTTGCAGCAGGCTTTGCAACGGATCAGCCTGGGGAGCGGGTTGGGCGGCGGTCATATGGTCCTCCATGGCAGCTTGAGGTGGCTTGCCTGGCATGTGGTGAGGGACATTGTGGTGACCGGCGTCGGGTGGCGCAATGACAAAAAAACGCATAATCTCGCCACTTCATCCCAGTCGGAATGCCAGCCATGCCTGAATACCGCATACCGGACATCGAATCGCTGCCGGCGCCGGGGTCCGTGGCCCCGCGCAGGATAGTTTTTGTCGTGCACCCCACCGCCAGCTCGCTGGAATACATGGGCCCTCTGCAGGTCTTTGACGAAGCGCGGATATTTTTTGAGCACGCCGGACGCATGGACCTGGCGTACCAGATAGAAGTTGTCAGCACCGGCAGCGGCCCGGTATATGAACGCAAAGGTTTTGCCATTCAGGCGCCCAGTACCTTTGACAAGCTGCGCGGCCCGGTTGATACCTTGATATTTCAGGCGGTGGATGAACATGATGCCTGTATGGCGGATGATCGTTTTATCCGCTGGGTCAGCCGCATGTCGGGGAAGGTCCGGCGTTGTGTCAGCATCTGCACCGGATCATTTGTGTTGGGACAGGCCGGAGTGCTTGACGGCCGCCGCGCCACCACCCATTGGTGTGCTTTTGAGGACTTCCAGCGCCGCTTTCCCAATACCACTCTGGACCCGGACGCCATCTACGTCAAAGACGGCCATGTCTATACGTCTGCCGGCGCCACCTCGGGCATGGATCTGGCCATTGCGCTGGTGGAAGAGGACTTCGGCGCCGAATTTGCGCGCCGGGTGGCACAGGGCCTGGTTATGTTTCTGCGGCGGCCGGCTTATCAGTCCCAGTACAGTGTGCATGTGACCACCGAGCCCACCGATCACCGTATGCAGGAAGTCACCGCGTATATTACCGACAATCTGCATGGCGACCTGCGCATCGAGTCGCTGGCCGGACGCTTTAACATGAGCCCGCGCACGTTCATTCGCACGTTTACGCGGGCGGCAGGGGTGGCGCCGGGACGCTATGTGGAGCAGTGCCGGTTGGAGCGGGCGCGTTTTCTGCTGGAAGAAAGCGACCTGCCCATCTCGCAGGTAGCCGCTGCGTGCGGGTACGCCAGCGCGGACGGCCTGCGCCTGGTATTTGAACGCAACCTGAGCACCACACCGCGGGGTTACCGCAACCGTTTTACGTCAGCGGTAATCAGAAATGCGGTCCAGGGGAAAGGTAAAGCGGCTGCAAAGCACGTGTCAGCGGGCTGAAAATGGCGCGGTTTGATATAGTGTTTGGTCCGCTGGAATAGAGTTTCAGCGGCACAAGCCAACCAACGGCCGAAAACATCTGGAGGACAGCGTGCATAAGATAACGGAAGCGGAGAAAGACGAATTTTTTGCTGCGGTGGATGCGGCGTGTAAGAAGGCCATCTGGTGCGCCATCGCCACCACCGACGGCACCGAGCCGCGGGTCAGAATTGTGCATCCGACCTGGGACGGGGATGTGTTGTGGTTTGCAACCGGCCCGCAGTCGCCCAAGGCCAGACACCTGCGCGAGAACCCCAGTGTTGATATTCAATATCAGGTGGCGCCGCCGGACTTTGTGCACGTCATGGTGCGCGGCCGCGCGGAGCTCGTTGCCGACCAGGCGGCGAAGAACCATGCCTGGGATGCCATAGACTACGACCTCACCCAATTCGGCTCCAGCGGCCCGGAAGACCCTAACTTTCTGCCGGTCAGGATTGTGCCGGCCAGGGTGGAATTATCCGAGATGTTCGGATCAACCAATAAACGTGTCTGGAGGGCATCATGAGCGAGGTGCAGACAGGCGCTGAGGCTGGCGCCAATACCAGCCGCATGCCGGGTGCCACTGGTGCGGACAGCAAAGGCGCCATCCCTTCCGCATACGATGTGCCGCTGGCGGACATCCTGCCGGTCAACCCGCGGCTGTTCAGCGAAAACCGCTGGCAGGAGTATTTTGAGCGGCTGCGGGCGGAAGATCCGGTGCACTTTAACGAAACTGAAACAGCCGGCCGCTTCTGGTCCCTTACCCGTTACGATGACATCAAGAGGGTGGACGCGGACTGGCAGAACTTCAGTTCGGCCCACGGCATCACCCTCGGCTTTCCCGTGGGGGCTGAACGGCCCGCGGGGATGCTGAATATCAGCACCTTTATCGCCCAGGACCCGCCGGTGCATGATGTGCAGCGCAAGACGGTGGCCGGGGTTGCGGCACCGGCTAACCTGGCCAACATGGAGCCCCTGATACGCGAACGCACCTGCCGGGTACTGGACAGTTTGCCGGTCGGGGAGACTTTCGACTGGGTGGAAAACGTCTCGGTGGAGCTCACCACCATGATGCTGGCCACATTGTTTGATTTCCCGTTTGAGGAGCGGCGCAAGCTTACCCGCTGGTCCGACATTACCTTTGCGATACCCCAGCCGGGCGGTATTGTCGAATCCAATGAACAGCGCCGCGAAGAGTTGCTGGAGTGCCTGGAGTACTTCACCCGGCTGAAAGAGGAACGGCTGGCCAACCCGGGCAACGACCTGGTATCCATGCTGGCTCACGGTGAAGACACGCGGGATATGCCGCCCATGGAATACCTGGGCAATCTGTTGCTGCTGATTGTCGGCGGCAACGATACCACCCGCAACACCATGTCCGGCAGCGTCTATGCGTTGAATATGTTCCCGGCCGAATATGACAAGCTGACGGCGGACCCCTCGTTGATTCCGCAGATGGGCGCAGAAGTCATCCGTTGGCAGACACCGCTGGCGTACATGCGCAGAACCGCCAACAGGGATTGTGAGCTGCGCGGCCGCGACGTTAAACAGGGAGACCAGCTGCTGATGTGGTACGTATCCGGCAACCGCGACGCTGAAGTTTTTCAGAACGCCGACGTACTGGATATACAGCGCCCTAATGCAAGGCAGCATTTATCCTTCGGCTTCGGCATCCACCGCTGTATGGGCAACCGCCTGGCCGAGCTGCAATTGAGGGTGTTGTGGGAGGAGATTCTTACCCGTTTTAAAAGAATTGAGGTGCAGGCTGAGCCCCAGCGGACCTTTTCGTCCTTTGTTAAGGGGTACACGTACCTACCGGTGAAAATCACCCGCTTGTAGAGCGGCAGGCGCTGGTGGCAAGCAGGGAGTTAAACCGGCGCACGCTGCTGGCCTACGGCAGCCTGGGCCTGCCGATTGCGGTACTGGGTTACCCCATGACGCTGTTCCTGCATCCTTATTATGCGGGTGAGCTGGGGCTTGGGCTGGCGGCCATCAGCACCGTACTTCTGCTTTCGCGGCTTACCGACTTTGTTACAGACCCGCTGATGGGATGGATCAGCGACCGCACCCGCACCCGTTTCGGCCGGCGGCGGCCCTATGTGGTGCTGGGCCTGCCGGTGATGATGCTGGGTATTTACAAGCTGTTTATGCCGGTACCGCCGGTGGATATCTGGTACATGCTGTTGTGGAACATGGTGGTATACCTGGGCTGGACCATCATGATTCTGCCCTATGGCGCATGGGGGGCTGAGCTCACCGACGATTACATGGGCCGGGCGAAAATCACCGCCACCCGCCAGGTATTTACCATCGCCGGCTTAATCGGCGCTTCGCTGGTGATCTGGTTTTTTCAGGAGGTGCTGGAACAGAGCAGCTCAGGTGAGGTTCTGGGCGGCATTGCCTGGACGCTGTTGATCATGTTTCCGCTGGTGGTGGCGCTGATTCTGTTTATGGTGCCGGAACACAAGGTGGCGGAAACGCCGCGCCGGCAGGCCTGGTGGCGGTCGATTTCCAGCATGTTAAAGATCGGCCCGTTCCGGCGCATGATTTACGTGGCGCTGGCCATTGTTGTAGGTGAGGCGTCCAGGCACGCGGTGCTGGTATTTTTCATGGAAGATGTTCTGCAGGCCGGCAGCCGTATCGGCCGCACGTTTGTTTTCTATTACCTGATGGGGGTTGCCGCCATCCCATTGTGGCAGTGGCTGGCGCGCCGCTACGGCAAACACCGCTCGTTGGCCATTGCCATGACTCATTCCGCGCTGATGGTGCTGGCCACCGCCTTCCTGGGTGCCGGAGACTACAATACCTTCCTGATATTCTACGTGCTCAAAGGTGCCAGTTTCGGGGCTTTTGCCTACCTGCCGCTGGCCATGATCGCGGATGTTGTGGATGTGGATACAGCGGTGACCCGGCAGAAGCGGGCGGGATTGTTTTTTGCGGTGTTCGGGGCAATCGATAAAATTGGTATTGCGATTGGCATGTTCATTGCTTTGCAGATTCTGAATTTGACCGGTTATGACCCGCAGGCTGCGCCGAATGCCGCCGGTTTGTGGATGATCCGGCTGGAATATGCCGTTATTCCTACGTTTTTCTTTCTGCTGGCGTCTTACCTGGTATGGAACTATCCGCTGACCAATGAGCGCCATCACCGTTTAATCGCCGCGCTGGCGCGCCGTGAGGCCCGGGTGACAGGTCAAGCTGCAGGCTGAACACAGCGTAAACTTAGGGTATGCTAGGTGTCCGTGCGGTTGCACCCGGTTACATGTACAGTCTGCTCGCTACTTTTTTTCTGCTTGCGCTGCTTTTTTCTTTTCTCTGTTCCCTGTGGGAGGCGGTGTTATTAAGTATCACGCCAACCTACGCCCACGTGCAGTCCCAGGAGGGCACGGCCATCGGCCGCTATCTGGAAGACTTCAAGGCCAACATCGACCGCCCGCTGGCGGCAATCCTCACCCTTAACACCATTGCACACACCGTCGGCGCCATCGGCGTGGGTGAGCAGGCGGCTAAAATCTGGGCGGAATCCAACCCCTGGATCACCATGTTTGCGGTGCCCGCGGGCATGACCATTGCGATCCTGGTGTTTTCGGAAATTGTGCCCAAAACCGTAGGCGCCCTGTACTGGCAGCGGTTGGTGAAATTTACCGTGCTGTCCCTGCGCGGCTTGATAGTGGCGCTGGCGCCGCTGGTGTGGATGAGTCAGTACATTACCAAACGCGTTAAAAGGGATACCAATCAGCCGGTGCTGACGCGTACGGATTTTCTCGCCATGGCGGAGCTGGGCGCAGAGGAAGGTGTGTTCGAAGCGGAAGAAAGTGAAATGATCGGCAACCTGCTGCGCTTTCAGACGGTACAGGTGCGTGACGTGATGACCCCGCGTACGGTGGTATCCGCGGCAGCGGAAGACGAGACCATCAACGCTTACTACCTCAACGCCAAACGTCAGCGGTTTTCCCGCATTCCCACGTATAGTGAATCCATCGACCACATCACCGGTTATGTGCTCAAGCCGGACCTGTTGACGGCGCTGATTAACGGGCGCGGCGATGACGCCATGTCTTCCCTGCGGCGGGAGATTGTTGCCGTCGGGGAAAGTTATGCCATTACCGACCTGTTCAGCACGCTGCGCAATCGCCAGGAGCATATTGCGGTGGTACTCGATGACTTCGGCGGCATGGCGGGCATTATCACCATGGAAGACGTGATCGAAACCCTGCTGGGGTTGGAGATTGTCGACGAAACAGACGCCACCACGGACATGCGGGTGTTGGCCCAGCGCCACCGTGCGCGCCGGGCCAAAGTGCTGGGCGCTCTGGACGGGCCGGGACTGCCTTCGGCTAGTCCGTAGTCACACCCGCCTCACGGTTGGTGGCAAAACCCAGCGCTCGGTACATCTTGTAGCCGATCAGATCGCGCAGCGGTTTCGGCAGTTGCCGGGCGACATCCGCCGGTACGTCCAGGTACTGGTTTTCCTCCTGACGCAGCCAGCCCAGGGAGTAAGTGAGAATTACTCCGTAGCGCCAATCATCAGAAACGTTAGCACCGGCGCCGTGCAGGGTGCTGCCCAGCCAGTATAGGACCGAACCGGCCGGCATCTCAGCGGCCACTATTTCCTCATCTTTAGCCTGCCGGTCCTGCGGCCAGCGGTGGCTGCCGGGTACCAGCAGGGTGCCGCCGTTGTCGGCGCGAAAATCCGTGACCGCCCACATGCTGGCGACGATCAGGTTCGGCCGCGGCTGAGGAAAAAAAGTAAATGAGTCGTCTTCCCGGTGCAGTACCTGCCGGCGTGCCCCGGGACCCACTTCCAGCGCGGCGCTGACATGCAACTGATAGCCGAACTCGCTGTTGGGTGAAAGAAAGTGATCACACATGGCCAGACTGCAGGGGTCCAGGGCCAACTCGCCAACCTTGGGCGAGTGGGCAATTAACGCACTGGCGCGGCGGGTGAGGCCGGGATAAAACTGACTGGGATCGTCCGCTTCAATCACCCTGGCGGTCTGCATTTCGGCAGCCAGTTCGCTGCGCACGGTGTTTCTGCCGGCGTCGTCCAGCAGCCCGGTCACCACCACACATCCCGCTTCGTCCAGAGCCTGGGCTATGTGTGCCGGTGCGGTGCCGCCGGTTAGGGTGGGTATGGACATTGGACTCTCCCGGATATTTGTCTGTTCATCCTCATGCCTGTGCCTCATGCATATGCATGAGGACAACGTCTGCATGCCAACCTACCTTATTGGCTCCCTAAACGCATCCTGAGAGGTCTGTGAGCGTGAATAATGGTCGGCTGCCGCTGCTGGTTATGGGTCTGCTGCTGGCGGGCGTTGCCGGGACTGCACACGCTGAGGAAAGCGGCGCGGCCGGGGTGCCGGTTGAACCCGATATCAGCATCGTCCAGTGGGACGTTGCCCGCTACATTCTCGAGACCATGCAGACACCCTGCAAATCCGGTGAGTGTAACGCGGCTGTAAATGCGCTGGCCGTGCAGGTGATGGAGCAGATCACCGCGGATATGGACGTTGAAGAGATTGCGATTGTTCACAATGTGCGCGAGCTGGCGGCGGCGGAAGATCCCGATGATCTTTACGGCGGGGAGTGGGATACATCTGCGCCCACCAACGTCAGCGAGGCTTTGGATTTCATCCTCGCCGGCTCTGAGGTAGAGGTAAACGATGAAACGGGTTTCAAACCCGGCGGCTACATCATGCGCGGTGTGGCGGACAGCGTGTGCGGACCTGTGGCTTGGATGGTGAACATCCACCGCCAGCACAAATACCGGTTTGCAATTTCGGTTACGGTGTCCGGAGACTGCGGCTGCCGGGAGGTCTTCGGCACCGAGGTTGGGGCTTTTAAAGTGCTGAAAGACCATATGTTTGAGCTGCCGGAGCGGGACCCGGAGGCGATTAACCCGAACCTTTATGCCCAGCCCTATGGTAACGGGCGCTGTTTTTTGCAAGCAGTGTGCCCCTGTGCGGCTGAGGGTGAAGAGGATGCTGCCGCGGATCAGGATGCGCCGGCGTCCACCGGCTGGCAGTTGGTTCTTAACCCGGGCCTGCGGCTGGCTAAAACCCGGGAGACGGTATGTGTGGGCGCTAAACCCTGCGCCCGGGATGCCATGCCGGGGATACGTGAATTGATAGAACAGGTGATCCTCGAGCACAACAAGGATCGGGTCCTGAACTTCACGGTGAAACCTCCGGAAAGGCAGGACATGGCGCTGATGCGGCAGGCCTCCGGCTTGTTTGAGGGGGCGCGGGGAGATGCGGAAGGTGATGGAAACGGCGGTTTTTGGGCGTATTACTATTCTCCCCGGATGAGCTTCGCGGGCACCCTGCCCAGCCCCTGCGGTGAGGGGATGTTCAACTATGAGCTGGACCTTACGCTGTATTTCGCCGGCATTGACGACCTCTTAAACGAAGTGTTGGTCACCCGGTTTGTAATGTACGGCAAGTGCGACTGTGATCCGTCCGCAGGGACCGAGCAGCTGACTGACGTGCAGTACACTTTCGACCTGGTGGAAAAGCTGCGTTACAACTACGACACCCGCATGGTGGAGTTTGAGGAAGAAAGCCGCCAGTGTGACATCCGCGCCAACTGTTATTGCCCGGCCGCGGAAGCCGGTGATCCGGTGCCGCTGGGCGGGGATGAATGGGTTGTCAGCTTTGATAGCGCCCATCATTGTACTTACGGCGGCGGTTCCACCACCTTCTGGCTGCCTTCGTCGCCGCTGGGCGGGCCTTTGATCACGCCGCTGCCCCTGCCGGTGCCGCCGGGTGTGCAGCTGCCGCCCACTCCCACCTCGTTCGCCCCCCCGGGGACCACCACAGTACCAGCTGCCGGTACACCCGCGGACAATCCGGATGCAGTGACAGACGGCGGGGAGCAGACCATTTCAACCAGCGGCCTTGGCATCGGTGAAGGAGCCGGTGAAGAAGGGGAAGAGGAGGAGCAGACCGGCACGCCGGAAGCAGAACCCGTGGATCCCTGGGAAGAACTGATTGAAGAACCGGCGCCGGTGGAGACCGTGTATGTGACCGTTAAAGCCACTAACTCTGCGCTGCAGGCCGGCAGCAGTGCCGCCGGCGCCCAGGGCATGGTGACCTTTGCGCCGGAACCAGACGGTGTGCCCGGCGAAGCCATGGCCGAGCACGATACTGAAAGCGGCGCCGGTGAGGCGGAAAACAGCTATCTGATTGAAGCCGGGGAAACCCGCATTGCGGTGAGTGCAGCACTGGCGGAACTGCTCGGCAGCGCCACCCTGGATATTGATATCACGCCGCAATCCGGCAACGTGCTGCGTTTTGACGGGCTGGTGGCTGCGGCTGACGTCTTGCCGGAAGCTCTGCTGGGTTACGTGCAGGGCACCATTGCGCTTAACGGTGACACTTACATCGCAACGTCAGTGCCCACGCATCTGTTACCCGGGATCGAAGCCCTGATCGCGGGCACCAGTGCCATGGCGGTGGAAGTTGATATCTGCGTGGACCCGAAACCGCTGGCGGATCCGTTCTTTTCCAGCCGCGAAACCTGGTCGCAGCCCTACCCGGATCAATGGGGGATTCAGCGGGTCGGTTTTACCGATGATGCCGGCAGCGCGTGGTCAGCGGTGCAAGCTGAAGGTGAACCGGTGGTGATTGCGGTCATCGACAGCGGCCTGGACTGGAACCACCTGGAGATCCCGCGCAGCAGTTTGTGGCGCAACCCCGGAGAAATACCGGCCAACGGGCTGGACGACGACGGCAACGGCTATGCGGATGACATGATCGGTTGGGATTTCTGGGACAACGACCGCAAACCCTGGGACGTCGACGGGCACGGCACGTTTGTGTCCGGTGTTATGTTTGCCGAAGCGGACAACGAAGTGGGAATTGCCGGTATCAGCCGCAATGCCAGACTGATGGTGCTGAAAGCCATGAACGCTTTTGGCCACTCCCGCGCCTCCAAGGTAGCCCAAGCGATTTTGTATGCCGTGGATAACGGTGCCCGGGTGATTAACCTGAGCCTGGGCGGGCCGGGAACATCCACAGTGGTGCGTGAAGCCATCCGTTATGCCTACGAAAACAATGTGGTGGTGGTTGTGGCGGCAGGCAACGAAGCGGTGCCGGCGCGGGATCAGGTGGTAGCGGGGGTACCCTATGCTTTGACCGTGGCGGCCAGCAACGTCAGGGACCAGCGTTCCGTCTATTCGAACTACGGCGCCGGGGTGGACGTTGCCGCCCCCGGAGACGACATTCTCAGCCTGCGCGCCCGGCGCACGGATCTGCTGCTGAACATCCCCGGCGTGGACTATGAGGCGGAAACCGCTTTTGTCGGGGGCGACCGCCGTTACTACCGCGCCAGCGGGACGTCTTTCGCCACGCCCATTGTCGCCGGCATAGCCGGATTGTTAATCGCGAATAATCCGCAGCTTACCGCCGCGCAGGTGATGCGCATGATCCGGCAGTCCGCCAGGGATATAGAAACGCCGGGGGTGGACCATTTCACCGGCTACGGGCTGGTTGATGCCGCTGCGGCTTTGGCCTGGCATCCGGACCGGTACATAACGGCACACATCGACGGCGCTGAGGTTGCGGTGCAAAACGGCAAGCAGTTCCTGCGCGTGCTGGGCCGTGCGGATGCGGACCGCCTGCGTAAGGTGGAGCTGATGATCGGGCCGGGAGAGCAGCCGCAGGCTTGGAGTTCACCCTATAAAGCTGAAGGCACCGGCACTTCGGGGGTGCTGGGGCATATCCCGGCGGCTGCATTTGCCGGTCAGAAACAATGGACCATCCGCCTGCTGGTTACGCACAAAAACGGCAGCAGCCGGGAATTCCGTTTTCTGCTTAATCTCGGTTGAGGTGAGGCGGCGCCGCTCTGAACAGCGCCGGGAACGGATTGCGGTCATTCACCGATGGGTGCCAGCAGTTGCGCAGCGGTAACCAACTGGCGCACGCCGTGAGACTTGGTTTCGTTAAACACGTTGCCGGCCTCAGCCCAGCGGTGCAAAGAACTGATATCCAGCCTGGCACATTGCGGGCGCACGCTCCAGGTTACCTGGGCGGGTGAACACTGAGCCTGGGTATATGATGGGCCGGTGGTGGAGCCGCGGAAAACAACCGGAGTTCCGGTCCCGGTAGGCAGCGCTTTGGCCTGATGCGGCTGGGCCGCGCCGGCGTAGGCAAAATCCGCGAAGTCCAGGGCCTCAGGGTCGTTAACCAGCAGGAACACCTGTGCTTCCACCCGCAACAGCGGGTCGCTGCAGGTGTCGCTGAGACAAGCGCCGAGACCCTCGCCGGGGGTAATGTCGCAGGAACTGTGTACCCAGTGCACTTCGATGGTGTCACCCGGCTTAACGTTCTTGTAAGCGCCTTCACCGTTAAACGGATCAGTCAATTCATCCGCACTCAACGCCGCAGCGTCGTTGCAGGCGTAGCCGCCGAACTCTTCGTTGCTGACAAACACGCTGTACCCGGGGCCTTTGTGTTCCGCGTTGGTGTGGGTGTGAATGTTGCAAAGGTTCAGCTCAGCGGCGGCTGGAGCCATTGGAAAGGTAACGCTGTTGGCGCCGGCGGTATTGGTGATATCCCGGGGCGTCTGCGGTCCCGCGTCCAGACATAACTCCTCCGCGGCTGGTTCGTCTGCGGCTGCTCCAGCAGCCGCCAGGTCAGCGGCCTGGGTTTCGCTTGCCGGGGGAGGTTCGGACGTATCGTTACCGCAGGCGGCTAGTGCCAGCAGCACGGCCAGAGACCAGGTCAATTTGTGCATACCAATCCTGTAGAGCAAAGCCCTGTTGACCAAGAGTGTAATTATCGCATGCCGGATGTGGAAGGTGTGCAATCCGCCCGCCGCAAACCGCCAAAAATAGCCAAGAAAATACCGAAGGAAACCCGCGGTTAGGGCGATTAATCAGGCCATCTAACTAAATTTCAGGATATCCGCGCCCTGCCGGCCGTGATTCGATACCGGCACATAGGCAAAACAGGGATGGGAATATGAACACAAGAGTGTTGCGCCGCTTGCCGGCGTTGTGGATGTTAACGGTATGTCTGATTTGTGTCGGAACAGGCGGGCGCGTTTATGCTGAGAGCACCGCGCTGCATGGCGGTGCCGGCGGCAAGTATTACAGCCGGCAGTGTCCGCCCGGGCAGTTTCTTGTCGGCATCAACGGGCACATCGGCTTGTATGTGGATGCCATTTCTCCGGTCTGCGCCACGGTCGCGGGCAATAGCTGGCGGAATCTCAACCAGATTGCGCCGTTTGGCGATTTCGACCGGGTGCCGACGCCGGCACCGCGGGCCAGCGGTGAGCAACTCAACTGCGCCACCGACCGGCTGGTTTCCGCCATTACCGTCACCACCAACACCCCCGGCAACTTTGTTTCGTCGGTACGTTCACACTGTTCGCGCATAAACGGCAGCGGCTCGCGGGTGGACGGTCCGGCCCTGATCGGTGACGGCCCGCGCCTCAACGAGCGCCGCCTCAGTTGTCCCAGGGGCCAGTTCGGCAAAGGCTTTTCCGGCCGCAGCGGGGAATTTGTCGATAGCATCCGTCTGGACTGCATACCTATTTCCGGCGCTTACGCCCAGGATACGCTGATGGAAGCCGGCGGCGCCGGCGGCACCCCGGCGGTGTCCGCCTGCCCCTCTAACCAGCGCATGATCGGCCTGATCTCCCGGGTCGAACGGGGGCCGTTCGGCACCTGGATTAAAGGCTTGCGGCCGGTGTGCGCCGCCATGCCCGACTGGCAGCTGGCGATAATTCCCGCACTGATGCAGACCGGCCGCATTGCGGATCAGGCCCGCCTGGCGCGCAATGTGGGCGCCGGCGGCGGCGACAGCAGCCGCCTGTTATGTCCCGCCGGTCAGTACGTGGAGGCGGTGGAAACCCATTACGAGCGCTTTCTGCACGGGGTCAAGTTGCGCTGCCGCACCATGACCTACTCACAAATGGGCGCCTCGTCGTTTGCCGGCAGAGCGGAAGGCAAACGCGAGTACCTGGCCTGCCCGGGAGATATGGTTGCAGCCGGGGTTGTGGTGCGGGCGGGGAGTGCAATTGATGCGTTACGGCTGCGCTGTAAACGCGATTCAAACCCCGGCACCAAACTGCTGGCCATTGTCGGAGATTCGTTTTCCGCCGGGGAGGGTGCACCTGACATCAAAGTGCAGGGCAACCCCCTGCCCCAGAACGAAGGGCCCGGCAGCCGTACCAACCGCTCCGGCTGGGTAGACAGGCCCTGCCACCGTTCCAACAAAGCGGGTACAACGCTGGCGGCACGGCAGCTTGTAAAAGAAACCAACGGCCAGGTGGTTTACCGGAACTTTTCCTGCTCCGGCGCCAGGGTTGGTGAAGGGCTGGTTGGGCATCAGTCGAAAACCAGCGAAAACGGCTCGGTGATAGACCCGCAGCTGCAAACGGCCACCGAGTGGGGACGTTCGCGCAACAGGCGGGTGGACACCTTGCTGGTGTCCATTGGCGGCAACGACGCGGGATTTGGTTCGCGGATTTCCGATTGCGCCATAACGGAACTGGTGGAAGATTATACCCTGGGGGTAGCGGCGGGCTCCTGCGGCAACGATGCCGCATACCTGGACACCATCAGGACCGCGTTGCGGGAGTTAGCCGGTGAGCTGCAGCCGTTAGCCGCTGAGCTGCCCAATACGGTGCGGCCGACCCGGGTGTTCCTGCGGACCTACCCTGACCCGATGCGGAATTCCAACGGCTTCTGCGCAAACTTTGCTGATACCGGCCCCCGTCCCGGCGGAGGCCTGGTTGAACGTACCCTGTATGACGGGCTTGAAGGGTTTACCGAAGAGACGTCACGTCTTGTTTACAACGAGTTTATAGTGCCGCTGAGCCGCACCATGAATACCGTGGCCCGTAACAATGGCTGGGCTGTGATTAACGGTTGGGACCAGGCCACCCGCGGGCGGGGGTTCTGCGCACCCGCGCGCCAGCGGTACTTTAACACCCCCAGTGATACACACCGTGATCAGGGCAATTTCAACGGTGTATTTCACCCGAATGCGGCAGGATATGCCGCGGAAGCGCCGCTGATTGTAAATGCCCTGTTGCCGGTAATGCGCGGTACCGCCGCGCCGCGCAACACGGTCGCAAGGCCGACCCGGCCGGTAGTCAATGCATCGCGCCAGAGCGCGGCGGCCAGAGCGCGTGCCACGGCGCCGTCGAAGGCAGCCAGAGCAAAAGCGCCTGCGGTCAAGACCCTCAGCAACAAAGCCCTGCAACAAGCGGTGGACCAATACCTTAAATTACAGAACCGGCGCAGCAGGGTTCAGCAGCGGGCGCTGTGGGACGCCCGGGCAAAACCCCGCTATAGCCGCGTGCGCACCGGTTACCTGGTGGATACGGATGTACTGGCGGGCAAAGCCCGGGTGCGCACCCGGTTTTCTGTGGACAACAACGGGCGAGTGACCCGGCACCAGCCGCTGGTGGCGAAAAAATGAACATGGGTGTGTTTGTTGCGGCGGTGATTTCTGCCCTGGGCCTGCCCGCCGCGTATGCGTTTGAAGTAGACGCCCCGCCGTTAGGCGGGGTAGCGGTGCACGAAGCCATCACCCGGGATGCGGTAACCAGCGTCAGCTCCGGCTGGG
>JANQOA010000126.1 GCA_028279305.1 Pseudomonadales bacterium
CCACTTGATCTGGGAGTATGCGGGCGGCAGTTTGACGCGTATGAAACGGATCTGCCATCTGCCTGAAACGCACCGGGTACCCGCACCCCGCGGCCGCCGCCTCTTTAACTGGGGCAGCTGAGCCGCTGCGGGGGGTCAGCTTCCACGCCAGCTAGCCCACTGGCTAAACAGCAAATCCACAATTCCGGCCACAAATCTGTCCACAAATGACTCCCCGGGGCCCCGAAATGGCGTTATCCGGGGCACGGCCCCGTTGCAGACCGCTATCCATCGGTAAACCTTGTCGGACAACGTGCTACAAGCTGTATTTATATTATTTCAATATATTGCATCAGTAACCTAACAAGGCTAGTGTAGGAAGTTGGGAATAGTTCCGGGCACGCTTCCGCGCAGCCTGTGAACAGTGACAAAGCCTGTTCTGGCTGTGTCACGGGGTTAGCCAGCCGGCATCCACTGCCAGGCGGCTATTTTATTAGAAGTCATTGGAGGGGTATTCAGTGAAAATGGAGAGGTTGCGCCTGCCTGCCTGGCTGTGCGCGTTAGTTATTGGAGTTACATCCAGTACCTTTTCGGTCTATGTCAATGCAGCGACCGTAATTGAAGAAGTGGTTGTAACAGCTCAACGTACGGAAGAAAGCCTGCAGGACGTGCCGATAGCGGTGACTGCGTTAACCGGCGAGATGCTGGAAGACAAAGGCATTATCAACCCGTCGGATCTGCAGATGACGGCACCCAACGTGTCGTTCACCTCCACCAACTTTGGCGGTTCCAGCTTCTCCATCAGGGGTATCGGCCGGCTGGTGATTTCCGCCAACGCGGATTCCGGGGTATCCACGCACATCAACGAAATACCGCTGGTTACAAACCTGAACGCTGTTGAATTCTACGACGTGGAGCGGGTTGAGGTACTGCGCGGTCCCCAGGGCACCCTGTACGGCCGCAACGCCACTGGCGGCGCCATCAACCTGGTGACGAAGATGCCGGACTTCGAAGACGTCTCCGGTTTTATCGACGCGGAAGCCGGTGACTACGACCACACCCGCATCAAAGGCGCCATCAACATCCCCTTCAGTGAAACCATGGGCATCCGCATTGCCGGTTTCAAACTGGACCGGGACGGCTACATCGACAACGTCGCCGCGGATTCGGTATCCGTACTCGACGGCTCCACTCTGCCTAACATCGATGACGACATCGACGGCCGCGACATCCTGTCCTACCGCGCCACCTGGGCATGGGATTTCAGCGACAAGGGCAAAGTGTGGGTGCAGTACTCTTACTTCGACGAAGACGACGACCGGGCGCGGATCACCAACCAGATCTGTCAGCGTACCACTCTGCCGGCGCTGGGTTGTGAGCCGGACGGCGTGGGTTTTGACGCCCCGCACCTGGGTTCCACCACCGGCGGACTGTTTTTTGCACTTAACGGCCTGGGCACGCTGCCGCTGGGCGCGGACGGCCGGGATGGCGTGAACGGTATCAGCTACGATCATCCCCAACCCGCCGGTCTGGGTATCCGCGACATGTTTACGGACTTTGAGCCGGTTTTTGAATACGAAGAAGACATCTACAGCTTCGGCGCGGAATACGCGTTTGAAACCATGACAGTCAGTGTTATCGGCGCTTACCAGGAAACCGACTACCTGCAGCAAATGGACTACAACATGGACGTGGGCCCGCTGCTGGGGCCTTCCCCAGCCGAGTTCGGACTGAACGGACTGTGGCCGGTATCCGCGCCCGCGGGCCGCTCCGGCGGTGACGTCACCGGTGCCAACGGCTGCCGCTACAACGACGGCACCTCCGGTATCTTCGGCGGCTGTATTGTCGATGGCACCGGCCCCCGCCTGTTCGCTCTGGACCAGGCTTCCAGCGAAACCGAATACTGGACCGTGGAAGCCCGGGTAGCCTCCAACTTCGACGGCTGGTTTAACTTCCAGTTGGGGGTAACCGCGTATGAAAACGAGCGCATCGGCGGTGACTACTACGTAAACGCCAACAGCCTGGATTCCATTGGTCTGGTCGGGGTAGGCCTGCTGGGTTTCCCGCCGCTGTATCCCACCATGTTTAACGTCCCCGGCGCGGTTTCCGATCCGTCCACCAACGAAGGTGAAGCCATTTTTGCGGAAGGTTACTTCGACCTTTCCGACCGCCTGAAGTTGACGGTTGGCCTGCGTTACAACAAAGACGAAAAATTTGTTAACAACGCCAACGCGTTCCTGTCGTCCGTCCGTCAGGATGGTCTGGCAGCACTGTTTTCAGCAGTAGCGGCACCTTTCACCGACCCCAACGCTGTAGCCAACGTGACATCGGGCCTGGTGACTGACCCGCTGATCGGCGCCGCCTGGAGCCGCCTGACCAACTTCCTGTCCGGCGGTCTGGCCGGCCCCACCGCGGGTGACGAAGCAGTACTGTTGTTCAACGGCGTTTCCCAGGCGGAAATTGACGCCGCCAACGCCACCCTGGCCTACAGCCCGGAACGGGTAGCCGCCGCCGCCCAGGTGGGTCTGATCACCGGCTTCAACGAAGTACGGAACCTGAACGGCAACCCGGACACCGAAGAGTGGACCTCGGTGACCGGCCGTATCGGTCTGGATTTCCAGCTGAACGAAAATGTCATGTTGTTCGGTTTCCTCTCCAGGGGTTACAAGCCAGGTGGTTTCAACCCGCCGATTGCGCCTGAATTCCAGGACGATACCGCATTCGCTTTTGAAGAAGAGGAAGTAGACGCCATCGAAGTGGGCATCAAGAGCACTCTGGCCGACGGCCAGTTGATCCTGAACGGTTCCGCCTTCTGGTATGACTACGAAGGTCTGCAAACCACCCGTATCCGCAACAACAGTTCCATCAACGAGAACATTGATTCCGAGATCATGGGTGTGGAGATCGAGTGGATTTATCAGCCCGACGCAGTACCCGGCCTGGCCATCGATGGTTCGTTCAGCTGGCTGGATACCGAATTGCAGGACGTTCAGTCTGTTGACGTGATCAACAAGAGTGCGGGTGATCCGAACTGGGTGAACCTGAAGAACATCGACCCGGGTGCGCTGACCGGCACCAACTACATCGCCTTTGCGCCGGACATTACCGCGACCGTTATCGCTGACGCTTATGCCAATAACGGTGCACTGAGCGACGTGAACGGCACCGCGGTACCGGGGACGGTTTACACCGGCGGTTCGTTTGACGGCATTCCGGCATACTTCTCCCGTAACTTCCTGGAAGCCAACGGCGTTGCCACCTCCTCCGGCCTGCCCAGCAATCTGGACGGCAACAACCTGCCCAACTCTCCGGAATACACCTTCCGGCTGGGCGTGCAGTACACCTGGAATATCGATGCCATTGCCGGCGCCCTGACCGCGCGCTGGGACTACTACTGGCAGGACGACTCCTTCGGCCGGGAATTCAACACCGTGGGTGATGAAATCGACTCCTGGGACCAGCACAACATCTCTTTCATCTATGAGAGTGATGACGGTCACTGGCAGGGCCGCCTGTGGGCACGTAACCTGGAAGACGAAGACAATGTCACCGGTCATTACCTGACCTCCGACACCTCCGGCTACTTCCGCAACTGGTTCCTCACCGAACCGCGCGTCTACGGCCTGACGGTACGTTACTCTTTCGGTAACTAACGACCCAACGGGTAAGAAAAGCCCGCGCTTAAGCGCGGGCTTTTTTTTGGCGCAAAAAACTCTCTGCGTTTAACATGCACCTTGCGCTGCATCCGCGGTGCATTGAGCTGAGCAATAGAGGAGCAAACATGAGACTGGGTGCACTACTCACCGTGACGGACGGTTCACATCCGCGGCAATTGGCCGACCAGGCACGGGATCTGGAGGCGGCGGGCTTTTCCAGCATCTGGTCAGCCCAGGCCATGGGCCGGGGTTTCATGATGGTGGACCCGCTGCTGGCGTTGACGGCAGCCGCCACCGTCACAGAACAGGCGGAGCTGGGCACCGCCATTCTGCAGCTGCCCCTGTACAACGCCTCCGATATAGCACTGAAAGCCTTCTCGCTGCAGCTATTGTCCGGCAACCGCTTACTGCTGGGCGTGGGCGCGGGTTCAACCGAAGCTGACTATCAGGTGCACCGGCAGGATTTCAAAACGCGCTTTAAGGTATTTGAAGAACGCTTGCAGCAGCTGCGCGACACCTTTGCCGACGGCAGCGCCAACGGCGGCAATCTGGCGCCGCCGGAGCCGGTACGGGGCGGCGCGCCGCTGTTTTTCGGCACCTGGGGTAAGAACGTGGCCCGGGCAGCCAACGAGTTCGACGGCTGGATTGCCTCCGGTATGCACCGCACCCCGGAAGAATGCGCGCAGGCTCTGCAGGGTTACCGGACAGCCGGCGGTCAGCGGGCTGTGGTATCAACAATTATTATTACACCGGATACGGACCTGGCAGAGATGCGCGACCGGCTGAGCGGCTATGCGGATGCGGGCTTTGACGATGCGGTAGTCATGATCATGCCCGGTGGCCCGTCCCTAGACGAAGTGCGGGCTCTGGTCTGAAACACCTGCAGCACCGCTCAGATTGATGCGCTTCAGGTCTGCTGCAGGCTGAGCATAATCTGGCGTTGCACCAGCGGAATCAGTTCTTTGACCTTCACTTCGCGCGGGTCCAGTAACGCCTGCATGACGGTACCGCGCAGCACGGATATGATCATCGTGGCCGCCAGGGCGGGATCAACATTGGCACGGAACTCACCGGAATCCACCCCCCGTTGCACGATGCCGGCAAGACCACGCCGCATGCCACGGGTCAGGTGCGCTATATCCGGGCGGATTTCCGGCACTGAACTCACCGCTTCTCCCATGATGGCGTACAGTGCACGGATATGGCTTTCATGCTGGGTCACTTCGGAAAGATACAGGGCAATGTAGTTCTGCAGGGCTTCCGACGCGGTGGTATTGCTGGTTACCGGTTCGACCTGGTCTTTACGAAAGCGGCCGGACAAGTGCTTAACCACGGCGCGCAGCAAGGCCTCCTTGGAACCGAACCGGGCGCTCACCAGCGGCCCGGTGTAACCGGCTTCCACCCCCACCTGGTTAACGGTGGTGCGCATATACCCCTGGCGCGCAAACAGGCGCCGCGCGGCGCTAATCAGCTTGCGCTCCGACTCCGCTTTGCGCTCGCTCTGGGTTCGCCCGGTTTTAACTTTTTTGGCTGTATCCGCCCGTTTACCTGGACCCGCCTGTTTGCCTGGACCCGCCTTATTCATATTCTGCGCCCCGCTGCGTGCGCCGTGCCGTAGCCATCAATCATTGCGCTTGATGTCCCGGAACGGGCCTTTGTCCACACGAATTTCCGATGGCATACCCAACACCCGCTCGGAAATAATGTTGCGTTGAATTTCGTCCGTGCCGCCGGCTATGGAGATGGCCGGGACGGAAATCAGCACTTCCGCAACCATACCCTGTTCCGCCGAGTCGGCGCCGCCGTGCATGGCGTCAGCGCCGGAAATCAGGGTATGCACATGTGCCGCCTGCCGCGCAATCACGCTGGCCGCCAGCTTGCCGATGGAACCCGCCGGCACCAGCTCGTTGGAGCCGGATTTGCGTTGCACTTCCGCCGCCGCGGACGCCAGCGCAGCGCCCCTGGTCATGGATAGCAGCCGCGCTATTTCCTGCCGGGCTGCCGGGTCTTTGATGGCGCCGGTGGCCCGCGCGCGGGGCAGCACCAGGTCCACCCGCCCCTGGCGCTGCGGGTACCACGTATACGGTTCGTTGGCAACCCGCACTTCCTCCGCATACTCTTCATACACACGGCCGTTGCGCGCACCCTGCATGCCGCCGAAGGTACGCGTCACGCCGCCCATACGCCGCTCATAGGACAAAGTGGTCTTGGCCACCGCCCAGCCGTTGCCCAGCCCGCCCACCAGATCTTCTGCCGCCACCACCGCGTCGGTCATGAACACTTCGTTAAACGACGCGTGTCCGTTCATCTGTTTCAGCGGCCGCACCTCGACGCCGGGCTGGTGCATGTCGATGAGGAAATAGCTGATGCCCTGATGTTTGGGCACATCAAAATCCGTGCGCGCCACCAGAATGCCGTAGTCGGCGTGATGGGCACTGGTATTCCAGACCTTCTGGCCGTTAATGATCCAGCGGCCGTCGATCAGTTCCGCCTTGGTCGACAATCCCGCCAGGTCCGAACCGCTGCCCGGCTCGCTGAAAAGCTGACACCAGGAATGTTCACCGGTCAATATGGGCCGCAGATAACGGCTTTTCTGGTCATCGTTGCCCATCGCCAGAATGGTTTCCGCCGCCAGCCGCCGCGGACCGGTTTGTGCCACCGGTACCACCCCGCGCTCGTTGAATATGCGGGTCACCACTGCGGACTGGGCCTGGTTAAAGCCGCGGCCAAAAAAGTCCTCGGGCCAGTGCGGCGTGGCCCACCCGCCTTCGACAAGGATTTCCCGCCATTCGCGCAGCGACAGATCCGGATTCCAATACTCATGCAGCCAGGTGTTCACCGCGGCGGCAATTGCTGCGTCAGTCATCTCGCTCATCAGGCGCTCTCCTCACTCTCAATCATGCTCATCATGCGTTCGCGGTGGTAGCTGGGGGTACCCATGAATACTTCAGAACTCTTCGCGCGCTTGTACCAGAGGTGGGTGTCTTCCTCCCAGGTAAAGCCGATACCGCCGCGCATCTGGATGGCCTCCTTGGCGGCTTTCATATAGGTGTCCGCAGCCATGGCTTTAACCATGCTGGCAATGTAGGGCTCGCCTTCGCCGCCGGCCAGGCAACGGGCTGCATGGTGGGTGGCGGCTTTGGCCAGCTCCACCTCCATCAACAGATCCGCGCAGCGGTGTTTCAGCCCCTGAAAGGAGCCGATGGGACGGCCGAACTGATAACGGATTTTGGTGTACTCCACCGTGGATTCCAGCAGGTGCTGGGCGCCGCCGATCATTTCGTGGGCCAGCGCCACACAAATAAAATCCCAGGTAGCAGCCAGCCCCTGCGGGCTGACGTCACCAATTCTATCCGCTGCCGCGTCCGCAAACTGCACCGCGGCCAGTTTGCGGGTCGGGTCGAGACTCTCCACCGGCGTCACGCTTACGCCGTCCGCGTCAGACGCCAGGCTGTACAGACCGCGGCCGCTGCCCTCGCCTGCCACCACTATCAACAACCCGGCAGCTCCGGCATCCACCACCAGCGGCGCGCATCCGCTCAGCCGGCCGGCGTCCGCACTGATATTCCGCCCGACCCCTGGCGGCGCGTTAAGGTCGTCCAGCACCAGGGCCGCCAGCGTGGTGCCCGCGGCAATCTCCGGCAGGATTGCAAGCCGGGCGTCTTCCGTTGCCATATGCAGCACGGCGTATGCCGCCATGACCGCGGACGCAAAAAACGGCCCGCAATACAGATGCCGGCCCATTTCCTCAGCAGCGATGCCAAGTTCGATGGGGCCGAAGCCGAAGCCGCCGTAGTCCTGCGGGATATGGGTGCCGGTAAGCCCTACTTCACCCGCCAGTTGCCGCCACACCGCCGGATCAAAACCCTCTTGCGTAACCATCACCCGGCGCGTGGCCGCCGGCTGGGATTTATCCTGCAGAAACCGCGCCACCACCTCACGAAACTGCTTCTGGTCTTCGCTGAAATCTGTTTGCATCCGTCCCCTCTTATGGCCGAATCTGCTGTTCGGCATTTATTTAGTCGCTATAAAATTGTGCTTGTACCGGCGTGGCCCAGTCAACCGGCGTTTAACACAGATCCGCTTTGCGCTGCCCCGCGGATTCTGATCCAATAACTTGCGGCCGCCAATTTTCATGGGAGAGGGATCAGTATGTCGGCAACAATAAATAAAAGCGGAGTTCTGGCCGGTAAGGTGGCTGTGATCACCGGCGCCAGCCGCGGCATCGGCGCGGCGGTGGCTTACCGTTATGCCCAGGAAGGGGCCCGGGTGGTGGTTTCCGCGCGCACGCTGGAAGACGGCGATCATGTGCTGTCCGGCGGTATCAACACCGTGGCTAAAACCATTCAGGAGGCCGGCGGCGAAGCCCTGGCGGTGCGCGCGGATTTGAACCTGGCGGACCACCGGGAGAACCTCATCAGCACATCGGAGCAACACTTCGGCCCGGTGGATATTCTCGTTAACAACGGCGCTGTCACCTACTACGCACCGGTGCATGAATTCACCGAAAAGCGTTACCGGCTGATGATGGACGTGCAGGTTTACGCCGCGTTCCACCTGGCCCAGCTGGTGTTGCCGGGGATGATCGAACGGCGCTCCGGCCGCATCCTCAACGTCTCCTCCCACGCCGCCATTCACCCGGCCAAGGATGCCGGCGGCCGCGGCGGCACGGTCTACGGCATGTGTAAAGCCGCGCTGGAAAGGTTCAGCACCGGTCTGGCGGCGGAAGTGTATGCGCACAATATCGGCGTCAACGTCATCTCGCCGGGCCTGATCGCCACCCCCGGGGCGGTTTATCACAACCTCATCACCGAGGAGACAAAGGAGCGGGAGACGCCGGTGGAACACATGTCCGAGGCCTGCCTGCACCTGGTCAGCGGCGATGCCGCTGAACTCACCGGCCTGGTCACCTATGCGGACGACATCATGCAGCAGTTCAATCTGCAGGCCGCGGAGCTGATCGCCACATAATTCATTTGTTACTGCGAGGACAAGCATGCCAACCTTGAAAGTGAACGGGCAGCAATACAACGTTGATGTGCCCGACGAAATGCCCCTGTTGTGGGTGCTGCGCGATGAGCTGGGTCTGACC
>JANQOA010000150.1 GCA_028279305.1 Pseudomonadales bacterium
GGCCACTGCCCGGGCCGGGTTTTCGTAACCCCAGATACCGCGCACGACCCGCACCGATGAGGCGTTCAACAGTTTTGTACTGCCGGCATCCTGTGCCGCCTGGCGGGTTGCTTCAATCATCAGTTCAAGCGGTTCGCGTGCTTGTGACGGCTCGTCAATGCGCTGGTCGACGTGGGCAACGCCCACCAGCACGGGAGTATTGTCAGACATAATTTTCCCTCAGTTCCGTGCGCCGCTTACGCGCCGACTCTTTCAATGATGGTGCCCGTGCCGAGGCCGCCGCCGCAGCACATGGCAATCAGTCCGTAACGGCCGTTGCCGCGCTCCAGTTCGTGCAGGGCTGAGGTAATCAGCCGCGCGCCGGTGCTGCCGGTGGGATGGCCCAGGGCAATGGCGCCGCCGTTGGGGTTGACCCGCTCGGTATCCGGCTGCAGTTCTTTTTCCCAGGCCAGCACCACCGAGGCGAACGCTTCGTTCACTTCAAATACATCAATGTCGTCAACGCTCAGACCGGTCTGTTCCAGGACTTTGCGGCTGGCCGGAATGGGGCCCTTCAACATAGTCACAGGGTCCACCCCCACCAGCGTTGAGGCGACAATTTTAGCCCGCGGCGTCAGGTTGTATTTGTCCACCGCCTGCTGGTTGGCCAGCAATACCACAGCCGCGCCGTCCGACACCTGGGAACTGCTGCCGGCGGTATGGATTTCCTGATCCGGCACCGGCGCCAACCCGGCCAGGGCGTCCAGGCTGGTCTCCCGAATCCCCTCATCCGCGCTGATGGTGGCGGTTTGCCCGGTCGGCTGACCCTGCTCGTCCAGCACCGGCGCTTCGACGCTGGCTATTTCGCGGTCGAAGCGGTTTTCCTGGCGCGCGCGCAGGGCCCGCTGCTGGCTGCGCAGGCCAAAAGCGTCCGCATCAGCGCGGGTGATCTGATATTCCTCCGCAATCATGGCGGCACCCTGGAACTGACTGGTAGGCTGGTAATGGGCGGCGTAACTTTCACCCATGGGCACGCCGTCTTTCATGTTGGAGCCCAGCGGCACCCGGGTCATCATCTCCACTCCACAGCACATCACCACGTCCTCCATGCCGGAGGCGACCATGGCTGCGCCCAGAGACGTGGCCTGCTGGCTGGAACCGCACTGGGAATCCACCGTGGTGGCGGCAATCTCCTCCGGGTGGCCCTGGGACAGCCAGGCGATACGGGCGATGTTGAATGATTGTTCACCCACCTGGGACACACATCCGCCGATGACCTGGCCTACGGCTGAGGCGGGCAGGCCGCTGCGGGACAGGGCGGCGCTCTGCACCTGGCCAAGCAGATCAGCCGGCATCAGGCCGGCCAGGCCTTTGCCGCGCTTGCCGATGGGGCTGCGCACCGCTTCAACGATATACACGTCGTTCATGAGTTTGGCTCCGCAAAAGCGGACTATTGTAACTGAACAGTGGGTTGGGCAAAATGCGTCGCCCGCACGATGCCTGGGTGGCGAAATTGGTAGACGCGCCGGATTCAAAATCCGGTTCCTTCACGGGAGTGTCGGTTCGAGTCCGACCCCAGGTACCAATTCTTAACAGACCCGCCGGAGAGACCCGGTAATTACATTGGTCGGTAAAACCAGTGCAGCTTGAAGATTTTGACTATCATTTGCCGGCGCAGCTCATTGCCCAGCAGCCGGCCGCCCGGCGTGAAGCCGCCAGACTGTTGCAGCTGACCTCCAGCGGGTTGCACCACGGCCAGTTTACCGATCTGCCGGCTCTGTTGCGTGCCGGAGACTTGCTGGTGGTGAACAATACCCGGGTCATAAAGGCGCGCCTGTTTGCCCGCAAAGACAGCGGCGGGGAAGCTGAACTATTGGTCGAGCGCCTGCTCGACGACCATCATGCGCTGTGTCAGGTACGGGTCAGCAAACCGTTGCGGGCAGGCCGCACGCTGGCGTTGCGGGATGCAGCGGTGACGCTGACCTGTGCCGGCCGCGAGGGACAATTCTACCGGCTGCGCTTCAGTGAACCGGTGCTGCAGGTGCTGGAACAGGCAGGGCACATGCCGTTGCCGCCTTATATACAACGGCCGGACACCAACAGCGACCGGCAGCGTTATCAAACGGTGTTCAGCCGGGTGCCCGGGGCGGTGGCTGCACCCACCGCCGGCCTGCACTTCAGCGAGCCCGTGTTGCAGCAAATCCGCTCTGTTGGAGTTGAGATCGCGGAAGTGACCTTGCACGTCGGCGCCGGCACGTTTCAGCCGGTGCGCGGTGACGTGCAAAACCACGTCATGCATCAGGAATGGTACGAATTGCCTGCAGCGGCAGCAGCCGCCGTCAGGGCGGCCCGGCAACGCGGCGGCCGCGTGGTGGCGGTCGGCACCACGGTAGTGCGCACCCTGGAAAGTGCCGCAATCCCGGGTCTAGGCAGCGGCGAGCCGCTGCAACCCCACCGCGGCTTGACCGGGTTTGATAAACAGCCCGGTCAAGCCGCGGTG
>JANQOA010000172.1 GCA_028279305.1 Pseudomonadales bacterium
GGCAGGCACTGGCCAGAGACCCGGACAACCACTGGGTGCGCCTGGCCATGCAGGGGCGCGGCTACCGCTGGCAGGCGGACTAGACAACCAGCTGCGTGGCAACCGCAATGGTGGAGCGGGTCAGCGCGCGCCGTTGCGCAAAATTCTCCGCCGCCTGTGCATGGGGCTGGCGCGAACGCTGCCAGGATTCAAAACCGTCGTACCAGGTCACCAGCTGCAGGCGGGTCTCATCCGCGGCTCCCGGCGGCGCTGCGGGCAGGCGAAACAACCCCATGGGTCGGCTGGCGTAGTCTTCCGCGTTTTCAAATGTCCGCCAGGCTGCGGCTGACAACTCTACAAACGCATCCACGTCAGCCGCCAGCAGCTCAAAGCGCCGGAACACATACAATCCGGGCCGGCTGCAGGGGGCCGCGGTTTCCGGCCGCACGGTGGGCAGCCACGATTCCCGTTCGACGATATGTTGGCTCCACTGCCCGGGCGGCGCCTGCAGCATGACCACCCGCAGCTCATTGGCAGCCTGCCCGAACAAACCTGTGAACACCCCCCAACAGGCGCCGTTGTCCCGCTGCGGCTGCAGCAGTTGCAACAGGGTGCCGGGATGGTTTTCCGCGGCACGCAGCCGCAGGAATTCAAACTGCATACAGCCTCTCCATTATTCTTTAACAATCAAATAGTTACACATTGTTTGAAAAATATACATATACTCTGTAAGCGGAAACGGAAAGGCCTGCACATGCCCCCATCGTCACAACAGCCGTCACAACAGCCTGCCGCCGGTGGTGTCAAAAAAGTCCTGCAAACACTACGCATGGCGCGTCAGGCAGGCTGGCGGCCCACCGCCAAAGCACTGACGGCAAACAATGCCTGCAAAGCCTGCGGGCTGGGCATGGGCGGGCAAAAGGGCGGCATGACCAATGAGCTGGGCGAGTTTCCCGCAGTCTGCAACAAAAGTGTGCAAGCCCAGTCTTCCGACCTGCAGGCGCCCATACCGGCGCAGATTTTCCAGCACAAGCTGCACGAATTGCGCGAACTCACAGAGCGGGAGCTGAACCTGCTGGGGCGCCTGACCGAGCCGTTGTATAAAGCCCCCCAACTGGATCACTACCGCGTCATCAGTTGGCCCGAAGCCATTGACCTGGCGGTGCAGTGGCTGCGCCAGACCTCTCCGCAACGCAGCTTTTTCTACAGTTCCGGCCGGGCTTCCAACGAAGCGGGGTTTATCCTGCAGCTGTTCGCCCGCCTGTACGGCACCAACAACGTTAACAACTGCTCATACTACTGCCATCAGGCAACCACCGAAGCCCTGCACGGCACCGTCGGCACCGGCACCGCTACCGTCGAACTGGCGGACCTGTCCGGCTGCGACCTGATCTTTGTGATCGGCGCGAACCCGGCTTCCAACCATCCGCGCTTTATCTATCAGCTGGACGCCTGCCGCCAGCGCGGCGGCGAGGTGGTGGTCATCAACCCGGCCAGAGAACCCGGGCTGGTTAAGTTTGCCATGCCCAAAAGCCCGCGCTCTCTCATAGCCGGCGGCAGCCCGGTGGCCAGCGAATACCTGCAGCCGCTGATCGGCAGCGACATCGCCCTGTTCAAAGGGCTGGGTAAAGCCGTGCTGGAAATGGACGGTGAAGACCGCAACTTCATTCACCAGCATACCGAAGGGTTTGCCGCCTACCGCAACGACCTCGCGAATACCCCCTGGCAACAAATAGTCGAAACTTGTGGTGTAAACAAAGAAGACATTGAGCGGGTGGCCGGCAAATACCAACGCGCCGGGCGGGTTGTATTCGCCTGGGGCATGGGCCTGACCCACCATCTGCACGGCGTGCAGAACATCGAGCAGGTAGCCAACCTGGCCCTGCTGCGCGGCATGCTCGGCAAACCCGAAGCCGGTTTGTTGCCGCTGCGTGGGCACAGCAATGTACAGGGCATAGGCACCATCGGCGTCAAACCGGTACTGCCCGGAGACGTCTTCGAGCAACTGCAGAACCGCCTGGGTGTCACTCTGCCCACAGCTCCCGGGCTGGATACCATGGCCGCGATGCAGGCGGCGGATGCCGGCGGCATCGACCTGGCGCTGATGATGGGGGGTAACCTGTACGCCTCCAACCCCAACGCCGCCTGGGCCGCACAGGCGCTGAACCGGATAGCCTGCAAGATTTTTCTTACCACCACTCTGAACGCCGGGCACCTGCACGGCCTGGATGACAGCGAAGCCCTGGTGCTGCCGGTTTGCGCGCGGGACGAAGAGTGGCAAGCCACCACCCAGGAATCCATGTTCAACTACGTGCGTCTGTCCGACGGCGGTATCACCCGCCACGCCTCCGTGCGGCCCGAGTCCCACATCTTGTGCGACCTGGCGGAAAAACTGATCAACCGCGGTACATTTGATTTCAGCGTGTTCAAGAACCACGCCAGCGTGCGCGAAACTATTGCCGCGACGGTGCCTGGAATGCAGGACCTGGCCCATATCGACGTTGCACGCAAAGAATTCCACATCCGTAACCGCCTGCTGCATACGCCTGAATTTGCCACCGCCAGCGGTAAGTGCTCGTTCCGTGTGGCACCTCTGCCGGCGGTGGATGACAGTCTGTTCAAGTACACCCTGGCCACGGTACGCAGCGAGGGCCAGTTTAACTCCATCGTTTACGAAGAACAGGACAGCTACCGCGACGTGCCCACCCGCTGGTCGGTGTTGATGAGCCCGGCTGATATGCGCAAGCTGGGCCTGTCGCGCGGCAGCCACGTCACCCTGCGCTCGCAGTTCGGAGTCATGGCTGCGGTTGAAGTATTTCCCTTCGACCTGCCCGCCGGCAACCTGCTGGCCTATTTTCCCGAAGCCAACTTACTCTCCGGTACCGAGGTCGACCCGCGCAGCCGCACGCCGGCCTTCAAGTCCATCCAGGTAGCCGTGCAACTGCGCCACCACCGGCCCGGCCGGGCCAAACCCCCGAGGCGCGCCGATTGAGCCGGGAGCCTGTGTTAAACCGCCCCCAGCAGGCGTTCCTGCCGCTGCTCAAAAGTCGTCACCAGAAAATCCCGGAACAGCTGCATGCGCTTGTTATTGCGGGTGTTCTTATGCGCCAGCAGCCAGATGTCCGAACGCTTAAGCACCGCGCTGATGCGCGTCAATTGAGGCCGCTGATCACCGACGATACAGGGTAAGGTCGCCACCCCCATACCCAGCTCCGCACCCGACATCTGCGCCTCCACATCCGGCACGGTGAGAATTTTCTGCAGCCCCCGGGGCGGCTGGTAGCGGCTGTCAAAGCGGGCGTCGAACTTATAACCGGGCCCCGGATACAACCAGCGGTGCGCCGCCGGCTGCGCCTCCCGGAACCACTGCAGATAGGTTTCGCTGGCATAAGCCGCCTCACAGTAGTCGCCCACCTTGCGGCCGATCAACTGATCGCCGGGATTATTGGTCATGCGCAGGGCGATGTCCGCCTCCTTGGTGGCAAGATCCAGCAGATTCAGAGAGTGATCCACTTCGATGTGAATCTCCGGCCAGCGGTTGCAGAAGGTTTGCATGGGTTCCAACAACAGGTGACTGACCAGCAGCGATGGCGCGGTAAAACGGATGGTGCCTTTAGCAGCGGTGTCCTGACCGAACATGCGCACCTGCAGCTGGGCAAATTCCAGTTGAATGGGTTGCCCGGTGCGCATCAACTCTTCACCCGCCGGGGTGAGGGTCAGGCCGGTACTCTGGCGGTGAAACAACTGCACCCCCAGGCTGTCTTCCAGGCTTTCTATGCGCCGTGACAACGTTGAATGGCCAACATCCAGATGGGTTGCGGCGCGGCGGAACGAGCCGACGTCCGCCACCGCCAGGAACAGGCGCACGTCATCCCAGTTCATTTGTTCCATTTCTACTCAACTCCCGGCATATTGCTGCAGCAAGTACGCGTCATTGTACACATACAATCCCAGGCGTGTTGCAAATTTGCACCACCGTGGCTCTACTATGTTTCTTTTCGTAACACTCCAGCCAATTTATGCTGCCTGGATTCTCAGAGGAGCAGCACATGAGCAACTTACCCCTGTACACCGCTTTCACCGCTTCCGCCCTGATGCTGATGCAATTGGCGCTGATGTTGATGGTTGGCCTGAGCCGCGGTAAATACCAGCAGACGATTGGTGACGGCGCAAATCCGCAACTGCTGTTGAGTATCCGGCGCCATGGGAATCTGACGGAAAATGCCCCTATCTTTCTGATACTTCTGGCTCTCGCCGAGATCATTGCCGGCAGCACAAGCATGGTGCTGGCCCTGGGCGCCGCTTTTGTAGCCGTCCGCATTGCCCATGCCATCGGTTTAACCATGGGCGCTGAAGCCAATGCGCCGCGCGTCATCGGCGCCTTCGGCACGCTGTTATGCGGGGCGGTTTTGTCGGCTTATCTCTGTTACGCAACCTTTGCAACCCTGGCGGCAACCGCTGTCTGATGCGGACCGTTCTTGCAACGCGGCGGTCCACATCTGGTGATTCACATTAATGTTACTAAACGTAACACTATGCACACCCTCTAGCAACGTTAGGATGGACCGAATATGAAGTTATTGACAGCAGCAGGCACCATTGCCGCCGTTTCCCTTGCTACTTTCGCTCACACCGCCAGCGCAGCCGGCTACGGCAACTCAGTGCAGAACTGTAAAGATGCCATCGCTGAGCAGATGAACGTCAGTCAGGACGATGTACGCATGAAGGTACGCAACATCAAAACCGGTTTCGGCGAACGCAACCTGCGCATCTTCGTCTATCAGGATCAGCCGGGTGTCAAAAAAGCAGACAAGGTGATCGTAAACTGCAAAGTACACAGCAAAGGCCAGATCCTGGCTGTGGACTTTGTTAACGCCACATACCCGGTAGCGGCTTCTACAACTCCGACAAAAACCGAAAGCTAACGCTTCAACGCCGCTACAGACGACAAAAAGACCTGCCGCCCGGCAGGTTTTTTTTGCTCCGGCAACCCGCCCCCGCCCCGGCAGAATCCGCCGCGGCTATAAATCCCCCGTTAATCCGTTAGTATGCGCGGTGAACCATTTGCGGAGCACGCCCATGCGCAAAGCCGCCGCTGTCTTACGTGTTGTAACGGATATTGCTTCACACTGCGTATAACATTGAACGCTCAGGTAGTACTTTGCCGATGTGCAGTTACAGATCGGGTTTAAAACGACATACATGGCCATGGCTGACAGCCGTGCTGGTGCTGGCCGCTTGCACCCAGCAACGCCAACCCCCGGCAAATCTGCAGGCGCTGCCGGAGCAATACAGCAGCCAGTCAGCGCCGGCCGCGGCGCCGCCGGAAGCCTGGCTGGACACCTTCCGCACCCCCGTCCTGCACAGCCTGGTTGACCAGGCGCTGGCCGACAACTACCTGCTGAGCCTGCAAGCGGCGGAAGTGGAAGTCGCCCGCCAGCAGGCGCGCCTGGTGCTGGCCGACCGGCTGCCGGAACTGAACTCCAGCCTGTCCGCACGGCGCCTGCGGCCGGTCACCGGCGGCCGGGTCAGCACGCAGTTTGACGTCGCGGTAGACCTCGGCCTGGATATTGACGTATGGGGGCGCCTGGCAGACCAGCACCGGCAGGCGGCCCTCAACCTGGCGGCGGCGCGGATGGATTACCTGGACGCGCGCCGCAGCCTGGTGGCACAGACCGTCAGCGCGGTTTTTAGCGCCATTTCCGCAGCCCAGTTGCAGGCTTTGTTTAACAGCCGCTTACACAATCTGCGCCAATCCCTGGACGTCATCGAACAAGGCTACCGTAGCGGTTTGAACGAAGCGCTGGACGTTTATCTGGCGCAAACCACGGTGCAGCAGGAACGGGCCAATGTGGCCAGTCAGCACCAGGCCATATTTAGCGCCAACACCAGCCTGCAGCTATTGCTCGCCGCCTACCCCGACGCACGGCTGGAGCTGCCGGCGGAATTGCCTGCGCTGCCGCCGCTGACCGGCACCGGGCTGCCCGTACAGCTTCTGCAGCGCCGGCCGGATGTACAACGCGCCTGGCTGGAATTACTGGCTGCGGACGCCGGTGCCGCAGCCGCGCACAAAAATCTGTTGCCCGGGGTCAGCTTCACCACCAGTCTCAGCGACAGCGACAATGCCGTGCGCCGGCTGCTGGACAGCGGCAACCTGGCCTGGAGTGCCAGCGCCAGCGTGTTGCAGCCGCTGTTTCAGGGCGGCCGTCTGCGCGCGCTGCAAGCCCAGGCTGAACTGCGGGTGGTACAGGCTGAGCAACGTTACCTGGACACCGTGTTCAGCGCCCTGGCCGAGGTCGAGAACGAATTGAACAATGCATTGTCTCTAGAGGAGCAGCTGCAGGCGTTCAGCGCTGCGCAGACTAACGCTGAGGCAGCCCTGGAACTGGCGTTTGATCAATACCAGCGAGGCTTGGTGACCTATACAACAGTGCTGGAATCGCAACGGCGCGCATTCGACGCGCAGACCACCCTGGTGCAACTGCGCAACCAGCAGCTGCAGAGCCGGGTGATTTTGCTGCAGGCCCTGGGAGGCGCCTTCTAACGTGGCTTTCAACCGGCAAAAACTGCTTGCGCCCCTGATTATTCTGGTTGTACTGCTGGGCGCCGGCCTGCTGGTGCTGACCAACCCGCCGGAAAGCAACCGCCGCGGCCAGCTGGGGCCGCCGCAGACGGTGGTAGAAACCATCACCGTCCGTCCCGGATCCTACAGTATCACCATCAGCAGCTACGGTACCGTGCAACCGCGCACCCGCAGCGTACTGGTGGCCCAGGTCGGCGGCCAGATTATGGAAGTCAAAGCGGAGTTCCGCCCCGGCCGCTTTTTCAACTCCGGTGATACCCTGCTGGTGATCGACCGGCGCGACTACGAGGCTGACGTTAAAATTGCCGAAGCGTCGCTGATGGACGCCATTCAGGCTCAAGCCCAGGAAGCGGCCCGCGCTGAACAGGCGCGCATAGACTGGCAACGGCTGGGCGACCCTGAAGAAGCACCCTCGGACCTGGTGTTGCGCCGCCCCCAACTGCAGGCCGCCAAAGCCCGCGTGCAATCCGCCCGCTCTGCCCTGACCAAGGCGCAACTGGACCTGGACCGGGCCACCATCCGCGCGCCGTTTTCCGGACGGGTGTTGCGGCAGATGGCCGACCTCGGCCAGGTGGTTAATCCGGGCGCCGAACTGGCTGAAATCTACGCCACGGACTATGTGGAAATCCGCCTGCCGGTACGTAACGCCGACCTGCCGTTTGTTGACCTGCCGGAAGCGGACGGCGCCAGCCAACCGGCGGTTGTTGTGTACTCGGAACTGGGCGGCGCGCAGCGTTGGGAAGGCCGCGTGGTCCGCACCGAAGGAGCCATCGACGAGGTGGCCCGGCAACTTCACGTGGTGGCGCAGGTAGACGATCCGTTTACCGCCCGGGGCCAGCGCCGGCCGTTGAAAATCGGCGAGTATGTCACTGCGGAAATCAGCGGCCGCACCCTCAACAACGTCATTGTGATTCCCACCAACACCCTCTACCAGAACAGCTACGTGTACACCGTTGACATCACCGCGGACACACCGGTACTGCAGCGGCGTAATATAGAAATTGCCTGGCAGAACGGCGTGCAGGCGGTGATCAGCAGCGGCTTGCAGGCGGGCGACCTGCTGGTGACCACGCCCCTTGGCCAGTTGACTTCCGGCACGCCGGTACGCCTGGCCGGCGCGGCAACCGCCAGACCCATGCGCGGCGCTGACGGAGTGGCGCAATGATCGCCTGGTTCGCGCGTAACGACATTGCCGCCAACCTGCTGATGATAATTGTGCTGGTGTGCGGGGCCTACGCCCTGGCTTACGAAACCGCGGTGGAGATCTTCCCCACCACGGATCCGGAAACGATACAAATCAGCGTCCCGTTACGCGGCGCCACCCCGGAAGACGCGGAATTAGGGCTGGCGGTACGCCTGGAACAGGCGGTTGACGGTCTGGAGGGCATCAGCAAAATCACCAGCGCCTCCGAGGAAGGTGCCACCAGTGTCTGGATCGAGGTGGACGAAGATGCAGACCCGCGTAATGTGCTGGATGAGGTTAAGACCCGGGTCGACGCCATCAATACCTTTCCGGCGGAGGCGGAGAACCCGGTCATCCGCCTCGCCCAGCGCCGCTTCGGTGTGATCACAGTGGTCATCTCCGGCGCTTTCAGCGAAGCAGAGATCCGGCTGTATGCGGAGCGGGTGCGCGACGATCTGTTACGCCTGGAACAGATCAGCCAGGTGGAACTGGATGCGGTGCGCCGCTACGAGATTGCCATCGAGGTCGCCCAGGACCGCTTACGGGAATTCCGCCTGACCCTGGCTGATGTGGCCGCTGCCGTGCGCGGCAGCTCAGTGGACCTGTCAGCGGGCAACGTGCGCACCCAGGGCGGCGACGTGTTAATCCGCTCCAAGGGCCAGGCTTACCGCCGCGCCGACTTTGACAACATCGTTGTGAAGACCAACCCGGACGGCAGCATTATCCGCATTGCCGACATTGCGGTGGTGCAGGACGGCTTCCAGGAAGACGCTATCAGGACTTCTTTCGACGGTGAGTTTGCGGCGCTGATTCAGGTGGACCGGGTCGGCAGCGAAAGCGCTCTGCAGATAGCGGATGCGGTGAAAGCCTATATCGCGGAGCAGCAGGTCAATCTGCCGGCGGGAATGAAGCTGGCTTATTGGGATGATGACGCTCAGCAGTTACGCAACCGCCTGGGAGTGTTGGGCAGCAGCGCGCTGCAGGGGACCTTTCTGGTGATCCTGTTGCTGACTTTGTTTCTGCGGCCGAAAATTGCCATCTGGGTGTTTATCGGCATTCCGATCAGTTTTCTCGGCGCTTTTTCGTTGATGTCGCTGTTCGGCATCACCCTGAATCTGATGAGTGCTTTCGGCTTTATCGTGGTATTGGGCATTGTTGTGGACGATGCCATTGTCACCGGAGAAAGTGTCTACCGGCGGCTGAAAATGGGTGATGCCGGCATCGACGCGTCGGTCAACGGCACCATGGATGTAGCTGTGCCGGTCACCTTCGGCGTGCTCACCACCATGGTGGCGTTCCTGCCGCTGACTTTTATAGAAGGCCGTTTCGGCACCATCATGGGGCCCGTGGCTGCTGTTGTCATGAGCGTGCTGCTGTTTTCCCTGATCGAATCCAAACTGGTGCTGCCCGCGCACCTCAAAGGCATGGGCAAAGGGCTCGACCGCGAGCGTACCAACGCCCTGGCAACCTGGCAGCAGGCCTTTGCGGATGGTTTTGAGCAGAAAATCCTCAAGTATTACCGTCCGGCGCTGGCGTTTCTGATTTCCCACCGCTACGCCACCCTGTCCGCCTTTGTGGGCGTTCTGTTTATTGTTGTCACCTTGATCTCCAGCGGCTGGACGCGCTTTACCTTTATGCCGTCGATCCAGGGGGAAACCGCCACCGCCGGTCTGACCATGCCTGTGGGTACTCAGTTTGCGGTCACCAACCGTTACGTGGACCGTATCTTCGAAGCCGCAACGCAGCTGCAGAACAAGTATGTAGAGGCGGACAGCGGCAAGAGTATCGTCAAGCACGTGCTGGCCATCACCGGCACCCAGCGCGGCGCCACCGGCTCCCACTACGGCCGTGTGCAGATTGAACTGGTGCCGCCGGAGCAGCGCAGTATCAGCATTACCACCAATGAGCTGATCAACGAATGGCGGCAGCTTATCGGCGCCATTCCGGGCGCTGAATCCCTGACCTTCCGCGCCAACTTTTTCCGCGTGGGTGATCCCATCAACATCCAGCTCTCCGGCAATTCACTGGCGTCGCTGTCAGCGGCTGCGGAGCAGATCAAAGTTATGCTGGCGGGCTACCCGACGGTTTACGAAATCGCCGACAGCCTGTCCGACGGTAAAGAAGAACTGCGCATCGAGGTCAAGCCCCAGGGTCATGTGCTGGGGTTGACCCGCAGCGACATCGTCGGCCAGGTCAGCCAGGCGTTCCGCGGCTTCGAAGCCCAGCGTATCCAGCGCGGGCGGGAAGACATCCGGGTGCTGGTGCGGCTGCCGGCCCGGGAGCGGGCGGATTTTGCCACCCTCGACGAAATGCTGATCACCACGCCGGCCGGCCGTGAAGTGCCGCTGTCGCACGTGGCTTCCCTGCAGCCGGGCAAAGGGCCGCAGAGAATCACCCGCATCGACCGCTTCCGCACCGCTAACGTCACCGCAGAAGTCGACAAGGAAAGCACCAATATGACCGTGCTGCTGGCGGATATCCGTGCCAATCTGGACCCGATTCTGGCTCAATACCCGGATCTGCGCGCCACCATGGAGGGGGAAGCCCGGGAACAGCGGGATTCGTTCGGCAGTCTGCAGGTTGCCATAGTGCTGGTTTTGTTTGCCATCTACTGCATGCTGGCGCTGCCGCTGAAATCGTATACCCAACCCCTGATTGTCATGTCGGTGATACCTTTTGGCCTGATCGGCTCAGTCGCGGGTCATTGGGTGATGGGTTATACCCTGTCTATGCTCAGCATCATGGGATTGCTGGCGCTCACCGGCGTAGTGGTGAACGACAGCCTGGTATTGGTGGACGCGGTCAACAAACAACGCCGCGCCGGCACGAATCTAAGGGAGGCAGTGCTGAACGCCGGTGTCATCCGCTTCAGGCCAATCATTCTAACCTCGCTGACAACCTTCTTCGGGCTGATGCCAATGCTGCTGGAAGAGTCCACCACCGCGCAGTTTCTGATTCCCATGGGCATCAGCCTGGGCTTCGGCATCCTCTTTGCCACCGCCATCACGCTGATTCTGGTGCCGGTAAACATCATGGTGGGACACGACCTCAGGCAGCGCTTGCGCGACGGCTACCGCATCACCATGACACCCTGGCAGAAGCCCGGATAGCCGCCGCGTTATTCCGGCAACCCCTCCAGACCTTCCACCCGGCGCAGCGCCTGGGCGTGGTCCTCAAACAGGTTCAGCCGCGCAAAACGGCTATTGTCCGGGAATTCAACGCGGAACCCGGTCAATAGTTGCACGCTGATATTGCCCTGCGCCAACTGCGCGTCCAGCACGTGGCCGCCCAGCCGCAAGTCTTCCGCGATAAAATGAAAGTGATAACCCGGTACGGAAACGCCGCTGAGATATCCTGGGGTATAAAACCCAATCAGGGTGCCGCGCACGTCATCAGCGCGGAAACGTACCTCATCGGTTTTCATCACCTGCGCCAGGGGTGCGTAGGGTTTCTGTTGGGGCCGCTCGCTGCGCAGCAACAGCTCGCTGAACAGCCCGTCTATGCGCAGCGCCGCCGGCACATTGGGGTTGTCCGCCAGCCCCGCGCAGGCCTGTTGCAAGGCGGCATAGTCAGAATTTTTGACATTTTGTACAGACCTGGTCTGCTGGGGCTGCCAGCGGGTAACAATGGCAAAAGGCATGCGGCTGTCCGCCTCGAGACGGGTGGTTTTACCTTGGGCATCAGCCACATAAAAGGCGCCGTCCAGGGCCATCATCTCACCGGCCAGGCCGTTCACCGCGCCCAGGCCAAAATTGCCCATGCGGGTGAGCCGGGCCACGCTCATGTCACCATCGTATTCACCCGCCAGCAGCGCACCAATGGTGGAATATTGCACCAGGTCCTCGGCCGCCGCGGGTTGGCAGACGAACAGACCCAGGCAAAGCCAGCTTTTTACTGTTTTAAGCCTTTTAAACGTTCTAAACCTTTTGACCAGCTCTATTGATTTTAAGCCCACCGGGTTTAAGCCCACTGAATTATCGGGCGGATACCGCCGTGTCTCCGTCAGCGTCACCGCTGACCCGTCCGCGCAGGGTCAGGTAAATCAGGTACAACCCGGTGCACATCGGGCCCAGTACGAAGTACATGCTCCAACCGTCCATTCCCCTTTCCATTCCTTTTTCCATTCCCCTTTCCATTCCCCCGTCGATCCCGCTATTCATCCCGCCGTCTACCCCCCATTGGGTAGCCAACAACAGCGGCGACATGGCCAATATGCCAATCAGTACACCAACTGCCGCCAGCCGCGGATGCGTCCGCTGACCGCGGAACACCCGCTGACCAAGGTAAAGGCCGCTGCTATAACCGACAACTCCGGCTGCACCCCAGATCAGGGTGATCCACTCCGGCGGCCACAGGGAAGTGACCACAAAACCCACGGCAAAAAACAACCACAGCACACCCGGCAGCAACCCGAACGCGAGCACCAATGCGGACTTTGCAAACGTTACCACTGTCTACGCTCCCAACCAATACCTTTATGCTCCGGACTACTGCCGTAACCTCAATCTTCCACCACCGGCGCCGGCGCTCTGCCTAACAATTCCGGCAAGCGGTTCGGCGCAGGCACGTTATCCTTGCGCAACAGCTCCCAGTGACCAAAGGAAAACGGCGTAAACCGCAGCCCGTCACAGACATGCGCAAACAGCCTGGCCAGCAGCGCCGGTACACGCAGGGCCAATGCCGGGCGGCGGCTGTAGCGCCGCCGCAAACCGCGGATATACTGCTCGAAGTTAAAGGTCTGCGCACCACCCAGTTCAAAAAAACGTGACTCAGGTAACCTCAATTCCTCTGCTGAGGCGGTACACAGCCGCCCCAGAGCCTCGCTGAGGTCTGCCACGGTTAACGCGGCAATTTGTCCGCGCGCGTCGTCAGGGACAAAAAAGAAGGGCAAACGGGATACACCGCGCAGCCAGGCGGCGCCATAACCGCCGCTGCCGTCGAGCAACGAAGGGCGGACGATCAGCCAGTCCGCGCGGCTGCCTTGAATGGCCTGTTCCCCGCGGCGTTTCGAGGTCAGGAAGCCGCTGCGGTCCGTCGCCGCCAGGCCCAGCGCTGACACATGCACTAAGCGGCAGCCGTTGCCGGCGCAAGCCTCGGCCAACGCCGCCGGGGCCAGGTGGTGTACCCGTTCATATGTGGCCGCTCCGGCAGGCCGCAGAATCCCCACGCAGTTAACCACCACGTCAAAACCCTGCAGCAGGGGCCGCCACTGGTCCGCCGCCAGCAGCCGTTCCACGTGCACTTCCAACTGCGCGCTGCCCGCGGCCGGCCGGCGGCTGCCCACCGCCACCGTTAGCTCGCGCCGCTGCAGTTCGCTGACAACGTGCCGGCCGATAAAGCCCCGCCCGCCCAGCACTAATGTGCGCGGCCCGTTAATACTCAACCGCCGCTGCTACTGCCTGCATATCTCTCTTAACAAATCCGTGCAGCGGGCATGCTACTACAGTTGAGGCGGCCCGGGGTTACCCGCCGACCGCCTTTTGCGTATGCTTAAGGGTTGAAAAATTACGGGAGCAGGCATGTACGACTATCTGATTAAAGGCGCCACCATCATCGACGGCAGCGGCAGCCAGCCGTTTACCGGCGACATCGGTATCAGCGAAGGCAAAATCGCCGGCGTGGGCGCGCTGGGCGGCAAGGCCCGGGAAACGGTGCAGGCGGACGGCGCAACGGCAACGCCGGGCTGGGTGGACGTACACACTCACTACGACGGACAGGTAACCTGGGACGACACCATCGACCCGTCTTTCTCCCACGGTGTGACCTCTATTGTCATGGGTAACTGCGGCGTCGGTTTTGCGCCGGTGCAACCCGGCGGTGAGCAGCAGTTGATCGAACTGATGGAGGGGGTTGAGGACATCCCCGGCACCGCCCTCTACGAAGGTATGCCCTGGGGCGCCTGGCAGAGTTTCCCCGAATACATGGACTTTCTGGCAAGCCGCGAGTTTGCCCTGGATGTAGGCGCCCAGCTTGCCCACGGCGCCCTGCGATACTATGTCATGGGTGAACGCGGTCTCGCCCACGAAGCCGCCACCGCGGACGACCTGGCGCAAATGGCGCAGCTGACTGAAGCCGCCATGCGCGCCGGCGCCATGGGTTTTTCAACATCCCGCACCATCGGCCACCGCGCCATTGACGGCAACCCGGTACCCGGCACCTTTGCTGAGGAAGAAGAACTGCTGGCCATCGCTGAAGCCATGCGTAAAGCCGGATCCGGGGTTTTTGAAATGATTCCCGCCGCCGCCGCCGGTGACATGCTGCCGCTGGGCGGGGAAAAATACACCACCCTGGAAGAGTTCGAAATGATCCGCCGTCTGGCTGCGGCCAGCGGCCGGCCGTTCACCTTCACCCAGGTGCAAATTCCCGACCACCGGGAAGTGTGGCGCGAGGTGCTGGCCCTGACCCGGCAGGCAAACGCCGCCGGCAGCAACATCCGTCCGCAGGTTGCTTCGCGGCCGATCGGCCTGGTGACCAGCCTGGCTACCTACCATATGTTTCAACAGCGTCCCAGTTACCTGGCCATCAAAGATCTGCCGCTGGCGGACCGGGTGGCGCAGATGAGCAAACCCGAAGTCCGTGCCGCCATCCTCAGCGAAAAGGATCAGCCGGTTGAAGGCGCCAACCCCATGGCCACTCTGCACCGCCTGTTCCACGACGTGGCTGCGCACTTTTACGCGGTAAACCTGCCCATCAACTACGAGCCGGACCCCAGCCTGCAGTTCGGCCAGCTGGCAGCGGCCACCAACCAGACTGTGCATGAGTATATGTATGACTTTCTGCTGGAAAACGGCGGCCGCTCCTTTGCCATATTGTTGGGTGCCAACTATGTGGAGGCCAACCACAACGTAATCGCGGAGATGCTGCAGCATCCCGACACCGTGACCGGCCTGTCTGATGCCGGCGCCCACGTCAATCTGATTTTTGACGCGGTGGCACCCACCTATCAGCTCACCCACTGGGTGCGCGACCGCAGCCGCGGCGACCGCTTGCCCATCGAACTGGTGGTCCACAAGCAAACTAAAAACAACGCTGAACTTTACGGTTTACACGACCGCGGTGAAATCGCCGCAGGCAAACGCGCGGATCTGAATCTCATTGATCTGCCGGGCTTGAGCCTGGGCGGCCTGGAGGTGCACAACGATCTGCCCGCCGGCGGCAGCCGCATCCTGCAGCCCGCCAGCGGTTATCTGGCCACCTGGCAAAACGGTGTGCTCACCCGCCGCGACGATGCTGACACCGGCGCCCGGCCCGGCCGGCTGATGCGTGCCGGCACGGCTTGATCACGATGCCGGAATACCACACCCCGTTCGACACCGCGGACGGCCGCATGGAGAGCTTTGTTACCCATCCCGACGGCGCCGGACCGTTCGCGCCGGTCATTCTGTATATGGATGTGCCGGGCATCCGCGAGGAATTGCGCGACTTCGCCCGCCGCATCAGTTCCCAAGGCTACCTGTGCGTGCTGCCGGACCTGTACTACCGCGAAGGCCGGGTACGCTTCGACCTGTCCAAGGGCGAGGAAGAATTAAAAAGAATGTTTGCGGTGGGCAGCAAGCTGACCAATGCCATGGTGTTGACCGACACCCGCGGTATTCTCGATTACCTGGCGGAGCTGCCCGCAGCCACCGGCCGCACCGGGGTGGTGGGCTATTGCATGAGCGGACAATTTGTCATTTCCGCGGCGGGGACTTTCCCGCAGCGGATCTGCGCCACCGCCGCCCTGTACGGCACGCGCATGGTCACCGATAAAGATGACTCCCCGCACAAGCTGGTACCAAGCATACAGGGGGAGGTTTATCTGGGGTTCGCCGAACAGGACCATTACGTTGAGGATTTTGTGATTCCCGAGCTGAGCAAAGCTTTGGACGCAAACAACATCAGCTACGAACTGGTCGTGCATCCCGGCACCGATCACGGTTTCTGTTTCCCCCAACGGCCTACCTATGTGGAAACCGAGGCAGAGGCGGCCTGGGCCTCGATGTTCGCCATGTTCGAACGGCAGCTCGGCAACTAGCTCAAACCCAAGCACCTGCGGCCGCTGCGCGGGTTCTATCTGCGCAGCGTCTCGTCCAGGTACAGCCAGCCCCACAGGCGGTTATAGGGGTGCACCCGCTGTACCGGACCCTGACCGTCTTCCAGCGCCAGCCCCCGGTTGCCCCAGGCAAATATTGAACCCTGCAGGTTCATGAGCCCATCCACGCCCTGTTGCTGCAGATAGGACGCGGCACGGGCGGAGCGCCAGCCCAGCGAGCAATACAACAGCAAGTCCGCTTCAGGCTGCCGCGTCCGCAGATCTGTCACCAGCCGCAACAGCTGAGGGTGGCTGCCGGCATGCAGCGCGCCGGGAATGCGGCTGACCGCAAACTCTTCAGCGGAACGCACGTCAATCAGCAGCGCCCCCGGGTAACGCTGCTGATACTCGTCGATGGTGATGTGACGCACGCTGGGAAATTCGCGGCTGATCTGCGCGCGGGTGTCGGCAAAACGCTGCTCCCGGGCGCTGAGTTCCGCCGCCGGCGCAGCAACGCCGCTGCCCAGCAGCAGCACCGCCAGCAGTACCTGGATGAACTTTTTATGCAACATGACGTCGAACCGGGAATGACCGCTGAGTACCATAACTGATTGGAAAGGGATTAAATGCATAAGTTCACCACGATCATCCGCCGCAGCCCGATATTTCTGATGCTGATGCTGATCAGCACCGGCGCGGCCGCCTCCGGCGGTCTGGGATTACCGTCCGGTTCCGCCGGCGCACCGGTACGCCAGGTTGACGAATTGTACGAAGCAGGCAAGCAGATCTATAAGGGGCGCACCGCCGGCGCGGAGAAAATTGCCTACTGCGTGAAGGTGGACGGCGAACTGAAAAAACTCAAACGTTCCACGATCAAGCCGTTTAAGGGCGGCAGCCGGGAAGACTTTGCCCTGGCGCTGTTTGACTGTGAGCAGCCGGACCGTCTGGCGTTAACCAGCATGCAGCGGGATCAGGTGCCGGTGGTCCTCTACTATCTGGAAAAACGCTTCAGGCTGAACCTGCAGGACGCCTGAGGTCAGCTGCAAGGGCTGCTGCAATGGCACCGAACTGCAGCAGCAGTGCCCACGCCGGCTGCGCGTAAAGCGCCATATCCTGCGCGCCCAGGTTCAATCCGGTGACATAACTGAGCAGTACCGCCGCGGAACTGACCCAGGCGGTATAACTGGGGCGGAACACGGCAAACACCAGCCACCACCCCAGATACCAGGGGTTCACCACCGGCATCACCAGAAACATCACGCCAAACAACCAGAACAACGGCCCGCCCGGCGTCTGTGCAGGCTGGCCGGCGGACGGGTACCAGTAGCGCCACACCTGCCAGGCGGCCAGGGCGGCAAAAGCCAGCCCTAACGCAGTTTTCAGCAGGCCGAGAGACTGTGCGGACAGTAGCGCCAGCCACAACAGGTACAGCGGCGCGTTGAACAGCCAACGGTCCGCCATTACCGCCAGACCTTCCGGCATCCAGGCCGGCAGCACGCCAAACGGCAAACTGATCAACAGCGCCGTCAGCAGCAACATCAACCAGCCGGGAACGCTGCGGCCCAGTACAAACGGTGCCGCCAGCAGGGCAAATAACTTAACCCCGGCGGCCAGCGCAAGCGCCGCACCCGCCACAGCCAACAGCCGCCGCCGCGCCAGGTAAAGGGCTGCCACCAGCATGGCGATGCCGAGCACATCGATGTGCGCGGTAAAACTGTATTCCTTGATCACCAGCGGCGACCAGGCGTACAGCAGCACCCAACCCAGCGGTGCCATACGTACCAGCAAACCCAGCACCAGCAGATCAGCCATCACGCAGATCAGTTGCAGTGGCCACACCTGCCCCGGCGCCAGCAGATAGCCGGCGGCAAACACCCACTGCGCCGCGGGACCGTAGATGGTCGGCACGTCCGGATAGTTGATACCGTCCAGGGCGGCGGCCATCCGCGGCGGCAGCTCCACATCAAAAAAGGCCGCCGGCGCCAGCCCGTAGGGGCTGCCTTGGACCGCCAGCATGTAACCGTCCCACAAGTAGCGGTAATGGTCGTCTTCAAGCACCGGGTAGGCAAACAAGCCGACTACCCTGAACAAAACGGCAAAGCCGACAACCCAGGCAACGGAAATCTGCACCCGCCCGCGCCGCTGCAAATGCCACAGCCAGAAACAAGCAGCACAACAGACCGCCATGACTGCCAGCAACTGGTGCAGCCGGGCCTGTCCGTAAGCCTGGGATGCCACGCACAGGTATACGTAGGCCGCGGTGGAGATTAACCCCGCGGCCAGCGGGGCCGAGCGGCTGAGAAAACTATTTGCCGTAGCTGCGGTCATAAGCTGTTCATGGTGAACCCGGATGGGCATGTATGTATTTGGACCAGCACATTACCGCGGTGATCCCTGCATTTAATGAAGAACCCAGCATCGGCATTGTGGTGCGCAACTTGTTAGAACTGCAAGCGGCCGGCACCCCGCTGATCGACCACGTCATTGTCTGCGACAACGCCTCCACGGACCAGACCGCCCGACGCGCCAGCGACGCCGGCGCCGCGGTGGTTTATGAGCCGCGCCGGGGTTACGGCAGCGCCTGCCTGGCGGCGCTGGGCCATCTCCCGGAAACCGACATTGTGCTGTTTGTGGATGCGGATCATTCAGTGGATCTGAGCCAGACTCGGGACCTGCTGGCAGCCCTGGACAACGCGGATCTGGTGATAGGATCACGGCGGCTGGGCCGCGCACAAGCCGGCGCCATGACCCCACAGCAAATCTGGGGCAACCGCCTGGTCACCTTCCTGATGCGGCAGATCTGGCGGCAGCCGGTTACCGACCTGGGACCTTTCCGCCTGCTGCGTGCCCGCACCCTGGCGCAGCTGCAGATGGCTGATACCGCCTACGGCTGGACGGTGGAAATGCAGGCCAAAGCCCTGTGTCTGGGCCTGCGCGTGCAAGAGGTGCCGGTGCACAGCCTGCGGCGCATCGGCCGCTCAAAAATCAGCGGCACCTGGCGCGGCACCCTGGGCGCCATGTACGGGATTTTAACCACCCTGGCGGGCATTGCCTGGCGCTGTAAATTCAACAGGCGGCGGGGGCCCCAGCGGCAACCCCCGGCGGCGGAAATACCGGCTACCCACGTGTCTAACAAAACCTCGCCTGACCCTTTTCTGAACTGCTGAAATCCATTAGTGTTCCGCCCCCGGCTGTTCCTGGGATAAAGGACAGACCGGGTACCGGCGGCCAGCGGCACATGTTTGATGCCGGCGGGTTGCCCCGGTAACAACAATTCTTTGGAGAGAGATATATGAATGGTTTGCAGAACGCGGCTGCCCGCACGTTGCTGGTGTGGCTGCTGCCCGGGTTGGCGGGTACCCTCACTACCGCTACCGCGCTGGCGGAACAGGTGCTTGAAGAGATCATCGTCACCGCCACCAAACGTTCCGAGTCATTGCAGGACGTGCCCATCAGCGTGTCCGCCATTTCCGGCGAAGATCTTGCCGACCGCGGTATCACGGAGTTTTTCGAATACGCGGTCAGCATCCCCAACCTGTCATTCGGCGCCGCCACCGACGGGATACTCTCCGGCCGCGCCATCTCCCTGCGTGGAATTGTTGGTGAAAACACCACCGGCTTTTATATCGACGACACCCCTATCACGGAAACCATCGATCCGCGCATCCTGGATCTGGAACGGGTGGAAGTGTTGCGCGGCCCCACCGGCACCCTGTACGGCGCCCGCTCCCTGGGCGGCACCATCCGCCAGATTACACGTAAACCCAACGCTCAGGAGTTTGACGCCCGGGTGCGCGCGGGCATTTCCAGCACCACCGAATCCGACGACCTGAATTATCTGGTGTCCGGCTCCACGAATATCCCCCTGAGCGACAGCGCGGCGGTGATCCTGTCGGGGTTTTATGAGATGAAAGCGGGTGTATTTGACCGGGTGGTGGGCAGCATCCCGGATCATCTCGGCGCACCAGCCACCCTGGGCGGGCCCGCAGACTTTGTTAACGAGGATGTGGACGAGGAAACCACCCAGGCTATTCAAGCCTCGTTTCTGTTTGACGTGACCGACAGCCTGTCTATCGCGCCGCGCATCATGTACCAGAAAACCGAACTGGACGGCTTCCCGCTGGCGGATATCGATCCCGACAACTTCGATCAGGTACGCGACTTTAATACCGCAGAAGGCGGCGAAGACGAGTGGACCCTATACACGCTGAACATCAACTACGAAACCGCGTTCGGCACTCTTACTTCAGCCACGTCGTATTTCGATCGGGAAACTTTCGAGTTTGAAGGTTCCGGTTCGTTTATCAACTTCCTGCAGGCACTGCCGGCATCCGAAGGCGGTTTTGGCCTGTTCGGCTCCATTCCGGTGACACCGGTGCCCTCGCCGATCTTTCAAACCCTGGAGTACAAAACCACCGTGCAGGAACTGCGCTTTGCCTCGGACCTGAGCGGCCCGTTCAATTTTGTCCTCGGCGGCTTTTATCAGGACACGGAAGATGACGAAGCGTTCCAGCCGCGCAATTTCGCCAGCGGCCTGGAAGCTAACTTCGCGGCATTCCAGGTCGCTGAAGGCATTCCCGGCCCGCTGGAGGACATCTGGCCGTTCGGTGACCTGGTGTTCACGTCGGAGCGGCCCACCGATATTGAAGAACTGGGCGTGTTCGGCGAAGGCACCTTCAAATTTACCGAACGCTGGAGTGCAACTGTTGGTGTACGCTGGTTCGATACGGAAGTTAAGTTCAGCGAACAGCAGGCCGGCCTGGCTGCCGGCGTACCGCTGGCTAACGACCAGCCTCTGTCCACTATCCCCGCCACCGTGGGTGAACAGAATGAAGACGGTTTCATCTTTAAAGGCAGCCTGGAATTTCAGGCCACCGAGGATGTTCTGCTGTATTTCACCGGCGCGGAAGGTTTCCGTCTGGGCGGTGCCAACGGCGCTATTCCCAATTCTCTGGGCTGCCCGCAAGATCTGGCGGACCTGGGCCTGGGAGGCGCGGACACGTCCAGTTTCGACTCTGACGACCTGGTCAGCTACGAACTGGGCGTAAAAGCCAAGCTGAACCCCCGCACGCGGCTGAATGCCACGGTTTTCAGCATCGACTTCGACGACATTCAGCAACCGGTGCAGCTGGAGTGCGGTTTTCAGTTTGTCGGTAATTTCGGTGCCGCTGAAAGCCGCGGCGTGGAAGTGGAGTTGACCACCCAGGCCACGGATTACCTGGCGCTGTCGGTTAACATCGGCTACACCGATGCGGAGTTCACCGAAACCACCTTCGGCGGCGCGGTGAACACCGACGGTGATCCGCTGCAGTTTGTACCGGAGTGGACTGCCTCCCTGGTGGCTGATTACACCGTACCCAATCTGATTGAGGGGTTCGACTTTTACGTGCTGCTGGACGTCAGTTACGTGGACGACAGCCTGAGCCTGGTGAATTCCATCCCCCGGGTCAGGGATTCTTACGAACAGGTGAACCTGCGGCTGGGTCTGCGCAACGAGCAATACACCGCCACCCTCTTTGCGCGCAACCTCACCGACGAGATTGCCAATCTGGCGGACAACCGCTCCCTGGCCGCGGAAACCCCGGGACGTCCCCGCTTTGTGGTCAGCCGCCCGCGTACCGTGGGCCTGGAGTTCAGCGTCTACTTCTAGCACTGCCGCTGCACCGGCAGCGGCAGAAAGCACGGGGGCACCGGCATCCTTTTCCGGTGCATCCCCGCTGCGGGTTGCACGGGCGGGTGCGCTGCCCGGGCAGACAGGTTAAAGTGCGCGGGACACAACTCAGGAAGCAAGGATGTTGAACAGCAGAACTCTCTCCACCTTCACCGCGGCCGCAATTCTGATCCTGGGCAGCAGCCTGGTTGCGGCGGATTCACCCCGCCCCGGTCTGTACAAAATTACCGCTAAAACCGATTTTGCCCAGCTCGGCGCCCCCCAGTCCCACATCGGCGAACAGTGCATTACCGAAGAGCAGTTTGAAAAAGACCCGCGCCTGTGGACGCCGGAAGAACAGCGCCAGAATCAGGACTGCGACGTCATGGAATACGCTTTTGAAGGCGGCGAGGTAAAAATGAACATGGAATGTGCCACCCCCGGCGGCAAAGCGGTGATTGTGGGCGTCGGCACGTACACCGATGAGCGCTTTGAAATGACCAATACCATGACCATCTCGGGACCGGGGATGGAAATGAAAATCACCACCCTGGTGGTGGGCGAACGCACCGGGGACTGCTGACCCCGGCCCGCGGCGCCTGCCAAGTGCGCCGCTTTTATACTTAAGACACACCCAATTAAAGCCATTGACCCCTTCGCGCGGGCGAGGGATACTCCGCCCTGCACGCGTTATCCAATCGATAAGGGGACGATTAATGATGATGTTACGCAATGGCTGTGCAGCCCTATTCCTGGCCGTTTTTCTGGCCCAACCCACCGTCGCGGTAGCCGCACCTGAAGACGAAGGTTTCATCATGGAGGAACTGGTCGTCACGGCGCGCAAACGCGAAGAGCAGTTGCAGGACGTACCTGTCGCCATGTCCGCATTTAACGGCGATCAGATCGAAGACCTGTATGGCAACAATCTGGAGGAATTCTCCAAGTACACACCCAACGTGATTCTGGCCCGCCAGTCTTACGCGGGCAACGCCTTGTTCGGCGGCATCCGCGGGATTGTATTCGGCGACCTGGAAAAAAGTTTTGACCCGGCTGTCGGGGTGGTGGTCGACGGCGTTGCCCTGGTGAATAACACCGGCGCCCTGATTGACACCTTTGACCTGGAATCCGTGGAGATTCTGCGCGGCCCCCAGGGCACCCTGTTCGGCCGTAACACCATCGGCGGTGTGGTCAACGTCAGGCGCTCCCGCCCAACCGGCGAGTTCAGCCTGAAAACCCAATTGCGTTATGGCTCCCACGAAGAAACCGACCTTAAGGCGGTCCTCAACTTTGCCGCCAGCGATACCCTGGCGGTAAAGGTTGCTGCCTTTATGGACAAGGGTGACGGCTACCAGGAAGAGGCCACCTTTGATCTGGCCACCGGTGTAATCGACGGCACCGGCGACGATATCGACGGCGAAGACACGATTAATGTCTACACCAGCTTTTTGTGGAACCCGAACGAGAACTTTGAAGCGCTGCTGACGCTGGAATACAGTGACGACGAATCAGTGCTGTCCACGCCCACCAACCTGACTCTGCCGAACATCCAGCCCGCCTGGGCCGGGATTACCGGTGCCATGTTTGCCGGCCTGGCCGGCGGCGATCCATTGGCGATTCCCACCGCCATCGGTACCGCCCTGGGTACCGGCGGTAACTTCTGTGACCTCTACGGTGCCGTATTTGCGCCGTTGAACGGCTGGGTCACGGACATTGGTTGCGCCAGCCAGGGGTACCTGATTGGTGAAGAAAACGGCTACAAGTATTCGTACTCGGCACAGCCATTCATCAATGAAATCGAACAGTTCGGCGCCAGTCTGGAACTGAACTGGGAACTGGGTGAATACAGCCTGACGTCTATCACCGGCTGGAAAGACTCGGAAGAAATTCTGGATGAAGATAACCTGGGCGCGCCGGTGTTTATCTTCAACCCGATCCGGCCCCAGGACTTCGACCAGTTGAGTACGGAATTACGCCTGGCGTCCAATTACACCGGTGACTTTAATTTCCAGGCCGGCATTTACTATGTTGAATCCGAATACGAGATTACCCAGTCCATTCACGTCTTCGGCCCGGCGGAGGTCACTCCGCCGAGCCCGGACGGCGACGCCGGCCAGGAAATTACCGCGGTTGCCTTATTCGGCGAGGCGTACTGGAACCTGACCGAAGATACCCGTTTGACCCTGGGCGGACGTTACACCCGGGAGACCAAGGAGTTCTTTATCTTCCAGCGCGTCTCCGGTGATGCCAGCGGCCTGTTACCGCCCACCGTGTGGGGATGCGGTAACCTGTCCTCCGCTGAACAGGCCCAGGCTGACGCGGTTGCCGCCGCGCATATTGCAGCGGCCCCGGACCAGGCCACCGCTGACGCGCGCACCGCTGCGCTGACCTGTAACGACAGCAACGGCAAAGAATCCTGGAACGAGTTCACGCCGCGAATTTCCCTGGACCATCAGTTCAGCGAAGACGTCATGGGTTATGTCTCATGGTCCCGCGGCTTCCGCTCCGGCGGCTGGAACGGCCGGGCCACCACCCCGACCTCTATTGGCCCCTACGACCCGGAGACCGTTGACAGTTATGAGGTGGGCGTCCGTTCAACGCTGTTTGACGACCGCCTGACTTTGAACGCCACCGCGTTCCGCGCTGAGTACAAAGACAAGCATGAAAGCACCATTTTTCAGTTCGGCGCCGCCACGGAAACCATTGTTGAAAACGCCGCTGACGCAACCATCGACGGTTTTGAACTGGAGATGCGCTACGTGGCCAGCCCCCGCTTCCAGGCCCGCGCTTCGGTGGGCTGGACCGACGGCGAATACGACGAATTTATCGCCGTCAACCGCCTGACCGGCCAGCGTGAGGATATCTCCGATATTTTCGAATTCGGCTTCGCGCCGGAGTGGAACGTCAACATCGGCTTCGACTACCTGCAGCCGCTAGACGAAATGGGCACCCTGCTGTTTGCCGTCAACTACAACTGGGCTGACGAGACCATCGGCAACTTCGGCCAACCCGACCCCCAGGGTGCGGGGCGTAACGTATTTCCCGACCGCGACGAATGGGACTTCTCTGTAACCTGGGAAAACCCGTGGGTCAACGTGGCAGCGTTTGTTAAGGACGCATTCCACGACGACAACTTCCTGGCGACCTCAGTGGACGTAGGGGTGTTCTGGTTTGGCGCGGTCGAGCAGGGGCGGACTTGGGGGATAGAGTTAACCAAGACTTTCAGGTAGTTTTTGGGTTGTCCTGGTCTGCCCGGGCTGCTTGGTGAATAGCAGGAGAGTTTCAGGACCGCTGTAAATACGTCCATGTACGCTCCGCCGCCGACATCCCTGTCGGCAACGGTCCTGAAACTCTGCTATTCACACGCAGCCCTTACACTCATGCAAGCCAAACACACGCTCCAAGCCCTGGAGTTAGGCATTCTGCTCATCCGGCTGGTTACCGAGTAACTAAGTTGTCCCGGGCCGCCGTAAATACGTCCCTGTAGGCTGGATGGGTACTGCTCATCCGGCCGGTTCCCGAGCAACTAAGTTGTCCCGGGCCGCCGTGAATACATCCCTGTAGGCTGTGGCGGCGACATCCTGTCGCCCACACCCCGAAACAACTTAGTTACCCGGCCAACGTGCGTTGATGCCCGGGTCTAGCGGAACCTCACTGCAGGCTGTCATTCCAGTGTGTTCGTTCAACGCCTGGGTGTAGCAAAACTCCAGCGCTGGGAACGTGTTTTTTGGCTGCCGTTACGCGAGGGCTGCGTGTGAACAGCAGAGTTAAGGGGTACTGCTCATCCGGCCGATTACTTAACTAAGTTGTCCCGGGCCGCCGTAAATACGTCCCTGTAGGCTGGATGGGTACTGCTCATCCGGCCGGTTCCCGAG
>JANQOA010000185.1 GCA_028279305.1 Pseudomonadales bacterium
GTCCTGGCCTGGGAACAGTGGATGGCGCAGAAACTGCGTAAAGACCAGCGCCACCCACTGTTCCCAGGCCAGGACAATATTGCGGGCGGTGGTTTTGTACGGCTCCTCGTCGCGCATGGCCAGGCCGACAATTTCGAACCACAATTGCATGATCGGCCGGATATCGTCAGCGTCCCCGGCAGCCACCAGGGTGTTGACAATCTGCGCGCCGCTGGCGTTGCGCTGCGGCACAATCTGTTCCAGGCTGGCCTGCAGGTTGCCCATAATCATCTGCAGCGCGGCGCTGATCAGTTCTTCCTTGGTCTCAAAATAATACATCAGCATGCGGTCGCTGATGCCGACGCTGGCGGCTAACGCGCGGATGCCGCTGTTGCCGAAACCGTTGCGCAACAGATGCTGTACCACCGCGCTGACTATTTCCTGACGCCGGCGTTCACTTTTATTGTCTTTTGCCTTCAAGCTGTTAAGGGAACCATGCGGAACAAACAGTCTACCGGTTTCGACTGTGGGCACAAAGCACAGCGGCCCGTGACAATGCCGGGTGATGCGGGTAGCGTATATCCGTCAAAGGGGGGAAAGATGGCTTACGTTGCTAATGAAACACTTGAGGCGTGGCTGGCGCAGGAGCAGCCGGAGGAAGTGCTGCAGCCGGAGCTGCCTATCATCGACCCGCATCACCATCTGTGGGATATCCGCGAAGCTGCCATCGAGCCGCTGGCGAGCTTTGCGCAGAAGGTGTACCTGTGTGAAGAACTGGTCAACGATATCCGGCACAGCGGCCACAACGTGATAAAAACGGTGTTTGCCCAATGCGGTGCGTTCTACCGCGCCGCCGGTCCGGAGGCAATGAAATGTGTGGGTGAGACTGAGTTTGTGCACGGCGTGGTGGCCATGAGCAACTCCGGCATCTATGGCGACACGCAACTGTGCGCCGGCATATTCGGCAGCGCGGACCTGCGCGCCGGCGCTGACGTTGAGCCGGTGCTGCAGGCGCACCTGGCGGCGTCCGCTAACTTCCGCGGCGTACGCACCGCGTTTCCCAGCGATCTGAACGATCAGTTCATGCAGGGTTACAATCTGCTGGCCCGCTATCAGTTGAGCTTTGACAACTATTCACCGGACTTCGAGCGGCTGCCGGCTCTGGCACGGCTGGCGGACGCCAACCCCGACGTGCCCGTCATTGTTAACCACCTGGGCGGCAACGCGGACCCCCACGCCCCCGCTGACGTGATGGCGCGCTGGCGCGCCGCCATCGACGTTATTGCCGCGTGCCCCAACGCGGTTATGAAATGCGGCGGCGGGCAGATGCGGGTGGGTCCCTGGGAGCCGCCCTTTCACCTGCGCCAGCGGCCCGCGCCCATTGACTCCGAAAGCCTCTGCGAGCTGATGTTTCCCTACTATGAATACGTCATCAACGCGTTCGGGCCGGCGCGCTGTATGTTCGAAAGCAACTTTCCGGTGGACAAAGAGTGCGTGTCGTACCGCACCCTGTGGAATATGTTCAAGCGGATTGCCGACCGCCTGGGTTTGAGCGCGGCGGAGAAAACGGATTTGTTCAGCGGTACCGCGGCGCGCGTATACCGCCTTGATTGAGGCTTACCAATCCTGCAGCCAGGCTGGCTCCGCCCACAGGGTCATTTGATCGTTAACCGGATAAATCACCGGGTAAACGCCTTCACCACTTTGCTCCCCCGCTTCAATACGCTGCAGGCTGCGGTGCAGGTCGCTGACATCCTGCAGCTTCTGCCGCGGCGCGCCGGGCGGGCTGCTGCGGTGGGCGCCGTATATATCCGCCTCGCCGGGGACAGCGGCCAGCAGCATGGCTGCTGCGTCCCGGTAGGCGGGCAAGCTGCTGTTGGGTAGAAACGCGATCAGCGGTCCGGGGTAGATGAAGTCACCGCTGAACAGCAGGTTATGGGTCAGGTCCAGCAACGATATGGAATCTTCCGTATGCCCAGGGGTGTACAGCACCTGCAACCGCCGGCCGCCCAGGTTGATCAGCGAGCCGGGGGCCAGCCACTCGTCCACTTCCAGTACCGGCAGCTCAAATCCTTCCGCTGAACCCATATGTTCGGACCAGCGCAGGGCGAGGCGGTTGTCCGGCGCCCGGGCGCGCAGATAAGGCAGGTCCACTACGGCAACATGCTCAAAGCGGATGCGGTTGCCGGTGTGGTCAAAATGGAAGTGTGAGGGTACAAAGGTAATCGGCAGATCGGTGAGGGATTCAGCCACACCGCGGATGTCGCGCAACCCCGGGCCGGCGTCGAACAACAGGGCGCGGCTGTCACCCAGCAGCAGGTAACTGTAGTTCTGCTGGTGGTAGCGCGGCTCGCCGATGGCGTAAGTGTTTTGGTTCAGCGCCTGGACGGTAAAGTAGTCTTGCATCCAGACCACCCCGGGGCTTTCTTCCTGCGCCGGCAGCAGCGGCGGCGGCTGCCCGTCGCTGATGGCCCAGATCAGCAGCTGGTGGCGGAAGTTAATGCTGACCGCCACCAGCAGGATCAGGGTTGCGGCAAATATCGACAGGCTGGGCTTCACGGCCCGGCGGCTTTGGGAAACCAGTAGGTCAGGTATTCGGCATACAGCACCCGCCCTTCGACACCCTGCGCTTCCAGTTCGTGGCAGTTTTTCAGCAACATCTCACCGTTGCCTTTGTCGGTGGCGTCCAACAGGGTGATATGGGAACGCAGCCTGACGCCGTCGCCGATCACCACCGGCTGCAGCACCCTGACCTTGTCCAGGCCATAGTTCAATGGCCGTTCTCCATCCGCGGGCTGTAAGCCTGAATCCCGGAAAAAATGAGACAGCAGCCCCACCATGTGGAAGCCGTGGATGATGGTGCCGCCGTAAGGGCCTTGGGCGGCAATTTCCGGATCACAATGGCCGGGCGTGCGCCAGCGTGTGACCTCACCAAAAACGTTTACCTGGGTCTGGTCGATAAACACCCAGTCGCTGACGCCCAGTTTTTCCCCCACCCGGTTGGCGGCCTCAGCCAGCAGAAAGGGTTGGCTGCCGCGGGTGCTCACAGCTGCAGTCCTTTTACCGCCACGCTGTGGGTAACCGCGGCGGCAAAACGGTGTTGCGCGATGGCCTGGTAAGCGTCGGAATCCAGCCAGGCATGCAGCGCCTCGCTGCTGGGAAAACTGATCAGCACCGTGCGCGTGGCCTCCCATTCACCCTCCAGCACTTCCGGCTGTTCGTCCACACTCAGCAGGGTGCCTTCGTGCCGGCTGAAAATTTCCATGAAGCCGGCTTCATAACGGCTGTACTCCTGGCGGTCGTTGATGGTGATTTTTGCCATGAGATAAACGGTCACTCAAACTCCTTGCCGGGTTACGCCGGCGAACGATTGTGAATCTTTTCAGGGCTGCGGCTCAAGCCGGGTCGGCGGCGTAAAACCGCCGGTCTCCAGGGTGATCAAACGCGCAATCTCGATGGCGCGCCGGTCGAGGTAAGAGGCACAGGTCGCCTGCAGGCCGATGGGCAGTCCGCTACTGGACATGCCCGCTGGAAAAGCGGTGCTCGGCAGATATGAACTGTTGGCCAGACCGGACCAGAACAGGCCGTCCGAATAGCCCCGCTGTTCGCCGTTAACCAGCAGGCTGCGTTCCGCCACCGGCCGGTGGTCGTGCTTAAATGCGGTGGTCACCTGCTGGGGGCAGATCAGCACATCCCAGTCGGCAAAAAAAGCATCCCAGGCACGGCGCAGCTTTTCGCGCCGCAGGTTATGCCGTATCCACTGGCGGTGGCTCATCACCGCGGCCCTGGCGGTGACCGCGTCGCTGGACTGGTTGTCCTCAGCAAGCTGATCCACATAGGCCTGAATGCGGGCAATTTCGCTGGCCGGCTGTCCGCTGGCCATGGTGGCATTCATCAGGCTCAGATACGTATGGTGAGATTTCAGCAGATCAAATTCCGGCCGCGCGCTGTACGAAACTCTGGCGCCCAGACGCTCCAGGGTTGCGCCAAGCCGGGTGGCGGCGGTTTCAATTTCTTCATCCACCGGCGCCAGCGGGTCGGTGGCCCAGACCGCAACCCGCAAGCCGCTTAAGCTGGACACTTCCGGCGGCGCCAGCTGCAGCTGCCAGCCCAGCGCTTCACGTTCGGTGGGTCCGGCCATGATATCCAATGCAAGCTGCAGATCTTCAGCGCTGCGCGCCAGGGGTCCGCATACGGATACGTCCGGGTCAGGTACCCCGGCGATCAGTTCATGACCGGCCAGCGGCACAATTCCCCAGGTGGGTTTATGCCCGTAGACGCCGCAGAACACAGCGGGTGTGCGAATGGAACCGCCAATGTCCGAACCGGCTTCCAGCGCGCTGAAACCGGCTGCCATAGCGGCGGAGCTGCCGCCGGAAGAACCGCCCGGTGTGTGCTCCAGGTTGTACGGATTGTTGGTGGTGCCGTAGATGTCGTTGTAGCTTTGAAAGTCACCGAGATCCAGCGGCACGTTGGTTTTACCGAGAAAGTGAGCGCCCGCCGCTTTGAAGCGCTGCACAATCAAACCGTCGTGGTCAGCCACGTTGTCGCGCTGCCCGGGGATACCCCAGGTGGCTGCGGTACCGTTCATCACATATGACTCTTTGATGGTCATCGGCACCCCGTGCAGGGGGCCCCGCGGGTTGCCCCGGGCCAGCGCCCGGTCAGCGTCCCGGGCTTCCTGCACAGCTTGCTCAAAGCGGCGCACTACCACCGCGTTGATGTCCCGGTCGTAGTGTTCGATACGTTTGATGTAGTGTTCAGTCAGCTCCACCGCGCTGACTTCTTTGCCGCGTATTTTTGCCGCCAGTTCGGTGGCAGACGCAAAAGCCAAGGTGTCCGTCATTATTCTCCCCTCCTAGATTCCCCTCCTAGATTCCCCTCTTAGATCCTCCCCTCCGAGTACCTGACTTCACCCTGCCGCGCTGGGCGGCAAAGAGATCAGCGGTACTTGTCGGGAATGTCCGCCGGTGACACCTGCCATTCCGGCGGGCGTTTCTCCAGAAAAGACATCACACCCTCCCTGGCATCCGGCTGGTTGCCGAGCCAGGCAAAAGGCGCTTCCTCAGCCTGCAACATGTCCTGCATGGAGCTGTCCAGGCCTTTCCACAACAGGCGCTTGGTAATGGCCACCGAAGCCGGCGCGGTGTTGATGTAATCGCGGGCCAGCTCCAGCGCCGCGGGCAGCAGTTCGTCTTTCGGCAGCACCCTGGAGACCAGACCCATGGCCGCCGCTTCTTCAGCGCTGAATATGCGCCCGGACATGAGCACATCCGCCGCATTGGAAAACCCGCTGACCCGCTGCACCAGCAGGTGCGCGGCCAACTCCGGCATCATGCCGCGGCGGGTGAAGACAAACCCCATCTTGGCCTGTTCGGCAGCCAGCCGTATGTCGCACAACATCGGGTAGGTCATGCCAACCCCGACGGCGGCCCCCTTAATCGCCGCGATGACCGGTTTGTCGATATGGTTGGGGTAGGTGGGCGCCGGGCTGTTGTCGCCGCTGCCGGCTTGGCTGCTGTCTTCGCGGCCGGCAAAGGTGTCGCCGCCGCGCTCCAGGTCAGCACCCGCGCAGAATGCCCGGCCGGCACCGGTCAATACCACAGCGCGCACCTCGTCATCCCGGTTGGCCTGCCGCATGGCGGCGCTCAGCTCCGCGGACACGGTTGCATTCCAGGTATTCATTTTCTCCGCGCGGTTGATGGTGACCAGCGCCACATGGTCGTCCACGTTGTACAGCAGGGATTCGTAAGTCATAGCAGCCTCGCTAAGCGGCAAAACCCGGGTCCAGTCGCTCCATTTTGCGCATCAGCGCGGACCAGGCCAGCGGTCCCACGGTGCCGTCAAACAACACCTCGCTTTGCTGCGCAGCCTTTTGCGGTGAACCCTGGGGCGGCTGGGTAATCGCCGCGCCGCCGGCCAGGGCGCGGATCTGCATGGTGCAGGCCCGTTCCAGGTAGTACATGGCCATATAGGCATCCGCGCAGGTCCGCCCGACGGTCAAGGTGCCGTGATTGCGTAGAATCATAAACTGCTTGTCTCCCAGGTCGCGGACAATGCGCTCACGCTCGTCCAGATCCAGCGCAACCCCTTCGTAATCATGGTAGGCGATCTCGCCCACCTGCATGGCGTGCTGGGTAATCGGCATCAGGCCGTCTTCCTGGGCGGAGACCGCCACGCCGTCGTCGGTATGCAGGTGCATGACACACTGGGCGTCTTCGCGCGCCATATGCACGGCGGAATGAATCGTAAAGCCGGCCGGGTTGATATCCCACGGTGTGTCCATCACCTTGTTGCCTTCAACATCCACCTTAACCAGGCTGGAGGCTGTGACTTCTTCAAACAGCAGGCCTATGGGGTTGAGCAGGAAATGATGTTCCGGTCCCGGCACCCGGGCTGACAGATGGGTGAACAGCAGATCGTCCCAGCCCTGATCTGCAACCAGCCGGTACAGGCACGCCAGGTCCTGGCGCACCGTCCACTCTTCCGCTGACACGCTGTCCTGCACGGATTCCACCGCGGTAAAATTACTAGCCACTTGGCGCTCCCGATCTTGTGTATGGAAGCGGATTATAGCCTGTGCGGGGGCCGGGTGGGCGGGGATTTGGCAGCCGCGGGGCTCAACCCGCGGAACCGCGGGTGTTGCGGATCTGCTCGACCTGACGGCGGATCTGTGCATGTTTTTCCGGCGTCAGGGGGTGGCCCCAGGCGATCAGCGCAGCGGCCACAAAACCGCTGACCGGGCCGAGCACAAACAGCAGTTTCAAGCCCAACAGACCCTCCGCGGTGGAATTGGCACCCGGCTCAAAACCAACTACCGCCAGCGCCGTTAACGCCAGCCAGGGCCCCACGGACAGCGCCACCTTGGTGGTGAAAGACCAGACGGCAAAGTACCAGGCAGCCCGGTCTTCGCCGCTCTCAATGGTATCCACGTCAATCACATCCGCTTTCATGGCGTTGGGCAGCACCCAGAATGAACCGCCGAGAAAGCCGGTGCAGGCGGTGATGGGCAGCATATAGTAGAAGTCGCCGGCGCCCAGCAGCAGGTAGCCGCACTGGAACGCGGAAAAAGCAAACAGCCCCAGGCACCACGCCCGGTGTTTGCTGTACGCCTGGGCAAACCAGATCCAGAACGGAATGCCGCTGAGATTAAATCCGTAGTAAACCAGCAGCATCAGGATGCTGTTCTGCTCGTCCTGCAGCACGTCGCGGATAAAAAAGACCACCAGCGCGGTGGAGATGGCTGAGCCCAGCTGATTAACAAAAAACGCCAGCACCAGGCGTTTGAACGGGCGGTTGCGCCACATGATTTTCAGGCCGGGCAGGATCGGTATGCGGGTGGGCAGGTAGTCACGCCGCTCGGGCACGTTGAATACGGTCAGGCCCACGGTCAGAGGCAACAGCACCAGGGTCATGATGCCGATCAGCAGAAGGGTTTCCCGGGTGCCGCCGAAACCGAAAAAGAAAATGGCCAGTACCGGCACCACCTTGCTGGTGACGTTGGCGGCCATGCCGATCCAGGCCCGCCAGCCGCTGATGCGGGTGCGCTCGTTGTAGTCGGGAGACAGCTCCGCCGCCCACGCGTAGTAGGGAATAAACAGCATGGTCCAGCCGGTCCACAGCACGATCAACCAACCGAACAGATAAGTGGTGGTGACCGGCGGTTCGGGCATGAACAGCTTGTAAATGCTGAGCATCAGGATCGGCACCGCGGCCGCCATCCACACCCGGCGCCGGCCGAAGCGGGTGTGGGTGTGATCGCTCAGGTATCCGATCAGCGGGTCGGATACCGCATCAAACATGCGGGTCAGCAGCCACACCGTAGCCACCGCGGCCAGACTCAGGCCCAGGTCCGCGCCGTAATAATTGGGTATGAACGCCGCCACCGGAATGGCGGCCATTTGAATCGGCATGTCCGCCAGCCCGTAGAAAAACAGGGTTTTGCGCGGCAGCCGGTCCGCCGGCTTGTTACTCATGAATTTCTCTGCGCGCAAAAAGAGGGGCTGCCCGCGGGCAGCCCCTGGACCGGATCTGGCGGGTGCCCGTTACAGCGAGATACCAAACGTGGCGCCCCAGGTGGCATCCAGCATCGGCTGGGCAATGCCGAAAGCCGGGGAGAACGAAGTTTTAAACTGGTAGTAGTCCTCATCACTCAAGTTTTTCCCGAATACGCTGATGTACCAGTTGCCTTCCGGACTGTCGTACCGTACCGAAGCGTCCCACAGCTTGCGCTCCTGGTAAAAGACAATAGGGTCCAGACTGGTGCCGCCGCCGTTAATCACGTCGGTGTACTGGTAGCCGGCGCGCCAGGCCAGCCGGCCCGAGTCGTTGGGCAGCATATGCACATAGGTAAGGGCGGCATTCCAGGTAGAGTCAGGAATCTGGTTCCAGGGGAAATCGCCGTCGTCAACGCCGTCACCGTTAAAGTCCACCGGGGAATTGTAATCGTACTCGATATTGCCCCAGGCAAACTCCAGGGTCAGGCTGTCACCTTCGCTCAGAGCGTCCTGCATCAATACACCAACAATTTCCACTTCAAAGCCGTACGCTTCGGAGTCTTTGACATTGTCGAAGCGCTGGGTGAGTGATGTGACGTTGCCCATGGCGTCGGTCTCGGTGAGAAAGATGGAACGCTGCAGATCTTCAAAGTCGTGGTCCCAGGCGGCGACGTTGAAGCGCAGGCGGTTGTCGAACCAGGTGGATTTCAAGCCCACTTCAATGGCATCAACCCGCTCCTCGTCGTAGAAACCCGGCCGCGCGGAGGTGAGGTCGCTGGCGGCGGTGCGGTAGGTCCAGCCGCCGCTGCGGAAGGCGCGGGTCCAACTGGCATACACCATGGCGTCTTCATTGATGCGGTATTCGATGCCCACCTTGGGAGAAAAATTGTTCCAGTCTTCGTTGTCGTCGATTTGAAAGCCGCCGGGACAGGAGAACGATCTGACGTCAACGTTAAACAGGCCGCTGCTGGTGCAGACGCCGGAATTGACCAGCCCCACCTGGGTATCCTTTTCCTCATTGCCGTAGCGGCCGCCCAGGGTCAGCGTAAAGTCTTCAGCAAAAGTCCAGTGCGCCTCGACAAATACCGACCACTGATCGTGGTCGGTCATGCCAACCCCGGGGAATCCGGCGCCGATGGCGGAGCCGGGGTTAACGCAGCAGGCCACCCGGCTGCCCTGGTAACGCTGTTCGCCGTAAAAGACATCCTGGGTGAACCAGTAGAAGCCGGCGGTAAAGTCAAAGGTATCGGAGAAGGAGGACGCGTAGCGGATCTCCTGGGACCACTGGTGCTGATCCAGATATTGGGCGGTACTGAAGATGAATGCCGGGGTGGTGCCGTCAAAGTCGTTGCCGAAGACGTGGTCCAGGTCCGCATAACCGGTGATTGAAGTGACGGTGCCGTGGTCCAGTTCCCAGATGATTTCCAGCACCGCGCGGTTGCGTTCAAAATCAACAAAGCCCGCCTCGTCCTGAGGGTTGTCGTGCCAGGTTTCCAGGAAGCTGCGGCTGCCGCCGGGGATCAGCCCGCCCACGGTGCCGTCTTTGTTGTTGCCCGTGGGTACCACTGGCAGCGGCTCCCCGCGCTGCTCGTAGTGCTCCAGCAACAGGCTCACCTCAACGTTTTCCGCAGGTGTCCATACAAATGAAGGACGTACCACCAACACATCTATTTCGCCGAACTCGCCGCCGCGCACGTTGTCGTCAACATAGCCGTCGCGGTCCCGTTTCAGCACGGTAAATTTTGCCGCAAGCTGATCCGCCAGCATGGGTGTGTTGACCGTCACCGCCACATCGCGGCGGTCGTAGCTGCCGGCGGTGGCTTCCAGATCGATACCAAATTCCCCCGTCGGCCGCTTGGTGCGTGCGTTCACCACCCCGCCGGTGACGTTGCGGCCGAACAGGGTGCCCTGGGGGCCGCGCAGAATCTCCACGCTTTCCAGGTCAAACACATCCAGGATGGACTGCGCCACCTGTCCCTGGAATACGCCGTCAACAAACACGCCGACGGCGGGGTCGAAGCTGGGGACTGAAGGGCTGACCCCGGCACCGCGTATAAAAAATACGCCGAAGCCTGGTGAGTTGCCTTGTTCTTCGATGCGGGCGCCGGGTACCAGGCGGCCCAGGTCTTTGATGTTAACCGCGTTGATGGCTTCGATCTTTTCAGCGGAATAAGCCGTGGCGGATATCGGAATGTCCTGCAGGCGTTCCGCGTCCGCCCGCTTGCGTGACACCACCACCAGGTCTTCAATGATGGCGTTAGTTGCTTGTTCAACCGAGTCTTGCGCTGCGGCCGGCACCGGTACCAGGGCGGCCAACGTAATGACTAAGGTGATAGAGCCGATAACGGCGTGCCTGCAGTGACTCATAATCTCTCTCCCGGTTAGAGCCATGGTTTCGACGCGACTACCACTATGAGGCGCAGTTAAAGACTACAACGTGTTTCCCTTTTTGGAAAGATTTTTTGATCCTTCTCAATTTCTTGGATTATTATGCAGATAAAACAATGGGTTACAGGAAGTCTCGATTGAGGCAAAGTTATACGTGTTGGCAATAGCCTGATATTTCTGCAATTCCGGAGGCCCCCGGGAGAACCCAGTTGGCGGAATTTGTTGAAAAAATTGAAACGCATGCTATTTTTGCCGCTGGAAAATTCAGGGGAGCTGAAATGAGCAAGGCAACTGACCACGAGGTCGTATCGATTTACCGCCATTCCGATGAGCAGATAGACCTGCTGCTGACCAAGGCGCCGGAATGTGTGCTGATGTGGGGTACCAAAGATCACTGGCCGGTGGGTGTGGTGCACTCGTTTGTCTGGCATGACGGCAAAATCTGGGTGACGTTTGCCGCCCATCGCCACCGTGCCGCGGCCATCCGGCGCGACCCGCGGGTATCGGTTACCGTCAGCGGGCGCTGCAGCGACGATCCTGAATGCCCGCTGGGGGCGGTGACGGTAAAAGGGCGCGGCGAATTTATTGAGGACCCCGAACTCAAGGATTGGTTTTACCATGCGCTGGCCGGCAAGGTGTCGCCCGATGACAAGCAGGGTGAAGACGACTTTTATAACCTGCTGGATTCGCCGTTGCGCCTGGTGCTGGCCATCACCCCGGTGAAGTGGATTTCTTTTGATGCGGACAAGTCCGCCCGGCACCGGGCCGGCACCCTGGCCGAAGAAGAGATGTCGCCGCTGCAGAGTGCTGACGCACAGCGCCTGGCTGCGGAGCGGGCCAAAAGGGGCATCGAATAAACCTGCTGCAGACGGTATAAACCGCCGTGGGAGCCGTGCCGCAGAAGCTGCGCCGATCCACCTTGATCTACTTCGGGCTGCCGGATTATGCCGTTTATCTGGCGGCGGTGCCGGTTTCCCTGTATCTGCCTTTTGTCTATTCACGGGATCTGGGGCTGGATCTGGCCGATGTGGGTTTAATCCTCATGCTGGCGCGGATCAGCGATGTGGTCACCGACCCGCTGATCGGTTATCTCAGCGACCGCACCAGCACCAGGCTGGGTAAACGCAAACCCTGGATGGCCGCGGGCGCTCTGGTGATGATGATTGCAGCCTGGCAGTTGTTTGCGCCGATGGGCGGGGTGGACAACTGGCACCTGCTGGTCTGGTCCATGCTGCTGTGGCTGGGTTGGACCATGATCAACATTCCGTATTTTGCCTGGGGGGCTGAACTTACCGACGATTATAACGAGCGCACCCGCATTACCGGTTGGCGCCAGGCGTTTGGTTACCTGGGCAACGTCAGCGTGTTGGCGGTGCCGTCCATTTCGGGTTACCTGTTCGGCTACGGCTCGCTGCCCAAAGAAGGTTTGACCATCGTCGGTTTTATGGCGCTGGTGCTGCTGCCGGTGCTGGTGGCCGTTGCTTTGTGGAAAGTGCCGGAGGTGGTGAAACCGCGGGCGGCTCAGACCAGCCTGTGGCACAGCAGCCGCCAGATGTTCAGCAACGGCTCGTTTGTGATTCTGTTTATCGGCTTTCTCATGCTGACCATGGGTACCACCTGGGCATCGTCGCTGTTTATGTTGTTTGCCACCTTTGTTGTTGACCTTGAAGCCAGTACGCAGTTGATTTTGCTGGGGTTTTACCTCACTCAACTGGCCTCTCTGCCGGTCTGGGTGTGGGTGTCGTACCGGCTGGGCAAAAAGGAAACCTGGGTGCTGGGTGCAGCGATTTATGTGGTGGCGACGCCCGGTTATCTGTTGCTGGGGCCCGGTGACGTGCTGCTGTTCTGCGCGGTACTGGGCCTGTACGGGCTGGCCAGCGGCAATTTTGTAGCCATATCGCTGTCCATGAAAGCTGACCTGATTGAAATTGCAGCACTGCGCACCGGGCGGCATGTGGCCGGTTCTTACATGGCGGTGTGGTCATTGGGCCAGAAGCTGTTTCAGGCTATAGCCGTGGGGGTGGCGCTGCCTGCAGTGAGCTTGTTTGGTTTTGATCCCGGCGGTGACAACGGCGCGTACGAACTGATGGCGCTGACCCTGATCCTGACCTTGCCGCCCATGTTGTTATACGCGGGCTCCGTGGGCGTGATCTGGCGCTTTCCCCTCAACGAGCAGCGCTTGCGCAGGTTGCGGGCGGGGCTGTTGCGCCGCCAGGAACGCAGAATTCAGCCCGCCAGACAGCCCGGGGGTTAACAGCCTTCCCCGGTCCCGGCCCTTATTGCGGGTTTAATCACAAACTATAACGTGTTATACATATTTCCGAATCACGGTTAAAGGCGGAAAATGGATCTGGGCATACGCGGCCGCAAGGCTATCGTCAACGGTGGCAGCGCCGGCATGGGCCGGGGCAGCGTGCTGGCGCTGGCCGCTGAAGGTGCGGAACTGTATGTGTCCGCCCGCGGCAGGGACAGACTGCAGCGCACCTGTGAGGAGATTTCCGCCTTAACCGGCGCTGACGTTACGCCGATTGCGGCGGATCACAGCACCGCGGAAGGCCGCGCCGCCATTCTGGAAGCCTGCCCGCAGCCGGACATCCTGGTGGGGACGTGTTCACCGCCGCCGTTCACCGGCGACTATAAAGCGGTGAGCAGCGAAGATTGGTTGCAGAATCTGGAGGTCACCCTGCTGGGTCCGGTGGATTTCATGAAAATGGTGGTGCCCGGCATGGTTGAGCGCGGTTGGGGCAGGGTGGTTAACATCGGCACCGGGGCGGCCAAGTTTCCGGCGCAGGTGCGCATCCTGTCGGGCCCGCCGCGCGCGGCGCTGGTGAATTATACGGTGGCGGTGGCCAAGGCGGTGGCACGGCACAACGTTATGGTTAACAACGTATTGCCGGGCATGCATCATACCGCCGCAACCGAAGAACGCTTTAGCGCCCTTGCCAGGCAGAACGGTACTACGTACGAAGATGAAATACAGAACTTCATTAACGAATGGAACATTCCCGCCAACCGCTTCGGAGACCCGGAACACGTGGGCTCTTTTGTCGCGCTGTTGTGCAGCGAGCAGGCGGCATTTGTAACCGGCCAGAGCCTGGTGATTGACGGCGGGCAAACCAACGCAACTTTTTAACGGGTAGATCTATGCAGGACAAACAAACCGCTGAGCACGATAACCGGACACTTTCGGACACCCTGCCCGATTGGCCGCGGCAGCATTTGCGCGGCAATCCGCTGGCGGGTGAACGGTATACATCAGCGGAATTTTTTGCCCGGGAGTGGGAACAAATGTGGACCCGGGTGTGGCTGCTGCTCGGCCGCGCCTCTGAAATACCAGGGCCCGGGGACTGGCAGAGGGAAGATGTAGGCCCGGAATCCATCCTCATGGTGCGCCAGAGCGACGGCAGCATCAAAGCGTTCTACAACGTCTGCCAGCATCGCGGCAACCGTCTTGTCACCGACCCGCAGGGTAGCGTTAAGCGTTTTGTCTGCAAGTACCATAGCTGGGCTTTTCAGCCGGATGGAGAACTGGTCTTCGCCCAGGATGCAGAGGACTTCCCAGAGGGCAACCCGTGCGGAAAACTGCGCCTCGAAGAGCTGCGGTGCGAGGAATTTGCCGGCTTTATCTGGGTCAACATGGACCCGCACTGTGCCAGCCTGAAGTCCTTTCTGGGACCGGTGTGGGATGACTGGTCGCGTTACGACCTGCACACCTGGAAGCGGTATCTGGCGCGCACCACCACCCTGCCGTGCAACTGGAAGGTGGTGCTGGATAACTTTAACGAGTCTTATCACGTGCCCACCGTACACAAGCCCACCGGCACGCCGGAAGAACGCAAACGCATGCATTCCGGGGTGGACACCAACTATAAAAACACCCGTTTTGACATGTCTGACGAAGGCCACAACCGCATGATCATGCCGGGGGGTTATGCCGGCGTATCGTTAAATGAAGACGGCACCATCGGTGAACCCCTGAACAGCATCATGCATGAGTGGGGTATAAACCCGGCGGACTATGTAGGCCGCGGTCACGAAACCCGCGCTGCCCTGCAGCAGGCCAAACGCGCCCAGGGCCGGCAGCGCGGATACACGCACTACGCAAAACTGGCGGACGAGCAGTTTACGGATGCATTCCACTACACCTTGTTCCCCAACTTTGCGGTTTCACTCTGGTCTGATGGTTTCCATTTTCTGCGCGCGCGGCCGCACCCCACCGATCCGGAGCAGTGTGTATTTGACAACTGGTGGTATGCCAGTCAGCCGGACGGGGAAACAGCGCCGGTAAGAACCACCGCGGGGATTGTCGAGCGCGATGCGCAGGTGGAGCATGAGGTATTTGCTCCCGGCGAGCAGAGTATGGGGCGCACCATAGACCAGGATATTGAAATCTTCCCCCTGCAGCAGGCCGGTTTCCGCTCACGCGGATACAAGCGCGCCTACCTGTCCGGCCAGGAAAGCCGCATCCGCCGCTACCACGAGGTGATTGACGAATATATGGAAGGCGCACGCCCGGCTTCCGGCTGAGCCGGTATGCATTGACTTGTCTGCCTTTAAAACCGATGGTGGGCATGTGTTCCGCTGCGGAAGGGGCGCGGATTGGACATTGTTGAGCTGCTCATCGGCTTTGCCGAGATTGCCATCGCCATGGCGGGTTTCAGCGGCGTGGTGGTTGCCTTCGGCAGCCGCAGCCAGGGCGCCTGGCACCCGGGCGACCGGCTGCGCCTGGCTTTTCTGCTGGAGGCCAGCTTAACCGCCGCCGGTTTTTCGCTGCTGGCCCTGCTGTTCCTCTCCGCAATCGGCGACACCGCCCTGACCTGGTGCCTGCTGAGTATCCTCTGGTTTGTGTTTACCGCCTTTTCATTGTGGTACTCGCGCACCCGCATACGCAGCAGCCTGACTGAACATGATGATGTTGATCAGGTTGCCAACCGCGTTACAACATCCCTGTTTGTGGCCATGATGGTTCTGCAGATCATGAACGTTGTGGTGTGGCAGCAGATTCCGGCGTTCCTGGCCGCGGTTGTACTTAACCTGTGCGGCGCGGCGATGCAGTTTTCACGCCTTATCAGGTCTGCGTTCCGGAGCTGAAGGTGTTTGCGGAGATTGCGGATACGGAAAACCTGTTCAGGGTTGCCGTATTTGCCGGAGTGCTGCTGAGCATGCTCTGCTGGGAGCTGCTGGCTCCGCGCCGGGTGCTGGGGATGCCGCGTGCCGTACGCTGGTTCAGCAACTTCGGCCTGGGCGCGTTGAATCGTTTGTTTTTGCAGGTGCTGCCGCTATCCGCGGTTGGCCTGTACACAACGCAGTCCGGTTGGGGATTAATGCCGCTGCTGACGCTGCCGCTTTGGCTTGAAGCGGCGCTATGCCTGGCGGCATTCGACTGTGCGGTCTATCTGCAGCACCGGCTGCTGCACGCGGTGCCGTGGCTGTGGCGTCTGCACCGCATGCATCACGCTGACACGGATTTCGACACTTCTACCGGGGTGCGTTTTCATCCGCTGGAGGCACTGTTTTCCATGCTGGTTAAGATGCTGGTAATGGTGGGCCTGGGGGCGCCGGTGGCGGTTGTGATTCTGTTTGAGGTGTTGTTAAACGCCACCTCATTATTCAACCATGGCAATGTGCGTCTGCCCGCCGCGCTGGACCGGCTGCTGCGCAAAGTAATTGTCACCCCGGACATGCACCGGGTGCATCACTCTGCTGACAGCCGCGAATTGAATCATAACTTCGGCTTTAACCTGGCCTGGTGGGATTACCTGTTCGGCACCTACCGGGCGCAGCCGGCGGCCGGCCACCGCGGCATGCGGGTCGGGCTGGACCGCTTCCGCGGTCCGGGGGAGCAGCAACTGCACAGGCTGCTGCTGCAGCCCTTCAGATGAGGCTCAGAACTGCCCGCGCTTGGGTTTCTTCCAGGACGAGGCATATTCGATGCTGGGCGGCGCGGCGGTGGAGATGACTTTGTCACCCCGCTTGGGACTGCCGCTGGAGGATATGATGTCCGCGATGCTGAATTTGTCCTGTGCCTGGTTAACGCGCACGCTGCCGATTTCCGAATCGCTGCTGCCGAGGCTGATGCCGGTGTCCGGGTCGATCAATTCTTCACCCTTGGACATGATGGTGAGCACATCACCCACCGCAACCGAGTCCGTGCCCAGGTTCAGCCACACTTTTTTGCCTTCGCTCTTGATAATGGAGCCGGTGGCGGGGGCTGCGCCGATTTCCTTGATCAGCTCGTAGACACCTTTGTTAATGCCGGCGATAACCGCCTGGCCGATGGGGGTTTTTGCATAGTTGGAGAAAAAGCCGCCCATGGCACCGCCGCCGGTGAACGCAGCGCCGCCTACCGTCAGCCCGGATTCTTTAATGATGGACTCAATTTGTTTGGTGTAGATCACTTCCGAGGTCTCAGCGTCTATGAGGCGGAAATTCATGCCCACCCGGCCTTTGGAGTTCTTTAATCCCAGACCACCCAGCACCGGCATGCGGCTGGTGACCAGACCGCCGACCCCGCTGTTGGTGCCGGAGGTTTTGGCTTCATAGTCGGTGACCACCAGTTGCACCAGGAACTGGGCGCCCAGGACATTGCCGGTGCGCGCGCCGGAGGGTTTGGCAACCCGGCCGGACGCCGCCAGATCCTGTTCCGCCAGTACCTGATTCAGCACCTGCCGTTCCACCAGGCGGAAGCGCCCAGTCTGGTTCATGACATCGGTGACAATGGCTTCAATCCCGTTTACCGGTACCTGGTCCGCATGATCGTAGCTCCAGGAATAAGTCTGCCCGCTGGGGCCACTGAAACTGTAAGACGATGAGGTGCTGTTGTTGTCCACTTCCAGGACCGCCACCCTGGACTTGGCGCCAGCATAGTCACCCCACTTCACGTTCAGCAGGTACTTTGCATCGATTTTGTCGATTTTCTGCGGCAGCGGAATCTCAGCCTTGTCGCTGGCCGCATACGCCAGGTAGTCCGCGGCAGCCAGAGTGGTGGTTAGACTCGCCAGAATCCCTACGGCGATGGTGACGCTTGCCTTATTCATCATTTGCTCCCTTCTTGATGTCGAACGCGAACCGACATTTAAACAAATCAGGCTGCGCTGCACTACCACAGCCGCCGCCTGACACGGTGCCGGGATTGGAGTATCGTTTTCATCCTCAAGGCAGGCCGAGGGAGTTTGGCGCCATGGATAAGAAGACAACGGGCACCCAGTCGATTGGCAAATACGACATCGTTGCGGAACTGGGGCGCGGCGGCATGGGTGTGGTCTACAAAGCCTGGGAGGACAGCCTGCAGCGTTTTGTCGCCATCAAAATGCTGGGTGACCAGTTAACTCAGGACGACAGTCTGGTCGAACGGTTTCTGCGCGAGGCAAGGGCGGTTGCGGACCTTAATCACCCCAACGTCGTGCAGGTTTATGCCGTTGATACCTTTCACGGCCGGCCCTATTTCGCCATGGAATACGTGGAAGGGCAGTCGCTGAAAAACCTGATTCACAGCAACCCGCGCATGCATCCGCGCCGCGCCGCGCAGATCATTCTGGATGCCGCCACCGGGCTGGCTGCGGCCCACGACCGCGATGTGGTGCACCGCGACATCAAACCGGACAACCTGATGCTGGCCAAAGACGGGCGGGTCAAGCTGGTGGATTTTGGCATTGCCAAGGTTGACCGCGGCGACGCCACCCTGACCCGCACCGGGGTCATGGTGGGCACACCCAACTACATTTCGCCGGAAGTGTGCCTGGGCCAGAAAGTGGACGCACGCTCGGACATATTTTCCCTGGGCATCGTGTTCTACGAAATGCTGGCGGGTAAAACCCCTTTTCAAGCGGACAGCCCCATCGACCTGATGACCGCGGTGGTTAAAGCCGATGTGCCGGATATCACCCTGCAGAACCCGGCGGTTGACGGCCCGCTGCGGGAAATTCTCAGCCGCATGTTGAGTAAAGAACGGGACGAGCGTTATCAATCTTGTGCGGAGATTATTGCTGACCTGCAGGGTTATCTGCAGGAGGCCGGCGCCGTGGCGGCGCAGCCGGCAATTGCTGACGATGACGAAACGCTGCTGGCCGATGCGGCTGGTGCCGCCGCCACTCAACACGCCGCCCCGGCACGCAGCGGCAACCGCGGCCTGCAGGCGGGTTGGGTCATTGGCCTGTTGCTGATTGTGGGCGCGGCGGCGGGCAGCTGGTTTTACGCCGGCGCACCGGCGCCGGGGGACCTGGTGAGCATGGTGGATACCGCGGACGGGCAGACCGGCGC
>JANQOA010000186.1 GCA_028279305.1 Pseudomonadales bacterium
TACCGCCTGCGGCTGCGGGTCACTTCGCCCTGGAAATTTACTTTCTCCCCGGCCAGAAGGCCGCGGGCGATTTGCGCGCTTTCCGCAAGATGTTGTGCCGTGCGCTCGCGCACACGTCCGTGCCACTCTTCCACCACCACCGTACTGGACGCTCCCAGCGCCAGATGAACCGGCCGGCCGGTCAGGTCGGCAACGGAAGCCGCGCCCATGGCCATGGTTGCCGCGCTGCGCACCGAGACGGCGAGGGGACCTATGGCGAGATCGATGGATGTTGTATTCAAACCGGCGGCCGTGGCGAAGGCGAATGCGTCGTAGGTGGCCATTTCGCCCACCCATAACGTCGCATAGCCAAGCTGGTCAGCGCGCCGGGCAACTGCCAGGTTTTCCGCCGCGGGGCGGTCCTGCCACAGCGGGGTAACAACGCTGAGTTTCACAGGCGCATGCTCAATTTCCGTATACCCGTATGTCAGGCGCGCTCGACTATAAAGCTGGCCGTGGTTGCCGTGCTGCCGCCGATATTCAGGGTGGCGACGCGTCGGGCGCCGTCAACCTGGCAGGCGCCTGCCTGTCCGGTGACCTGTTTAACGGCATCCACCAGCATGCGCGCGCCGGTGGCGCCCACCGGGTGGCCTCCGCCGATGAGGCCGCCGCCCGGGTTGACCGGGATACTGCCTTGCCGGGTGATGGCGCCTTCTTCCACCGCCTGCCAACTTTCGCCGGGCGCGGTAATACCAAAATGGTCGATCGCCAGGTATTCCGAGGCGGACATGCAGTCATGGGTCTCGATGGCATCCAGGTCCCCGACGCCCTCAATGCCCGCCCGCGCAAACGCATCGGTAATCGTATGCCGTACATGGGGCATGACATAGTCGTTTTGTTCGTTGCGCTCCAGCTTCTGCGCGAGTCCAAGGCCTACGGTGGCATGCCCCCAACCGGTAATGTCGGCCAAACCCCGGCGGTTAGCCTGCATCCAGCGCTGCGACACAAGCACCAGACCTGCGGCGCCGTCGGTGATCTGGCAGATATCGTTGCGGCGGAGCCTGCCGCATACCACCGGATTAACATCGTCGTCAGCGGCAAAAGACGCATCGGAGAGTGTCCAGCCACGGGTTTGAGCGTTGGGATTGTCTTGCGCGTTACGCAGGTTGATCTCGCCGATGCCGCGCAGATATTTTGTATCCAGACCGTAGCGGCGCTCGTACTCCGCCGCCAGTTCGTTAAAGGTATGGGGCCAGATGTACTGTACGGAGCCGGTATCGTGACCCACCCAGGCAGCGGCTTCCTGCACCTGGGCCGCGCGGTCTCCCGGCATGGTTTTTTCCTGTTCGATACCTACCACCAGCACGCAGTCGTAGCGCCCCGCTTGAATCTCCGCCATGGCGGACAATACGGCCATGCTGCTGGACGCGCAGGCTGCTTCGTGACGCATGGCCGGCACGCCCCAGAGCTCGGGGATGACGCTGGCGGCCAGCGCTCCCAGATGTCCCTGCCCGGTGTACAGTTGCCCGAAGGCGTTGCCCACGTGGATGCTCTCTATCGCGTCTGCGCCTATGCCGGCATCGTTCAGCGTGCCCTCAACAACTTCACGCATGGCGTCACCGAGTTCCAGGTTCTCTTTTGCCCAGTTGCGCGCAAAGTCGGTCTGGTACCCGCCTAAAATTGAAACGCCGGTCATGGCTCACCCTCCGTTTGTGTTGCAACTCAAGATGCTCCGCAGCCACAGCTGTCGTGGCGCGGCAAACTAATGTAACTTGCGTAAATAGACTGAGTCAAGAAAACAAAGCGGTTATGCGAAAACGCGCAATTGCGTAGGATAGGCGATACGTGCAAGCCAAGCGGAGAGGTGAGCGGTATGAGCAACAGTGACAGTTTGTTAGCAGCACCCGAGGCTGACATCACAGCGGAGATTATGTTACAGCGGGCTTGTGCCATGCTGCCGATGTTGCGGGAGCGTGCCGGGGAAGCTGAACAGTTGCGTACCTTGCCTCAGGCAACGGTGGATCAGTTTCTTGGAGCAGGGTTTTATCGCATTCTGCAGCCGAAAAAATACGGCGGCTACGAACTGGGTTTGCGCGCATTCTGCGACGTCATGACCCAGGTTGCCCGGGGTTGTACGTCGTCGGGCTGGGTGCTGTGTCTAACCTCGGCACACACGTTTCATATGGCGGCCTGTGCGGAAGAAGGGCAGGTGGAAATGTACGGCGAGGACGGTGATTTTCGTTCGCCCCTGATTCTGGCGCCTCAGGGTACCGCAACCCCGGTGGAGGGCGGCTTCAAGGTTAACGGCAGGTGGAACTACAACTCCGGCGGTGAACATGCCAATTGGGTTGCGGTATCTGCGGTGGTGCCGGGTGAGGCGGAAGATTCACCGCCGAGGGATCTGCTGTTGACCTTCATGCGCCGTGAAGACTACAGCATTGTCGATAACTGGCACACCATGGGTATGCGCGGCACCGGATCTAAACAGGCGGTGGTGGAAGACGTGTTTGTGCCTGCCCGGAGAGTCATCTCTCAGCCGGACTGGGGATTGGGCCGGGCGCCCGGATACGGCGTTTATGCCAACCCTTTTTATCAGACGCCGCACATGGACGTTTTCTGCGCTGAGCTATGCAGTATCTGCATCGGCCTGGGGGAGGCGGCGATTGATGCATTTGTCACCCGGGCTGAAAACAAGAAGAGCGCTTTTCCGCCCATCGAACTGCTGAAATACACGGCCTCAACCCAGCGGCATCTGGGCCTGGCGCGGGCGCGGGTTGATGCGGCGGCTGCGGTGCTGGAGCGGATTGTCAGTACCAACGAACAGCACTGTGAACAGATTGCAGCGGGGACCATAGAATATACCCGAGAGGGGGTGCTGCGTACCATGCTGCTGACCAATGAAGTCGCGCGGCTGGTCAGTGAAGCGTTGGATCATCTGTTTGTACGCAGCGGCACCAGCGCGACCCAGCAGGGGGAATTGATAGAGCGGCTGCACCGGGACATGTCGACCATCCGCACCCACTACCTGATGGACGCGGAGCGGCATGCGGAAAGCTGGGGCGCTGCTTTTTTCGGGGTTGAGGACTTGTGAATTGTATCAGGCTGCCGCGTGCAGAAGCGGGCGGCTGTAAACGTCCTTTTCTGCGATGCGCCAATTGCTCCCATTGCGTCCATTGTGCTCATCGCAAAAAGTGTACCGCTCGACGCCGACGCGCTCAAAACGCTCACCGCTTGCAACGTCAGTGCCGGTGACTCTGTAAGTCATAAACGTCGCGTCCGGCGCGTGATGGAATACCACATCTTCGAAACGGACGTCTTTCTGAATGCCCCTGCGTTCTGCAAAGAAGGCGGCAACCTGTTCGCGGCTATTCATCCGGCGCGGCACATCGTTGACCAGAATGCAATAGGTGAAGTCCTCTGTTACAACTTCGTACATCGCGTCCAGATCCTGTTTGAAAAACGCGCGGCCGAATTTCTTGAACAATAGGTCCCGCTGTTCCGCTGTTGGGGTCATGTCCTTCTCCAGAGTCGAATTAAATAAACTATACCAGGTAGCCGCTTTGCCGTTCCATGTCAGCGCCGTTCCATGTCAGCGCCGTTCTATATCAGCGGCGTTCTATGTCAGCGCCGTGAGCTTCTCCACCGCCACCGTCACGGCCCGGGTCGCGGCGGCCACGCTGAGGCGCTGATCGCGTCTGAGGCTGATCCAGTACTCAATACTCAAGACCGCGTCGAGGGCCTCAAACAAAGCGGTCTCTTGCGCAATGGCGGTTGGCAGAATGTCCCTGATTCTCTTTCTCCTCCGCACGATGCCGTCACGGTGCCGGGCGCCCAGTCCGGTAGCCCGGTACCTGCTCCAGATCGTTGAAATGTACAGCGGCAGCAGCGACTCATACACACGCACCCGCCGGTTAATGACTGTCTTCAGGAGTTGTTGCCACTGTTCCGCCGGTGCTTCGGGAAATGGCTCATCCATGACCTGCGCGGCACTGGCCTGGGTGTCTTCGATAAAACTGCGGTGCAGGGCCTCCATATCGGCAAAGTGCCGGAACAACGTTCTGGTGGTTACACCGGCGCGGCCGGCAATTTCGTTGCCGGTGGGGTCGGGGTTGCCTTCGAGGATCAGCTGGCGGGTGACGCTTAAGATTTTGCGGCGGGTTGTTGCGGTGCGCTCGACCCTGCCGTCAACCGTGGCGGCTTGCGTCTGACTCATTGGCGGGCCTCGCGGATGAAAATAATATGTCACTTATAGTGACATTAGTTTTCGGGTGTGTCAACATGGTGCAATGGAAGCGGATCCGCGGGGTTGATGAATTCGCCCTGCGCCTGAATGGAGACCAACGGTATGGTTAGATTGAGTGATCTGCCGGAGTACGAACGCGAGCACCTGCTGGCTAAAAACCTGCCGCCGCTGGGGCCACCGGTGTGGACTGAACCCGCAAAAGCGGTGCAACGGATGCGCTTTGCGCTGGTGACCACCGCGGGCCTGCATTACCGCGATGACCCGGCTTTTGAATTTGCGGATGCAACGTTCAGGCCCATCGACGGCCGCGAGGAACCGGACAATCTGGTGATGTCACACAGTTCGGTCAACTTCGACAAAACCGGCTTCGCGGAGGACGTTAACATTGTCTTCCCTTTGGCCCGGTTCAGAGAACTGGTGCGGATGGGACATATCGGCAGTCTTGCGAATGTGCACTACAGCTTCATGGGTGCGGGCCTTGCCCCCGGTGCATATGAGGACAGTGCCGCGCAGCTGGCGGGGTTGTTGAAACAGGACCAGGTTGATGCCGTATTCCTGACGCCGGTGTGACCCAACTGTACGTGTGCGGTGGGCGCGCTCAGTTATTTTCTGGAACGTGAAGGGTTGCTGACGGCCGGCATCAGCCTGGTGCGGGAGAATACCCTCAGCATGCAGCCGCCGCGCGCCTTATGGGTACCGTTTCCGTTAGGACGGCCGTTGGGGAAACCCGGGGATGCGGCATTCCAGTTGGATGTGATCAAGGCTGCGCTGGGCTTGTTGGAGCGCAGCCACGGACCGGTGCTGGAGAATTATCCCCGCGATGCACCACCTTTTGAAGCAGACGGCCCGGCAGCCTGCCCGGTGTTCTTTGCCGAGGATGCCGGGGATGCCGGGGATGCCGGTGAAAAAGGCACATGGCGGGCGCGGCTGAGCCGGGAGGTGAGTCTACTGCAACCGTGGTATGAGCTGTCCCTCCGCCGCCGCGGCGGACGCACCCTGGTGGGCATCGCCACTCAAACCCCGGCGCGGAATATAGAGGCCCTGGCTGATTATCTTGATGGAGGTGAGCGCCCCGCTGATATCGTCTGGTTGAAGCGCGCTATGGAAGACATCAAGGCTTACTATATCGAAGCCATGACGGCGCAACCCGGCGACTATGATGCCGCTGCAATTCAGGCCCAGTTCTGGCGTGAAACTGACTTTGGCGCCGCCGTTCTTGCACTTTACCATCAGTTTCAGAATTCCGGTGACCAGCAACTCAAGCTGATCGCGCGCATACTTGCGCCCCGTCAGGCAGTTGCTACAGCAACGGGCTTGAGGGAGACAAAACAACATGATCGAACCAGCATGATAAAGGTGCAGCCGGTAAACAGTAGTTTTGTGGCGGATATCACCGGTGTGGACGTAGCCGCCCTCTCGGACCGGGAGTTCGCGCAGGTCTACGCCGCGTGGCTTCAATACGGGGTGCTGAGGCTGCGCAACCAGCAACTCGATGAAGATCAGCTGCAGGCGTTCAGCGCCAGGTTCGGGCCGCTTGAAGAGATTCCGTTCGGACGCATGTCTGAAGCGGACAAGGCGCGGGTTAAAAACCGCTACGTCACACAGCTTTCCAACATTCTGGTCGACGGCAAACCCATCGGCGGGCTCGGCAACGCTGAGGCAAGCTGGCACTCGGACATGACCTACGTAGACAACCCGCCGCCCGCCAGTGTGTTGCTGGGGGTGGAGGTACCCCCGGCGGGAGGGGATACCTACTTTGCTGATCAGTATGCCGCTTATGAAGTACTCCCTGATGAACTCCGGGTTCGTATTGCGGACCTGTCCATTAAACACGACGCGGCGCATACCAGCATCGGCAAACTGCGGCCGGGCTATGAGCCTTTTGAGGATCCGCGGGATGCACCCGGCAGCGTTCACCCGATGGTGCGCACTCACGAAGAAACCGGCCGCAGAGCGCTGTATCTGGGCCGCCGCGAATGGGCATATGTTGCCGGGTTGACGCTTGAGGCCAGTGAACAACTGCTCGATGAGATTTGGGCCTACGCGGCACTGCCGGCAAATGTCTGGCGGCAGAAGTGGCAGCCTTATGACCTGATCATCTGGGATAACCGCCGGGTGCTGCACCGCAGGGACAATTTTGATCCCCAGTCCCGCCGGTTAATGAAACGCTGCCAGGTGCTGGCGAGAACATGACAGCGCCGCGCTGGAGGCGACGTCTATACATCCTGCTGTTTCTGACGGCGGCTTTCCTGCTGGGCTCCACCTCCCAGGAACAGCTGGGCCTTTCATTCAGCGTAGAGGGGTTGCAGCAGTTCCGGCAGTGGGTGCAGAGCCTGGGCTGGTGGGGGCCGGGCGTGTTTGTCCTGCTGGTCATATTCCGCCTTTTTATCGGCCTGTCGTCCCACCTGGTCCTGATCCTCGGCGGCCTGGCGTTTGGCCTGGCGGGCGGCATCCTCTGGGGTTGTCTGGGCTTGGTGATATCCGCGCTGGTGCTGTTCTATCTGGCGCGCCTGCTCGGCGCAGACTGGGTGCGGGACCGCTTCGGTAATCAATATATGGTGATGCTGGAGCGCATACAACGGGTCGGCGCGCTTGCCATTTTTGCCATTACCGCGCACCCGCTGGGTTTGCTTACACCGGCGCATCTGGCTGCCGGGCTGGTGGGTCTGACCGCGGCGCAGTTTGCAGCGGCGGTAGCGTTGGCGGTACCGATACGCACGGTTCCCTATGTTTTTCTCGGCACCGCCGTGCTGGATCTGACCTGGGTGCAAGCGCTGGCGATTGCCGCGGTTATGCTGGTGGTCTTTGCGCTGCCTCTGTGCAGCCCGAAGTTCAGAGCCTGGATGTGGGGCGGCGGAACGTAATGATTGTCATTAGGATTGAGTGCGGGTACAAATACAACAAACCCAACCGGAGCAGAGCGTATGGAAGTGAATAACAAGGTGGCACCGAATGAGGAGCAGATGAAAGGCTTCATGGAGCCCGGCCATGACGGCCCTATCTATATGCTGAATCTTTTGAAGTTCAAGGATAAGGCTGAGTACGAGGACGGCCGTGAAACCGGCCTCACCGGTGCGGAAGCGTATGCCATTTATGGCGCTGAGGTGGTCGGGCACCTGGCCAAAGTGGGGGCTGCGCCGATGTTTTCAGCCCGGGTCGAGCGCCTGATGCTGGGCGAGGTGGAAGAATTGTGGGATACCGCGGCGATTGCCATGTACCCGTCCCGCAAAGCCATGCTGGATATGATCAGCACGCCGGAATATCAGGCCTCCGCGGTACACCGGGCTGCCGGACTGGCCGGACAGCTGAACATCGAACTGGTGGAACCGGCGGGCGCCTGGCTGCTGCAGCAACAGGAATAATAGCAATAAGGGTCTGGGCCGACCGAGCAAGATTGTTCAAAAACCCCGGAAAAAGGTCCAATACCCGCCTCATACGCAATGGCAGACTGACTGTTCAACCGTTGCGGGTGATTCCGGGCCATGGCGTCAAGCGAGGCTGACTATCTGAGATTGCTGTACAAGGATTGGTCCGATCGTATGGGCGCCAATCCGGAGATGACAATCGCGGACCTGAGAGCGTTGTTTGGTGAATGGGAAACGGCGACTCTGGAACCGCTGAACGTCAGCTATGAGTCGGGGCGGGTAGGCGGTGTTGATGGCGTTTGGGTGTATCCGGCTGATGCGGATAGAAGCAGAGTCTTGTTGTATACCCATGGCGGTGGATTTGTCGTGGGTTCCTCCAGCACTCACCGGAAACTGGCGGGACATGTTGCAAAAGCGCTCGGTGTCACCGCGTTTATTGCGGATTACCGGCTGGCGCCGGAAAACCCGTTTCCGGCTCAGGTCGACGATGCGGTTGCGGTGTTCCATGGCTTAGTTGCCAACGGTGTCGCAGCGGAACACATTGCGGCCGTCGGCGACTCGGCTGGTGGTAACCTTGCAGTGGCGGCGGTGCTGCGGCTGCGTCAACTCGAATCGCAAACGCCGGGCTGTGTCATTACGTTTTCGCCGTGGTTGGATATGGAACTGAGCGGCGCGAC
>JANQOA010000188.1 GCA_028279305.1 Pseudomonadales bacterium
GGCAGGTGCTGGGAGAACTGCCGGGCGCCGCGCCGCTGCCGTCACAGTCGTCACAAACGGCCAGTACCGGCACACGTACTTCCAAGGTGTCGCCGTTCACCGCCTGTTCCAGATCCAGCTGCATGTTATAGCGCAGATCCGCGCCGCGGCCCGCACCGCCGCGGCCGCCCCGGCCGCCGCCGAAGATGTCGCCAAAAACGTCACCGAAAATGTCGCCGAAGTTGCCTTCAAAATTGAAGCCGCCGGCACCACCCTGGCTGGGATCAACCCCGGCGTGACCAAACTGGTTGTACGCCTGACGCTTTTCCGGATCGGACAGAATTTCGTAAGCCTCGCTGGCCTCTTTAAACTTCTCTTCCGCTTCAGGATCGTCGGGATTACGGTCCGGATGATGTTTCATGGCCAAGCGCCGATAGGCTTTCTTCAGATCGCTGTCGTCAGCGTCCCGGTTGATGCCTAATACTTCGTAGTAGTCTCGTTTGGACATGAGTTAACCTTGTTGGCGTTCACCTAAGAACATAAACAACAACGCGGGTCCGGCATCCGACCAGACCCGCGCCGATGGCCGCAATCGGACCGGATTATTTATTATCCTGGTCCTTTACCTCTTCAAACTCAGCGTCTACCGCGTCGTCGCCGCCGTCGGAACTCTGCTGCCCGGCGTCCGCGCCGGCGTCCGATGAAGCCGCCTGAGCCTGGGCTTCGTACATCTTCTGCGCCAGCCCGGCTGACGCTTCAGACAGCACTTTCATTTTCGCTTCGATGTTGTCTTTATCGTCACCCTTAAGCGCTTCTTCCAGATCTTTGGCCGCGGCTTCGATGGCGGTTTTCTCTTCTTCCGTAGCCTGGTCACCGGCATCTTCCACCGCCTTGCGGGCACCGTGGACCAAGCCGTCAGCCTGGTTGCGCAGCTGCACCATCTCTTCAAAACGCTTGTCTTCCTCGGAGTGGGCTTCCGCGTCGCGCACCATCTGCTCAATCTCTTCATCCGACAAACCGCTGGATGCTTTGATGACAATGGACTGCTCTTTGCCGGTGGCTTTGTCCTTGGCAGACACATTGAGGATGCCGTTGGCGTCCAGATCAAATGCGACTTCAATCTGCGGCATGCCGCGCGGCGCGGGCGGGATATCTTCCAGGTTAAACTGGCCCAGGCTCTTGTTGCCGCTGGCCTGTTTACGCTCGCCCTGCAGGACGTGGATGGTCACCGCCGTCTGGTTGTCATCCGCGGTGGAGAAGGTCTGGGTCTTCTTGGTCGGGATGGTGGTGTTCTTTTCGATCAACACGCTCATGACCTGCCCCAGGGTCTCGATACCCAGCGACAGGGGCGTGACGTCCAGCAACAACACGTCGGTCACGTCACCGGCCAGCACCGCGGCCTGAATGGCAGCCCCCATGGCCACCGCCTCATCGGGGTTCACATCCCGGCGCGCTTCCTTGCCGAAAAACGCTTTAACCTTTTCCTGCACCTGGGGCATGCGGGTCTGGCCGCCTACCAGAATGACGTCGTCGATGTCGTTGATGGTCAGGCCGGCATCATCCAGAGCGGTCTGGCACGGACCGATGGTGCGGTCGGTCAGATCCTCCACCAGAGATTCCAGCTTGGCCCGGGTGAGTTTCAGCACCAGGTGCTTGGGCCCGGTCTGATCCGCCGTGATATAAGGCAGGTTGATTTCGGTTTGCTGCGAGTTGGAAAGTTCGATCTTGGCCTTTTCCGCCGCTTCTTTCAGGCGCTGCAGTGCCAGCGGATCGTTGTGCAGATCCACGCCGTTGTCTTTCTTGAACTCATCCGCCAGGTAGTCGATGACACGCAGATCGAAGTCTTCACCACCCAGGAAGGTATCACCGTTGGTCGACAACACCTCAAACTGATGTTCGCCGTCCACCTCCGCAATCTCGATAATGGAGACGTCAAAAGTACCCCCGCCCAGGTCGTATACGGCCACTTTGGCATCTCCGCGGTTTTTATCCAGACCGTAAGCCAGGGCCGCGGCGGTGGGTTCGTTGATGATGCGTTTAACGTCCAGACCGGCAATTTTGCCGGCGTCTTTGGTGGCTTGACGCTGGGAATCGTTAAAATAGGCCGGCACGGTGATTACCGCATCCGTGACGTCCTCACCCAGGTACTCTTCCGCGGTTTTCTTCATCTTCTTGAGAATTTCCGCGGAAATCTGCGGCGGTGCCAGCTTGTCACCTTTCACTTCAATCCAGGCATCTCCATTAGACGCTTCGGTGATGGTGTAAGGCACCATTTGAATGTCTTTCTGCACCACATCGTCACTGTACTTGCGCCCGATCAGGCGCTTAACCGCAAACAGCGTGTTGGCCGGATTGGTCACCGCCTGCCGTTTTGCGTTCTGGCCAACCAGAATTTCACCATCATCGGTATACGCCACGATGGACGGTGTGGTGCGGTCCCCTTCCGAGTTTTCAATCACCCGGGGGTCACCGCCATCCAGTACGGCCACGCATGAGTTGGTGGTCCCTAAGTCAATTCCGATGATCTTACCCATGTCTATATCCTGTATATGTCCGGTTCAGCAGCCGGCTTGAGTTCAATTGTCTTGCCAACCTATATTTGGTCTAAACGCCCAACTTCAAGGCCTGCATTTAAAGTGCCGGCACGCTTCAAAGCCCGCGCCCGCCAGTATTCAGTCCCGTTCCCGGCAGCCTTTCCCTCAGCCCTTCACAACAATGACTTTGGCCGCCCGCACCAGCCGGCCATTGAGGGTATAACCTTTTGCCATCACATCCATCACGGAGTTGGGCTCTGCATCGGGATTGGGCACCATGGTCATGGCTTCATGCAGTTGCGGGTCAAACGGTTCGCCGAGAGGATCAATCTGCTCCACGCCGGACTTGCCCAGCGTATCAACAAACAATTTAAGCGACAGTGACACCCCCTCCGCAATGGCTTCCGCCCCTTCGGTGCCGGCCGCGGTTTCAACCGCTTTTTCGAGACTGTCCAGCACCGGAAACAGATCGTTGATCAGTTTTTCCACCGCAAATTTATGGGCGTTTTCAACATCCCGGGCGGCGCGGCGCTTGACGTTGTCAACTTCCGCGAGGCTGCGCAGCATCTGATCCTTGAGTTCCGCGGTGCGTTCGGCCACCTGCGCTTCCAGATCGTCGGCCTGCACCTCTTCAACTTCTTCCAGCAGCTCGTCCACTGCCTCAGCATCAGTGTCCTGGTCGGCCTGCTGCTGCGCCTGTTCAGTGGTTTCTTCCTGCTCGCCGGCGGCTTCTGCGCCGGTTTGATTTTTTTCGTCAGCCATTATTTTGCGTTGCCCGGAATCCGTGCTGTCATAGATATGGGCCATGCCCTGGAATTCAAGGCTGAATATGGAATAGATGACAAATTTTCCGCGTCTTCCCCGCGCGTCTTTCCCCGCGTGTACACCCGCGCGCCGGGCTCAGCCGTTGCGCATCACCGCGCTGAGTACCCGGGCGGTGACATCCACTACCGGGATGACGTCTTTGTAGTCCATGCGGGTCGGCCCGATCACCCCCAGCACGCCGGCCACATCACCATTTAATTCATAAGGTGCCGTTACCAGCGACATTTCTCCCAGCGGCCGGTAACCGGACTCCTCACCAATAAACAGCTGCACCCCGGTGCTGCGCAGACATTGGTCCAGCAGGTGCAGAACCTGGCCCTTGTGCGACATGGCGTCAAACAGCGCTTTAACCGTGTTGGTGTCGGCGGCAAAGTCGAGCAGCCGGCTTTCGCCGCTGACCACCAGTTCCTGGGATTCATCTTCCGTTTCGCTGAACGCCGCAGTGGCCATATCCAGCGCGGTCTGCATCAACTGATCCATGCGGTCTTTGTCCGCCCGCATGCTTTCCACAATGCGGTGGCGGATATTCATCAAATCCAGGCCGCCGTATTCCCGGTTGATGAAATTGGCCGCCTGGGTGAGCTCTACATCGTTGTATTCGCGTTCGGTATGGATCACCCGGTTCTGCACCTCCCGGTCGTTCAGCACCATGATCACCAGCACCCGCTCTTCGTCCAGCCGGACAAATTCCAGGTGCCGCAGGTTGACCTGATTGCGCAGCGGCGTGGTAATCAGACAGGTCATCTGAGTGATCTGTGACAACAGATCGGACGCCGAGGCAACCAGCTCGTTGGGGGCCAGATCCGGATTCAACTCCGCTTCAATTTCCCGCACCTTCTGCCGCACCCGGGGACCATCCCAGGGCTCCACACTCAGCAGGCTGTCAACAAAAAAACGGTAACCCTGGCTGGTGGGGATTTTACCCGCTGAGGTGTGCGGCGAGCGCACCAGTCCTACCGCTTCCAGCTCGCCCATGATGTTACGCACGGTAGCGGAAGAAACCGCCACCTCCGGCATGGTTGCCAGGGCTTTGGAGGCCACCGGGTTGCCGTCCGCAATGTACTGTTCAACCAGCAGTTTAAACAGCTGCTGGGCGCGGGCGTCTACCTGACTGCTGATGTTGTCTCCGGACTTCTGCAAATCTCACCTGCCAGCGGTGCTCACGGCACAAACTTTGGACAATTTTTTATACCAGTCACAGCCGGAGTATGCATCATCAAAAATGCCATTGCGGTAATATTTGCGTGAACCAGCCACCTAATCCCCGCATGCTGAAACACCTGACGTTAAAGAATTTTGTCCTGGTGGAAAACCTGGCCATCGATTTTGCCCAGGGCCTGTCCACCATAACGGGTGAATCCGGTGCCGGTAAATCCATTCTGCTGGCGGCGCTGGGGCTGATTCTGGGCAACCGCGCCAGCAGCGACGTTGTGCGGCCGGGGTCGGACAAAGCGGACGTGAGCGCTGAATTTGACCTGCAGCAGCTGCCCGGGGTGCAGCAGGCTCTGCAGGCGGCGGAGTTACAGGCTGCGGATGACGCGCATGAATGTATCGTGCGGCGGGTGGTTAACCCCCAGGGCCGCTCCCGTGCTTTTGTTAACGGCATTCCGGTAACCACCCAGTTTCTGCGCGGTATCGGCGACCAGCTGGTGGACATTCACGGCCAGCAGGAGCACATCCAGTTGGCCAACCGCAACATGCAACTGCAGTTGCTGGATGACTTTGCCGGCAGCCGCGCGGCAGCGGAAAAAGTAGCGGCCCTGTACCGCGGCTGGCAGGCTGATCTGGCACGTATCGACAGCCTGGAAGCCAGCCTGGCGGCCAACGCTGACAAAAAGGCGCTGCTGACCTACCAGCTTGAGGAACTGGATGAATTCAACCTGGCGCCGGGGGAGTTTGAGCAACTCGAAATTGAGCACAAACGCCTGGCGGCGGCCCACCATACGCTGGCATTGTTAGACAACGCCCTGACCCAACTGGACAACAATGACGGTCTGGGGCAAAGCAACCGCGAATTAGCCGCCATCGACGATCAGCACAGCGACCTGCAGTCCGCCCAGGACAACCTCAGCGCGGCACTGGGCCTGCTGGATGACGCCCGCCGCGACCTGCGCCGCTACCAGGACAGCATAGTGGTGGACCCGGAGGCGCTGGAAGCCGCGGCAGAGCGCCTGAATACGGCCCAGGATCTGGCCCGCAAACACCGGCTGCAGGTGCAGGACCTGGCCGGCCATACGGATGCGCTGCGTGCAGAGCTGGCCCACATTGACGCTGACACCTCCACCCTGGATGCACTGCGTGCCAGCAGCGACGATGCCGCCGCCGCATTCCAGACCGCGGCAAAAAGCCTGAGCAACAAACGTAAAAAAGCGGCGCCGAAGTTCGCCAAACACGTCAGCACATATATGCGTCAGCTGGGCATTAAAGAAGGCGGCTTTGATATTGCCTTTAGCGCCGCTGAAAGTGAAAGCGGACTGGACCGGGTGGAATTTATGGTCGCCACCAACCCGGATTTTCCAGCCGGCCCGCTGGCGCAGATTGCCAGCGGCGGCGAACAGACCCGCATCAGTCTAAGCATCCAGATTGTTGCGGCCAGGCATAGCGCCTTACCCTGTCTGATTCTGGATGAAGCCGACGTCGGC
>JANQOA010000235.1 GCA_028279305.1 Pseudomonadales bacterium
CCGAAGGCATAAGCCGTATCGTGAATGTTTGACGGGTGCAGGCCCGCTTCACCGCCGTTCTCCCGCACCCATTGCGGCTGCGGCCCTAACAGACGAACACCCGTGCGGCTGGAGTTGTAGTGCACTTCCCAGGTACTGGCAAAAAATGTCTCAATGTAATCTGCGGTGAAATAATCCGGCGCGCCGTGGGGCCCGTATATCACCCGCAGCGTCCAGCAGTCAGCCGCGCGGGCTTCGTCAAAAGCCGCACTCAGCGCCTCGAGCTCCGCAGCCGCAACCGGGCCGGCGGCGGTTGCTGATGAGCTGCCGGCAACCCGCAACACATCACCCTGGCGCAGCGCCCTGCCGACGTGCCCGCCGAACTGTCCCAACACAAAAGTAGCCCTGGAACCCAGATAAGCCGGGCAGCTGATGCCGCCCCGCACCGCCAGATAGCTCCGCGCGCCCCGGCCGTCAATATCTCCCAGACTCAGGGTTTGACCGGCGGCAACGTCTATGCCGGTACGCATGGGCAGCGCCTGCCCATCCAGCCTGGCATCAATGGCGGCTCCGGTCAGGGCCACCCGCGCCGGCAGGTTAAACTTCAACGTGGGGCCTTGCAGGGTGATCTCCAGACCCGCCGCATCCGGCCCGTTGCCGGCCAGAACATTGGCCAGCGCAAAACTGCGCGCATCCATGGGGCCTGACGGCGGCACACCAACATGCCAGTAGCCGCTGCGCCCCTGATCCTGAATTGTGGTCTGCGTGCCCGCGCTGACAACTTCTATGGTTGGCGCGGTAAATTGGAAAGCCGCCAGGGAACTGGTTAACAGCCGGCCGTCGCGGAAACGCGGCTGAGATAAGATTCCGGCAGCATACTCGAGATTGGTTTCCACTCCATACAGCAGCACATCAGGCAGGTAAGCCAGCAGCTTGTCCAGACACCGGCTCCGGTCCGCGGCATGGCAGATGATTTTAGCCAGCATCGGGTCAAACAACGCAGGCACGATGCTGCCGCTTTCCACCCAGCTTTCCACCCGCAGAGCCGGATCCGCCGGCAGATGCACGTGGCTGATCAGACCCGGACAAGGAGTAAATTCTCTGTTGGGATCTTCCGCATACACCCGCACCTGGATGGCATGCCCACGTGGTGACAACTGCTTGCGCCAGGGACCCAGCGGCGGCATCTCCCCTGCCGCCAGGCGCACCATGCAGGCAACCAGGTCGACACCCCATACTTCCTCCGTAACACCATGCTCTACCTGCAGGCGTGTATTCACCTCCAGGAAATAGAACAACTGGTTGTCTGCATCGTAGATAAACTCTACGGTTCCGGCGTTGCGGTAGTTCACCGACGCGAGCAGCGCTTCCGCGGTAGCGCAGATGCGCTCGCGGATTGCAGCCGGAAGGTCCGGCGCCGGCGTCTCCTCTATAACTTTCTGGTTACGGCGTTGTGCTGAGCAATCACGCTCACCCAGTGATACTACTTCGCCGGCCCCGTCACCAAACGCCTGCACTTCTATGTGGCGCGCGCGGGCAACAAACTTTTCCACAAACACGCCGCTGTTGGAAAAGTAACTCTCACCGAGCTGACGCACCGTCGCCCAGGCCTCCTGCACAGCGGCCGCGTCTTCGCACACCTGCATGCCGATACCGCCGCCCCCGGCGGTGCTTTTGAGCATGACCGGGAAGCCTATGCGCTGGCTCCAATGCAGGGCTTGCTCCACGGAATCCAGCAACGGCGACCCGGGTATGCAGGGTACACCCGCAGCCTGGGCCAGCCGGCGAGCCTCGTGCTTTAATCCAAACAGGCTGATCTGCTGGGCGGTGGGGCCGATGAACCGGATGCCCTGCTCCTCACAAGCCAGCGCAAACGCCTCATTTTCGCTGAGAAAACCATAACCCGGGTGCACAGCCTGGACCCCGTATTGCAGGGCGATCTGCAGAATTTTGTCTGCGTTCAGATAGGTCTGAGCAACGCTGCCCCCACCCAGACAGACGCTGTGCGCAGCGTCGCGCAGGTAGGGTGCTGCGCGATCCTCTTCGTGATATACCGCCACCGCCTCGACGCCCATGCCGTTCAGGGTGCGGATGATGCGGCTGGCAATCACTCCGCGGTTGGCGACCAGAATTGACTTGAACATAGTTACCTACGGATGGGCCGTCCCACCTGCGTTCCATGCTGCGGGCCGTCCCGCAGCGGCTGTAAAAAAATCCCCGGCTCACCGCGCCCAGACGATCACCTCTATGGGGGTCGGGTTGTAGCCGTTACAGGGGTTGTTCAACTGCGGACAGTTGGAGATCAACACAATTGTGTCCATCAGCGCCCTCAGTTCGACATATTTGCCTGGGGCGGAAATCCCATCCGCAAACGTCAGCTTGCCGTCGGCGGTAATGGGCACATTCATGAAAAAGTTAATGTTGTGGGTGATGTCGTCTTTACCCAGGCCGTACTGGGGTTGCTCCTGAACAGCCAGCATCCAGCTATCCCGGCAGGCATGCATGGTGCGCTTCTCCAGGTCGTAGCGGACCGTGTTGGACTCCGTCGCGCAGGCGCCGCCCAGGGTGTCGTGGCGGCCGCAGGTATCCGCCACTATCTCCAGCAGGTTGTTGTTCAAATTTGTCTTCAGCACGGAACTGGCTGTCAGGTAGACGTTGGCCTGGGCGCGAATAGTATTGTTGGCGCAGTACCGCTCAGACACATTGTTGGCGTGGTAGAACAAAGTATCCGCGGCCTGATTACCATGCAGGTCAACGATCCGCACCACCTGGCCGGCTTCCAGCCGATGAATAAAGTAGTCACCGGCATCCACAACCTGCCTGTACACCCCCGTTTCGGGCTGCCTGTTGCTGGCTTTAATCATAATGCCGGCTCCATATGGTAAAGGGCGTTATTGCGGAACCCGCGCCGGTTTTCATCACAGTGGTTCAAACACAAATCGTCCGCAGCCACCGGTGCGGCCCTGGCAATCGCCAGCTTTAACTCCGCCGCGGGATAGCTGCTGCTGCCATCCATGGGATGGGGGCAGGTATGCAACACCACCAGTGTATCCATCTCGAAGCGCAGACTCAGGGAGGTACCCGCAGACTCCGCCGCAGCCAGGGTCATGTTACCCGCATCATCCACCACCACCCGGCTGAACCAGTTCAGGTTGGCCGCCATATGCCGCGGGCCCAGCCCGTACTTCGCCAGCTCCGTAAGAAAGCTGTCGTAGCCGTTCTGCGTCCAGTCATTGCTCTGCAGTTGATAACTGCGCGGCGGCCAGCGCTCACTGACCATGTCCGCGTTGATGTTGCCGCACACGGTGTCGTGGCCGCCAAATTCGTCCCCCACCACGGAGCAGAAAATGCGTCCCATGTCCGAATACAGGCAGTGGCCGCGACTGATCTGAAACGTATGCTGGCATTTCAATGTATCCGGCGCATTGTATTTTTCGTGCAGCAACTGTGCGTTGTAGAACAGCATGCCGACGTTCAAACCCCCGCGCACATCCTGCATTGTCAATGTATGGCCGCGCCGCATATACAGCGACCAGTGATGCCCACTGGTCAGATTCGTCCGGTAAACCGGTTCTCCGGCTGACAGCTTCATAACAACCCCCCTCCAGCAACGTGACTCTCTATATCTTCTCTAACTGCCGCTTTTTCTTCCGCGCGCATTCTGCGCACGGGTAGATCATAAGTAATGGTGCTGCCGTACAACTCCGGCTGGTGAGGGTCGTGGCGGACCTTGTCGAATACCCAGAGCCGGGTGCCCAGGTAGAACCCCTCCGACAGATCGTGGGTGACCATAAACACCGTCAGTTGGTGCTCCTCCCACAACTGCAGCACAAGCTGGTACATATCCTTGCGGATACCCGGGTCGAGAGCGCCGAAGGGTTCATCCAGCAGCAGCACCCGCGGCTGTTTCAGCAGGGCCTGCGCCAGCGCCAGGCGCTGCTGCATGCCGCCGGACAACTCGTGGGGATATTTTTCCGCCGAGCCGTACAACCCCACCGCTTCCAGCCAGCGGTCTGCCTCCGCAAAAGTTTGTTTCCGCCCGGCACCGTATTGGCGCCCGAATACCCGGGTGGCGCCCAGTTCCCGGCCCAGCGCAACATTCTGGCGGACGTTCAGATGCGGAAACACCGAGTAACGTTGAAATACAATCCCGCGTTCGGGACTGGGCTCCGCGTGCACCGGCCTGCCATCCACACACAGCCTGCCGCTGGTCACATTTTCGATACCCAGCAGCAGTTTCAGGAAAGTGCTTTTGCCGCAGCCGGACGTACCAACCAGCGTGACAAATTCACTACGCGCCACAGATGTGTTGAGGTTTTCAAGCACCTGATGGTCGCCGTACGCCTTCCCCAGGCGCTGCAGCTCTATCAGCGGCGCTTCCGTGACAGGCTGGCCCGCGGCTGCAACCAAGGCTTCAGCAGGCGCCGCTGCTTGAGTGCCGGTTTCAACCATTGCTGTGATACCAGGGAAATGACTTGCGGCTGAGCAGAATCAGGCAGCGGTCCAGCACAAAAGCTAGAAAGGTAATCCAGGCGACATAGGGTAGAATGACGTCCATGGACAGGTAGCGCCGCACCAGAAAGATCCTGTAACCGAGACCATCGGTGGCGGCAATGGCTTCCGCGGCTATCAGGAACAACCACGCGGACCCCAGGCTCAGGCGCACGGCGCCAATCAGCCGCGGCGCAATTTGCGGTAACAGCACGCGGAACACCACCTGTGAAGAATTTGCCCCCAGAGTCTGCGCCTTGATCAATTGTTCAGCGGGTATCTCCTTGGTGCGCAGGTAGATTTCCCGTGAGATGAACGGTGCTATGCCGATGATGATCAACATCACCTTGGACAGTTCGCCGAGGCCAAAAATGATGAAGAGAATCGGCAATATGGCCATCGGCGGAATCAACGAGACCGCGGTCACCAGGGGCGTGCTGACCGAATCAAACATGGGGAAAGCCCCCGCCGACAGACCGAAACACAAACCCACCAGCGCGGCGATGGAAATGCCCGTTAACAAGCGGGTCAGACTACTGGCGGTGTCCTCCCACAGCAGGTACTCACCGCTGCGTTTGCTCGGCTGAAACGCATGCCGGTCGATTGCGTCGGACATTTCACTGAAGCTGGGCAACAACTTATCTCTTTCGTTTTCCGCTTTGCGCGCGTCAGACTGGTATTGATAGACCAGTATCAGCAACAGAAACGGCAGCAACCCCAGCGCAACCTTTAACAGTGCCCCGGGCTGTGCGTTGATCCAGCGTCTGGAAGTATCCACCGAACGGCAGCCTAGAGTTTCCCGTCAGCCGCCATCTGCATGTAAGTCGGGTCGAAACGCAGCAGGACATTAGCCGCGTCACCGAAGGTACCGGAGGGTGTGGATATGCCGATAAATCCCGCATCCGGCGCACCTTCACCCAGCAACCCGTGGGTAAACGAAAATTCAGCCACATACTGCATGGTCTGCAGCAGATCAGCGCTGTTTACAAAGGTGACTGCGTCCGCGGCTGAGTAGTACATTTTGGTGGAGGCCAACTGCATCTCGTAACCGGCCAGATCGGTGCCCGAGGCTTTGCCCATGCTTTCCCGCACCTCAGCCTTAGCCTGCATGTTCTGCATGATTTCGTACCAGGCACCGACCAGGGCTTTGCCCAGATCCGGATTAGCCTGCAGGGTGGCGGTATTGATCATCAGCGTGTCGATAATTTCCCCGGGAATGGACGAGGAATCAAATACCTTGTTGGCACCCGGCATTTGCAGAATTTCCGCTACCAGGGGATTCCAGGTCACCACACTGGTGACATCCCCGGTGGTATAAGCCGAAACCATATCCGCATCCGATGTGTTTACAACGGTCACGTCCCGCTCTGACAAACCAACGGAATCCAGGCCCCGGGCCAGCAGATAGTGGGATACGCTCAACTCCACGAGATTGACCTGCTGACCCTTAATGTCAGCCAGTTTGTCCTTGCCTTTCAAGATAACCGCGTCGTTGCCGTTGGAGAAATCTCCAACAATCAACGCGGTTGTATCCACGCCGCCCGCTGAGGGGATGGTCAGGGCGTCCATGTTGGTCATGGTACAGGCGTCAAACTCGCCCGCCGTATACTGGTTAATCGACTCGACATAGTCGTTGATCTGCACCACTTCAATGTCGATTCCGTATTTGTCCGCCCACTTGTCAACGATGCCGGCTTCGGCTCCATAACCCCAGGGCATCCATCCAACATATATAGACCAGCAGACGCGGAAGCTGTCACGCCCGTCTGCCGCCTGCACGGCTGACGGAACCACCCCGATGGCAAGCACGGCAGCCATACACAGCGGCAGCAGGCGGGCCGGCGGCCGTCTCCGGCAACCTCTGAGGGAACTATCGGTTGTTGCGCACGCGGTTAACCATTTGAACATTGAAGGACTCCTTTTTGGTCACACTACAGAGCATTCTGGTATTCACCATTGGTCTCCCGGGCTTTTATCCCTCCGTGTAACCTGAGTCTTTCAACCCCCTAAGTCTCTTTGCTTAGGTCTCGTTCAGGTCGACAACTCTCGGTCCAGACGCCGTGGCCGGCCGGAACCCTAGTTGTCCTTTTATGTAAGGCTTTCTATATGGCTTTGCGTAAACCGGAGTATAACGCGCAGCTTAGTGGACTAGTCAATACCAGAACGCAGTTTTGCTAATCACTGTTATCTCGAATAACAACTGCGGACAAACAATTGAAATTCACCTGAGTGAACGCGTGCAAATCGTATGCCAAAGCCCGCATGAGCCCCGATTCGGGGCATACGCAGGACCGTTCACCGTTTTGGTATGCCGCGCTGCCTGAATTTGGTGCAAAAAAAGCAAGCCGTGCACCAAAACAGCCGCCTGCGGCGCGCATGAAGACAGAACCTTCGTCTTCAGCAGTTGACAGGCCGGTGTTTCAGCGTTGGCACGGTCTGTGCAAAACAGGTCAGCGCAAGCCCGGCTGCGGTGCAGCCAGGGCGGCAACGCAAGATACAAATATGATAAGGGGTTATTTTCGATGCAAGTTTCAAATCTTTTCCGTGGCATCGTTGGCGCGGCTTTACTTTCCGCCAGCTTTACGGTGTCGGCTGTGGAAATGTCCGGTTCAGGGACCATCGCCACCGACTACGTGTTCCGCGGGGTGTCGCAAACCAGTGAAAAAGGTGCAGTTCAGGCCGGTCTGGATCTCGCATTCGATAACGGGGCATATGCCGGTGTGTGGGGTTCCAACGTCGACTTCGGCTCCGAAGTAACCACCGAGATGGACTTTTTTGTCGGCTACGGCTTTGACGTTGCCGAAGGGGTCAACCTCGACCTGTCATACATCTACTTCAACTATGCCGGTGATGAGTCTGCGCTGAACTACAGCGAGTACGTGGCATCCGTGAGCGTATCTGACGTTTCATTTACGCTGGTCTATTCGCCCGATTATTTCGGCAGCGACGAAAGTGCCCTTGTTTACAACATCGATTATTCATTAAGCCTTAACGAAAGCTGGTCGGTGGATTTTCATGTGGGTTACACCGACACCGAAAGTGAGGCACTCGGCACCGACGAAGACAGCTATATCGACTACCTGGCCGGCGTGAACTACGAATGGAGCGGTACCACCTTTACCCTGGCGGTAGCCGGAACCGATGCTGACGAAGACGAAAACTTCGGTGACGCGGGTGAAGCCCGCGCGGTGTTTTCCGTCAGCCGCTCCCTGTAACCGTCCATTCCGCTAACTACTCATACCTGCGCCCCTGGTGGCGCAGGTACCCTCCCGGGTGCCTTCCGGCTGGGTCATGATGGGTCCAATGCAGCACGCCGCCCTGGGCGTTCCACTCATACTCCCCGGCAAATTCCACTTTGTCCCCCCTGCGCAGGCCGTCGATGCGGGGCGCCAGATCAATATTATGGGCAACCAGCACCGTATGATTGGACCCTACTTCAAGGATAAATCTCTGGTGCGCGGAACCCTTGGTATCATCCGGCAGCACTTTAACCACCGTGCCGCTGCCGCGCACCAGCACGTCGCTGCTGCGGCTGGCGTAAGCCGCCTGCAAAGCCTGCCCGTCAACCGCTGCCGGCTGAGCGGCAGCCGCGGCGCCTTCGGCAAAAGTGTCACAGGCTTCCACCCGGCCCTGGTTAAAGCCCCGCTTAAACCAGGCTACCCGCTGTGCTGATGACCCGTGCGTAAACGTTTCCGGCCGCACCTGCCGGCCGGCACGCTGTTGCAGATTATCATCACCAATTGAAGCAGCAGCGCGTAAGCCTTCCTCAACATCGCCGCGCTCCAGCAGGTCACGCTCCGCCTCAGCATGATGGGCCCAGACCCCGGCGTAACAATCCGCCTGCAACTCCACCAGCACCTGTAGTTTGTTTGCCTGCAACCGGCTGCCGCGGGCTTTTTGCGCGGCCACTTGCTGCAACACGCCGGTCACATTCTGCACGTGATGGCCAACCTCATGACCGATCACGTACGCCTGGGCAAAATCACCCGGCGCACCCAGTTGTTCAAGCTGGGAAAAAAATCCCAGATCCAGATACACCCGCTGATCCGGCGGACAATAAAACGGACCCACGGCAGAAGTATTGTACCCGCACGCGGAATTGACCCCATCCGTGAAGAGGCGCAATTTGGGCTGCGGGTATACCGCCCCGGCCTGCCGGAACAGTGCATCCCAGGTGTCTTCGGTGTCTGCCAGAATTACGCTGACAAACTCAGCGCCTTCATCCATGCGGCCGGCTGGCGCACCCGAACCGCGCGGCGCCTGCTGCGCCGCCGGAGGTGAAGACAGACCCGGATCACCCAGCAGCAGGCTGAGAATCTGCGACATATCACCGCCCATAAAATAAACTGCGGCAATCAGGATGATGGTGCCGATGCCGCTTTTCAGCTTCAGCCCGCCGCCGCCGAGTGATACCCGGCGCCCGGACCCGCGGCCGCGCATATCCTCCACGTTACGGCTACGCCGCCGCCCGCGCCATTGAACCACTGCCCCCTCCTTCAAGTATTCAGCTTTGCGCAGATTTTAGCCGCTAATCCCGGGCAAGATTGTTAAATCTGCGGCTCCGGTCCCTTATACACCGCAGATACACCCCAGCGCCCGCGCGCGGAACTGCAGGCACTGGTGAATATCGACTAAGATTGGCAGCCTGTTACTGAGAACGCCGCTGGGGGCACTTTTGCAAACACTGAACATTACCGACCAGGGCCACGTGCGCATGGTGGAACTTCACCGGCCGCAGGCGCTGAACGCCTTAAACAGCCAGATGACTGACGACCTGACGGACGCCTTTCAGCAGGCCGCGGAAGATGCCAACGTCAAGGTGGTGCTGATGACCGGCGCCGGAAAGGCATTCTGGGCGGGTGCGGACCTGAAAGAAATGGGGCAAACCAGGCGGCAGCCCAAACATTCTTTTGCCGACATGCTGGACGCGGTTATCGACTGCCCCAAACCCTTAATCCTGGCGGTGAACGGGGTCGGCGTGGGTATCGGCGCCACCATCTGCGGTCTGGCCGACCTGGTGCTGATGGCGGAAGACGCGCGTCTGCGCTGTCCTTTCTCCAGCCTCGGCCTGACGGCTGAAGCAGGCAGCACATACACCTTTCCGCAACTGTTGGGCCGCCAGCAGGCCAGCTGGTTTTTGTTGTCCGGCGAGTGGATGAACGCGGAACAGTGCCTGCAAGCTGGCCTGGCACTGCAGGTGCTGCCCGCTGAAGAACTGCTGCCGCAAGCCATGAGCCGCGCGCAAACCCTGGCGGCACTGCCGGCAGCCTCGCTCATGACCACCAAGAAGCTGATCGTGGAACCGCTCCGTTCCCAATTGCGGGCCAGCATTGCCGCGGAAAACCGAGGCCTTGCGGAACTGGCCGGCGGTCCCGCTAACAGGGAAGCGCTGGCGGCGTTCCGCGACAAACGCGAAACTAACTTTAACGGTCTCTAAACATGGATGATCCAACCGTTAGTTATATACACAGCGATGGGCTACGTATCGCCTACCAGCAATGGGGCAGCGGACCACCCATGCTGCTGGTGCACGGCTGGGGTGCCGATATCCGCACCAACTGGATGAAACCGGGATGGATCGACGCTCTACAGAACCACCGTACCCTCGTAGCTGTTGATATCCGCGGCCATGGCAACAGCGACAAACCCGCGCAACAGGAGGTATTCAGCTACGCGGCCATGAGCAGGGACGTACTAGCGGTAATGGATGTGCTCGAGCTCAACCAGGCCGACTATATGGGGTATTCCATGGGCGCCTTTATGGGCGCATGGCTGCTCGGCCATCACCCTCAAAGGTTTACCTCCATGGTGTTAGGCGGCATCGGCAACGAAACCGCCACAACAGCAGCGCAAGGCAGCATCATCGCCCGGGCGCTACGGGCGCAGGGTCCGTCAGCGTTACCGGACCCGGCGGCTGCAGCCATTCGCAGCTTTGTTGAGTCGAACCCTTCCAACAACCTGCTGTCGCTGGCCTGCTCAGCCGAGGAAATGTGGCCCCAGGGATACCCTCTGGAACTGGCAGGCGCAGGCATACGTCACGCAACGTTCCCCGTGCTGGTCGTCAACGGCACAAACGACCATCCTTATGTAGACAGCGCTGACATGCTGGCGGACGCACTGCCCCAGGGCCGGCATGTCACCATTCAGGATGTAGATCATTTGAGTACTGTTGCGGATGCTAGATTTAAACAAATTGTTCTGGATTTTTTGAATCAACCATTCCCATTCTGATTTAGTTTGGGGTTGTTCAGGGTTGGCCGGCCAGCGCATTGGGACCAGGTTTTCGCTGCCCGGGGCCGGCCCTCCCGCCTGCCCTCGCTCCGCTTGTGAGCCTCGCGTTGCGAGTCTCCCCAATGCGCTCGGCGGCCCCTCAAAAAGCAGCGAGAAACCTGGTCCCGATGCGCAGCCCTGCAGAACTGGATATTCCCAACTCCTTCAGGGCTGGGGATGTTGCTTCCAAATCTGCGGAGTTTTACCACTAGCCAGACAGTACACGGCTGAAGGGTTGTGCGGGCGCTGGAAGATGGACAGTGGCGCAAGCGTTTCAGAACTGGGAGTTCGTCCGGATTCTGCGTAGGTAACGCCTGCGGCGAAGGAATCGCCAGGTCTGTTATTGGCCTGAGCTGCAGAAAGCACTCGCAGCCCGAACAACTCCCTGCCAGTAAACGCGCTCAGTTCTGACGATGTTTAGATTGCGAAACCTGCTGCGTCCAGAACCCAATAACGGGATCACAGGGCGTGGGGTTACGCCGCGTTTTTTAGCCGCCGCCGCAACGGAGCGGTGAGACTCGCGCAGCGAGGCTCAAGAGCGGAGGAAGGGGAGCCGGGAGGGCCGGCGG
>JANQOA010000239.1 GCA_028279305.1 Pseudomonadales bacterium
ACTCCGTTGCCGGTGCAACCGGTAACTCGGTGTACGTCTATGCCGTGCAGCAGGTACGTGACGATGTCTCCACCGGTCAGCAGCTGAATTTCTCCATGCGCAGCACCGGAGTCTTTCCCAACATGGTGACTCAGATGGTGGCGATTGGTGAAGAAGCCGGCGCGCTGGACGACATGTTGGACAAGTCAGCCACGTACTACGAAGAGCAGGTCGACAACGCTGTGGATAACCTGACCAGCCTGATGGAGCCCATCATCATGTCCGTGTTGGGGGTTCTTGTAGGCGGCCTGATTATTGCCATGTACCTGCCCATTTTCCAACTGGGCGCGGTGGTCGGCTAATAGCCGCTGCAAGCGGCGGGGCCTGTAAAACTGAAACACCCCAGTGGCGCTTGAGGTCTTAACCGCATACGGCTGGCTTGGCCTGCTGGTGCTGGTCTGGCTGGGCCTGTCCATCGGCAGCTTTCTGAACGTAGTGATCTACCGCCTGCCGGTCATGCTGCAAAAGGAATGGCGGCAGCAGGCCGAATTTATCATTCACGAACAACAGCTGGAAAACTCAGCCGCGGATGCCCGGACGCCGCTGCCCGGACAGGCAGACCTCGAGCAACAAGACGCTCAACAGCCAGGCGCCCCACGACCGGAGGCGGAGCAAATAGAGCCTCCGTTTAACCTCATGGTGCCGCGCTCGCGTTGCCCGCACTGCAATCATCAGATCACCGCGCTGGAGAACATCCCCGTCATCAGCTGGCTGGTACTGCGCGCCCGCTGTGCTGAGTGCCGCAGCCCCATATCCGCACGTTACCCCGGCATAGAGGTGCTGACTGCACTGGCGACCCTGTCAGTAGTGGCCGTATTCGGTTTTACCCCGCTGGCCGCGGCCGCCGGCCTGTTCAGCTGGCTGCTGATTGCCGCCACCTTCATCGACTACGACACCAAGCTGCTGCCTGATCAGTTGACCTACCCGCTGCTGTGGCTGGGCCTGCTGACCAATGCTTTGACCACGGGCATCGTGCCCCTGACGGATGCAGTGCTGGGCGCGGCCGCCGGTTACCTGTTTTTGTGGCTGACCTTCTGGGCATTCAAATTTCTGACCGGTAAAGAAGGCATGGGATACGGTGACTTCAAGTTGTTTGCCGCGCTGGGCGCCTGGATGGGCTGGCAGGCCCTGCCCAGTATCATCCTGCTGGCTGCGGTGACCGGCCTGGCCTACGCGCTGGTGCGCATTGTCATGCGCCGGCAGTCCCGCGCCGACGCCATACCCTTTGGTCCCTTCCTGGCCGTGGCCGGCTGGGTCACCCTGATGTTTCGTGATATCGTGCTGGGTTTGTTTTTACTGTAGAACCTGTTTCATGGCCCAGTTTCTGGTTGGCTTAACCGGCGGCATCGGCAGCGGCAAGAGTGCAGCCGCTGACCACTTCAGTACCCACGGCGTGGCGGTCGTGGACGCGGATGTAGCCAGCCGGGTGGTCGTCGAACCCGGGCAGCCGGCGCTGTCGGCCATCGCTGACCACTTCGGTGCTGACATTCTGCAAGCCGACGGCAGCCTGGACCGCGCCGCGCTGCGGCAAAAAGTGTTTGCCGATGCACAGCAACGGCAGTGGCTGCAGCAGCTATTGCATCCTTTGATCTCAGCTTACCTGCGGGAACAGATCAGCGCCGCCGCCGCCCCTTACGTGCTGCTGGTGAATCCGTTGCTGGTGGAATCCCGCCAGCACCACTGGTGCCAGCGGGTGCTGGTGATAGACGCACCCGAGAGCATGCAACTTTCCCGTACCATGGCACGCGACAACAATTCCAGGCAACAGGTGGAAAACATCATGCGCGCCCAGGCCAGCCGGGAACAACGCCTGGCTGCGGCAGACGACGTTATAGTCAACGACGCGGACCTGGCGCAGTTGCACCTTAAAGTTGACCAGCAACATCAGGTCTACCTCAGTCTCAGCCGCCGCTACGCCACGGAGAAGATGTGTTAGAAAAGCCAGCCCAGAAAATGGCGCGGATTGTACCCTGCCCCACGTGCGGCGAGCGGGTGAAGTGGTCTACCCAGAACCGCCATCGCCCATTCTGTTCGGAGCGGTGTAAGCTGATCGACTTTGGCGCGTGGGTGGATGAACAGCACAGCATTCCAGGGGAAGAAGAAGGCTGGAGTTCGGAAGACGTTTGAAGTTCCCCCCGCGCAGAACCAGAGAAAAGTGCAATGGTCATTAGATGAAGACGGGCGGGCGGGAAATTAAGCGTTGTGCTGCTGGGTGCCGGCCCTCCCGCCTGCCCTCACCCGCGGCTGAGCCTCGCTGCCGCGAGTCTCCCCCACGCGCTCGGCGGCACCCTTTGAGGCAGCAAAACGCTTAATCCCCCGCCCGCCCTGCAGCCTCAGTTGCATTTTGCGTTTACTGATCTGAAGCGTTGGTTTTGATCAACTGCTTTCTAAGTTCAGCCTCGGGGCTGGAGATGTCCGGGCTGCAGCGGTGCCCCGCACCCGGAGGTTGCCCAATCCTGACGGATTGATCCACGTTGTTTACCGTAGGCATACAGCACCGTGCACCTGGCTTCCCGGCTCACCCCTGCAGCAACGTCAAACTCCCAGCAAAGAGGACGGACAAGCGCGAAACGACCCGCACTTCTGACACCCCCTGAATCACGAAACCGCAAAATCCTGAACTACGCAGGGATCAACTGGGGCAGGGGCTTGCCAAGCGTTTCTAAGCCGCCGCCGCGCGCGCGGGGGAGACTCGCGTCAGCGAGGCTCAACCGGAAGCAAGGGGAGCCGGGAGGGCCGGCGGCGCTAGCGCGGCAGGCCCCTGCCCCAGTTGAATCCC
>JANQOA010000089.1 GCA_028279305.1 Pseudomonadales bacterium
GCCCTGCGGCTGGCTGGTAAAGAGTAAAGACGGCTCCGACATGCTGTCCGCCCCGCACCCGCCGCTGGCCGCCACCCGGGTGAACTACGTGGGCGAGCCCTTTGCATTGGTGGTGGCGGATTCAGTGCTGGCGGCAAAACGCGCGGCGGAGTCGGTGGTGGTGGAGTTTAACGAGTTGAACCCGGTGATCGACCTGGCCACCGCTGCCCATTCTGAAGACATCTACGCGGACATTCCCAATAATCTGGCGTACGAGTGGGCGTTGGGGGACGAAGACGCCACCCGCATGGCGTTTGCCAAGGCCGCCCACGTCACCACGCTGGAGGTGTTGAACAACCGGCTGATTCCCAATGCCATGGAACCGCGCGCCTGTCTCGGCCAGTTTGATGCCGCTTCCGGCGAGTATACGTTGTATACCACCAGCCAGAATCCACACCTGGAACGGCTGGTGCTCAGCGCATTTGTGCAGATTGCGCCGGAACACAAACTCAGGGTGATCGCCCCGGATGTGGGCGGCGGCTTCGGCTCCAAGATATTTATATACGCGGAAGAAACCGCGGTGATCTGGGCCGCGGCAAAGGTCAACAAACCCATTAAGTGGGTTGCCGAGCGCGGGGAGAGTTTTCTGAGTGATGCCCACGGGCGCGATCACGTCACCCGGGCGGAACTGGCCATTGATGAAAGCGGGCGGTTTACCGGCTTGAAGGTGGTGACCACCGCGAACCTGGGGGCTTACCTGTCCACCTTCGGTTCTTCGGTGCCTACCTACCTGTACGGCACCCTGCTGGCCGGCCAGTACAAAACTCCCAACATTTATGTTGAGGTGCAGGGGGTGTACACCAACACCGCGCCGGTGGACGCTTACCGCGGAGCCGGCCGGCCGGAGGCCACCTATGTGGTGGAACGGATAGTGGAGCAGGCAGCGCGGGAACTGGGCAAAGATCCGGCGGACCTGCGCCGCATGAATATGATCCAGCCGGAAGATTTTCCTTATGAAACGCCGGTGGCGCTGGTTTATGACGTCGGCAACTACGAAGCCAGCCTGGATAAAGCGCTGGAGTTGATCGATTACAACAACTTCGAGGCGCGCCAGGCGGCCGCGGCGGAACAGGGCAAGCGCCGCGGCATCGGCTTTGCCTGTTATATAGAGGCATGCGGATTGGCGCCGTCGAAACTGGCCACTGAACTGGGCGCCGGGGTCGGCTTGTACGAAAGCGGTGAGGTGCGTATTAATCCCACCGGCTCGGTCAGCGTATTCACCGGCTCCCACAGCCATGGCCAGGGCCATGAGACAACCTTTGCCCAGGTGGTCTCACAACGCCTGGGCGTGGACTATGAAGACGTGGAGATTATCCACGGTGATACCGGCCGCATGGAATTCGGTCTGGGCACTTATGGCTCCAGGTCGATTGCCGTCGGGGGGTCAGCGCTGGTTGCCGCGACCGACAAGATTATCAGCAAAGGTAAAAAGATTGCCGCTCACATGATGCAGGCGGACGAGTCCCAGGTGGACTTTGAGAACGGCCAGTTTTTGCTGCACGACAGCAACCAGTCGGTATCGATTCAGGAGGTGGCCTTTGCCTCCTACGTGCCGGCGGACTATCCCGAAGACCTGGAGCCGGGGTTAAGCGAGAAAGCGTTTTACGATCCGAAGAACTTCACTTATCCGGCGGGTACGCATATTGCTGAAGTGGAGGTGGACATCGATACCGGGGTCACCACCCTGGTCCGCTTTGTGGCGGTGGATGACTTCGGACACATTATCAACCCGTTGATAGTTGACGGTCAGGTGCACGGCGGAGTGGCCCAGGGTGCCGGGCAGGCATTAATGGAGCACGGCATCTATGACGACTACGGGCAGCTGCAGACCGGATCTTTAATGGATTACTGCATGCCGCGCGCCGACGACCTGCCGGATTTTGAGGTGGACACCACGGTCACACCCTGCACCCACAACCCGCTGGGGGTTAAGGGCTGCGGGGAAGCCGGCGCCATCGGCTCGCCCGCGGCAATCATGAACGCGGTGACCCATGCCCTGGGCAACAAGGACATATCCATGCCGGCTACGCCGGAAAAAGTTTGGCGCGCGATCAGGGGAGAGTAAGCCGTGTACCAGTACAACTATCATAAGCCGACCGACCTGAACGAAGCTGTGGCGATCTTCAAAGCGGCGGACGACCCCATGTATCTCAGCGGCGGCATGACCCTGATTCCCACCATGAAACAGCGTCTGGCCGCGCCCACGGATTTGATTGACCTGTCCGGCATAGATGACATGAACGGTATCCAGGTGAATACTGACAGCGTGCAGGTGGGTGCGTTCACGCGCCACAATCAGGTGCACGGCTCAGCGGAAATCCGTGCCGCCTTGCCGGTGCTGGCACAGCTCGCGGGAGAGATCGGCGACAACCAGGTGCGCAACCGCGGCACCATCGGCGGCTCTGTGGCCAACAGCGACCCGGCTGCAGACTATCCCAGCGCGGTGATAGGGCTGGGTGCAACGGTGGTCACCCAGCAGCGCAGCATTGCCGGAGACGAGTTCTTTAAGGACCTGTTTGAAACCGCCCTGGAGCCCGGCGAGATCATCACCCGCATTGATTTTCCCGTACCCACCCGGGCTGCGTACCGCAAGTTTCCCAATCCCGCCTCCCGCTATGCGGTGGTTGGTGTGCTGATCGCGGACTTTGCCGGCACCATCCGCGTTGGCGTCACAGGCGCCGGGCCCTGTGCGTTCCGCGCCAGCGGTATTGAGCAGGTACTGAATCAGAACCTGCGGCCGGAAGCGCTGGATGGTGTGGAAGTTCCCGACGCCGGCTTTAACAACGATCTGCACGCATCTGCCGAGTACCGGGCGCACCTGGTTAAAGTGATGGCCAAACGCGCGCTGGCGGACCTGCTGCAGGACTGAAGGCGGACCTCCGGTGGCTACCCGTGTGCGGGCTGTAATGTGCAGCGCCGTTAACGATGACATAGGCAGCGTACGTTTAAGCGAAGTGGAACTGGACGAGCCGGCGGCGGGTGAAGTGCAGGTGCGCTTGAAAGCCTGCGCGGTTAATTTCCCGGATCTGCTGATGATCCAGGGCAAGTATCAGTTCAAGCCGCCGCTGCCTTTTGCCCCCGGCGGCGAAGCGGCGGGGGATGTGGTGGCTTGCGGCACCGGCGCGGAGCGCTTCAAACCCGGCGACCGGGTTATCGTGTCGGTGCGTTACGGCGGTTTTGCGGAGGCGCTGAATGTGCCGGAAAGTGCGGTGCGGCCGCTGCCCGGAAATATGGATTACGCTGCCGCCGCCAGCTACCAGACCGCCTACCTGACCGCCTATGTGGCGTTGTACCGGCGCGGGTCGCTGCAGCGGGGTGAAACGCTGCTGGTGCACGGCGCCACCGGCGGCGTCGGCATGGCGGCGGTGGACCTGGGCAAATGGATGGGCGCAACCGTGATTGCCACCGGCGGCACCGATGAGAAGCTGACGGTGGTGCAAAGCCGCGGCGCCGACCACGTCATCAACTATACCCGGGCGGATGGCAGCCTGGGCGGCTTCCGCGAGCAGGTTAAGGCGCTCACCGGCGGCCGCGGCGCGGATGTCATTTACGACCCGGTCGGCGGCGACGTGTTCGACGAAAGCATGCGTTGTGTCAATTGGGGCGGGCGCATTCTCACCATTGGTTTCACCAGCGGCCGCTGGCCCCAGGCTCCGGTGAACCTGATTCTGATTAAACAGATTGCCGTCATTGGCGTACGCGCCGGTGAATACGGCCGTCGCGACCCGGAGCGGGGCCGGGAAAACGAAGACGCCCTGTTTGCCATGGCGGCGGCAGGCGACATCAACCCTTATATCAGCCACGCGCTGCCGCTGGAACAGGCGGTGGAAGCCATGCGTCTGCTGGAGCACAGGCAGGTGATCGGCAAGGCGGTGATTACTATGAATGGATATACGCCGCCCGCAGGCTCGGTGGACAATAAAAATAATCGATAGTACGCTCGCGCAGCGGCTTTGATCCTGCCGGGACAAAGACCGGGTGCCGCAGCCACTAGTCTGCGGGTTGTTATAAAAAAGAACGTCTTTATAGTTTTTTGTGAAGACTTGATCCTGAATAGATCGAGGGACAGGTACTTACCACAGTCCCTCCCGTAAGGGGGGTAGTTTGAACATCCTGGATTTTGCCGCGCGCAAGCAAGCCGGCGAGAAAATTTCCATGGCCACCTGCTATGACTACTGGTCGGCCCGTATTCTTAATGCATCTGATCTGGACACGCTGCTGGTTGGCGACAGCCTGGCCATGGTCATGCACGGTTTCGACAGCACCGTGCACGCCACCGTGGATATGATGGCCATGCACACTGCCGCGGTGCGGCGCGGCGCGCCGGATAAGTTTGTTATTGGTGACATGCCGTTTCTGTCCATGCGCAAGGGCCTGCAGGCCGCCATGGACGCCGTCGGCGCGCTGATGCAGGCGGGTGCCAACTGCGTAAAAATTGAAGGTGTGGCGGGCCAGGCGGATATCATGGCCCATATCGTGCAATCCGGGGTGCCGGTTATGGGCCATCTGGGGCTTACCCCGCAGTCGGTGGAAGCTTTTGGCGGGCACAAGGTGCAGGGCCGCAGCCAGGCTGCCGCCGCTGCCATCCTGGCGGATGCCCGGGCGGCGCAGGATGCCGGCTGTTTTGCCCTGGTGCTGGAGTGTGTACCGCAACAACTGGCGGTACAGATCACCGATTCCCTGCAGATTCCCACCATCGGCATTGGTGCCGGCGCGGGTACCGACGGGCAGGTACTGGTGCTGCAGGATATGCTGGGCATGGACGCGGGCTTCAAGCCCAAATTCCTGCGCCATTACCTGCAGGGACAGGAGACCGTGCTGGGGGCGGTGAACCGCTACCACGCGGATGTAACCACGGGGCGCTTCCCCTGTGCCGGGGAGGCTTACGCATGAAAGTTATTGAAGACATAGGTGAGTGGCAGGCGCTGCGCCCCAGCCTGCACGGCGATGTGGGTTTTGTCGCCACCATGGGTGCGCTGCACGACGGCCATGCCTCCCTGATGCAGCGCAGTGTGGCGGAAAACGATCTGACCGTGCTCAGCATCTACGTCAACCCCACCCAGTTTAACGATCCCGATGATCTGGCCAACTACCCCGATACGCTGCAGGAAGACCTGCGCATTGCCCGGGATCTGGGCGTGGACTTTGTCATTCTGCCGGGTTACGAAGACATGTATGCGGACGGCTACCGCTACCAGGTGAACGAAAACGAATTCAGCAAAGAGCTGTGCGGCGGCAACCGGCCCGGGCACTTTACCGGGGTGTTGACGGTGGTTATGAAACTGCTGAACCTGGTGCGGCCGCGGCGCGCTTATTTTGGCGAGAAGGACTATCAGCAGTACGTATTGATCCGTGACATGGCGGCGGCATTTTTTATGGACGTGGAGATAGTACCCTGCGCCACGGTACGCGAGTGTGACGGGCTGGCGATGAGTTCCCGCAACAAACTCTTAAGCGGCGGCGCGCGCAAGGGTGCGCATAAATTCAACCAGGCGCTGCGCTCCGCGGCGGGTGACGCTGAAGTGGCCCGTCAGTTGCAGGGGCTCGGCTTTGAGGTGGATTACGTAGTCACCCGCGGCCAGCGCCGGTTCGGCGCGGTGGTGGTTGAGTGCGGCGGGCATAGCGTAAGGTTAATCGACAATGTCGAATACGGACAGGCGGGATAAGGGGCGAGAAAAATGATATTGGCTTTGGATGTGGGCAACAGCCAGATTTACTGCGGTGTATTTGCCAACGGAGAATTGCTGACCCAGTTTCGCCACGCTTCCACTGCGCGCAGTTCGTCGGATGAAATTGGTGTATTTCTGCGCGGCGCGCTGCGTGAGAACGGCGTGGACCCGGAGCGTATTGAAGTGGTGGCCATTTCTTCCGTAGTTCCGGAGCTCAACTATTCGCTGCGTGCCTGTTGCCAGAAATACTTTAACCTGGAACCGATGCTGATGCGGCCGGGCATCAAAACCGGCCTGAAGATCGGTTACAAGGATCCGAAAGAAGTGGGCAGCGACCGCATTGCGGACGCCATGGGCGCGGTTAAGCTGTTTCCCGACCGTAATCTGATTGTGGTGGATTTTGGTACCGCCACCACTGTGTGCGCGGTGACCAAGGACCGCACCTTCCTCGGCGGCAATATCATGCCCGGCGTGCGTCTGGCCATGGAAGCGCTGGAATCAAAAACCGCCAAGCTGCCGTCGGTGGAAATTAAACCCGCCAGGTCCGCCATCGGCAAAACCACCACGGAGAGTATTCAAAGCGGCCTGTACTGGAGCAATGTGGGCATGGTGCGCGAACTGGCCGGCCGCATTACCGCTGAGGCGTTTGCTGACGAACCGCCTCTGGTGATCGCCACCGGCGGCTTTGCGCACTTATTCGACCGCGAGCAGCTGTTTGACCACGTGGTATCAGATCTGATCCTCACCGGCCTGCTGGAAGCGTTGCGCCTGAACGGGTATCTCGAAAACGGCGCCTGATGCGATAGATCTTTGCCCGGGTTGCTTCTATAGTCGGCAGGAAACGAAAGTCGGCGGGAAACGAAAGAAGAATGGGCAAATGGGCGGCAGGCGCTTAAGACAGGTGAACCGATGAGCGCGCGCAGCACCATTCTGGTGGTGGACGATGACGAGGCGGTACGGATCGTCACCAGTGAGATGCTGAAGCGCATGAGTGTGGATGTACACTGTGTGGCCAGCGGCGCAGAAGCCCTGCAGGCGCTGGACAGCGGCGACTTTGACGCTGTGCTGCTGGATATCGGCATGCCGGTCATGTCCGGGGTGGAAGTTTATGACCGTATCCGCCTGCATCTGCCGGAGCAGAAAGTGGTGTTCATGACCGGTTTCAGCGAAGAAGAAATCACCGATCTGGACAACCGCAATACCTGGATTCTGAGCAAACCTTTCTCCATGCAGAACCTCAGCGAGGTAGTAGGCGCGGTTCTGCCTTGAGGGCTGCAATGGGCGCACCGGGCCGCTATGGCTGGGTAATTGTGGTGGCGATTCTGCTGGTGCAAACCGTCAGTTCCGGGTTTGGCTTCTACAACATGTCGGTCTATATGACCGAGCTCGCCAAAGTTCTAAATACGCCGCTGGCGGCGGTGTCGTTTGCGGTGACGCTGTTTTTTGTCACCGGCGGCATCGGCGGTATTTATGTGGCGCGGCTGCTGGACCGGAAACCACCAGGTGATCAGCGTGGTGCCCACCACCAGGGACACCCCGGTGTTGGCGGCGCCGAACAGGGCAAACAACAGGTAAATCTGCCACAGCC